>NZ_JBNWEO010000016.1:0-49081 GCF_050496765.1 Neobacillus sp. SM06
CATATATCTTTTGCATAAAATTCTTTCACCATCATTTTATAAGCATCTGTTAATTTGTTTTCTTTAGAGGTTAAATAATATTTTTCAAGAGCAACACGAAACAGTCTCTTTGTTTTTTCATCTACATTGACACCTGTCGTCGCAAATTTTGGGGGTCTACCTCTCTTTTTTGCTCCAGCAGCTCTTTCCTTTCCTCTAGCGCCTGAGTTTTGATAATCTGGCAGGAGGGCATTGATTGTTTTTCCTCTTTGCCAGTACTTACATAAATATTTTCTTATAGTAGGATAAGATACTCCATAAGCTTCCTTAGCTTTTTTTATATAAACGGTTCTTATATGTTTTTCATAAATATCAGGCTCGTCCAGAACCATTTCTTTTATGATTTGCCATGCTTGATCACGAGAATCAATATGTTTCTGCGTGTATTTCTCAATGGTATTAACGATAAAGGGGTCATCTTTTAATTTAATAAGATTCCCCATAACGATCTCTTCTCTCATTTCTGAAATCATCTGTTTAATAGGAAGGGCCTTCTCATTATTTAATTCAATGATAAAAGCTATTGTATTATCATCATCTATCCACAAGATACGGAACAACTTATTTTGTATAACATCCTGCAGAATTTCATTTATAAAAAAATTCAAGTAGCCCACCTCTTTTCTTCAAGGTTCAACGGTAATACCTCAATAGTTGATAGCTCAGCAGTTAATTCAAACTTTTTTGTCATTTCTAATTTGACTAACTTGTTCGCAATAACATGCCGATAAAGAGATAAAGCTGTTCCTTTTTCAAGATGATATTGTTCATCAAACTCTTTTAAATTATTTAAAATCGTGCCAGTTCTTGTGCTTAGTTTTTCTAACAAAATAGATACAAAGTTACTATCTGTAGTATCGGGGAGTTTATAAGAAGACCGCAGCCACTTTAAATTTTCAATTATTGTTTTAGGAAGATCTTTTTCTGTTACAATTGCCCAATCAACACCTTGATCTTCCCAATAAACCCGTTCAATTTCAAATTTTTCAATAACTCTAGTATCATTAAGCTCTTTTTCAGGTTTAATAGTTCTAGCAATATAATTAATTTTTGAATCATACCGTAGTGTAATAAGAAAGTCTGTAGTCATTACGATTGGGGTCTGTGTTGAAGAGTCTAGGGGATGCGTAATGTTCATATCTTCAGCTATTTTTGTGGTGATTTCCCTATTAATGGGAAACTGCTCTCGAATGTCAATTACACTATCCGACCAGTCAAGTAAACAAAAATAATTGTATTCAAGGTCAGATAAAAGGTGATGCTCACGCTTTGTTTTCCAGCCAATGTCGCGATGTGCACGACCATTGGACGGCACATCTTGGATCGTTAGCCAAGGCTTATAATTTCCTAATTCTCCTTGGCCACGACCTTCTTTATAATACCGGGCAATTTTCTTTTCGGTCCAACCAGTTTGGCGTTTAGACATTTTATCAACCTCCTTCTACATTAATAAAAGTGTAATAATATACCCAACTACTCCTGAAAGTACGGCTCCTAACAGAAATACTAAAAGATTATATCCCCAATTTCCCTTCATTAATTCATACAATCCTTGTGGGGTAAAACCGTATATTTCTCTTAAAGTAGTGTCGGTTTTCAGGTTATTTTCAATGATTCTTTCAACAATACTGTGGAGTATGTCTACTTTTCTTAACGTTGATTGATGAAGTTTTACAAACTCTTTATTTTCAAATGCCTCTGCCTCTGCAGCGCCACTGAGAAAATCTCTCTTGGTTATGTTATTTTTATCTATTAATTTTTCAAATCTTGGATGTTCCTTAATATAGTTTCCATATATATCAACCATTTTTCTAGCCAAGTCATACTTATTATTGTCATGAATAATAACTGGCGTCCCACCAAGAACACTATATCGGTGGTTAATAGCCTCAAATCCAAAATTTATATCTCTCATGTCAGTGAATCCATTTGTAGTTGATATGAGTTGAAACAAATTGATAAAATTCATCTAACATGGACTTTTCTAATTCATTATAGTGATCCTCTATGCTATTCAATTTACCCTGTTTCTCTGCCACCTTATGAATTGAAAAAGAAATTGTTTGTCCGGTATTGAAATACCTTACTGCAATAGAAGTAATTCGGGGCGTTCTTCCATCCTTAATATTATAAAAACTTTCGCAAGAGTAATGGATAATCAATAGATTAGAATTTCTTTCTACTAACTCGTTTAATTCCTTTAAAGCATCTTTTCTCTTTTTGATCCTGTATTTAGCATTGGCCACGCATTTATCACCTCCTTAAGCTTCATCACAACAAAAAACACACGTTCGATTACTTTAATTGTAATCGATAACGTGTGCTTTTTAAACAACTTTATTGTAAATTAAACGACTTTATTTGTAATTAAACAACTTTATGGTCACTCAACATCTCATACAAAAGAGTAGCACAGTTTTAAAGAATATACAGAAAAGCTATGAGGCAAAAAAGGTACTTCATTTTATAAAGAGGGGCTCAATTGCTCAAAATTATTATAAGCAATTGAGCCTTTACTCATTTACTACGGCCTTTAACTGAATAATGGGTCAGACACTTAGTGAGGTAAACTTAATTCATAATGATAAAATTGGAAATCCCAAATAATCAACTTTGCTGAATTTCTTGCATGTTCATTTTTAGAATTTACACTTGTTTAAAATAGAAAACTTCCGATTGAAAATCCCCGCCGCGTTTCGCATTGTTGCCATTGACACCATTAAACTCAGTTGGAAGCGGAAGACCTACTTGCATTAACTCATCACCATAGAACATTTGTTTAAGTCCGTTAACTTGATATACCTTTTCTTGGTCTAAGCCAACCAGCTTTAACGTTTGGTGCTTAGGAGAATTCGGTGTCGCCAACACCTTATACCAGCCAACGATTGCTTCAGATCGGTCATCACGAACCACCATCCAGGCAGCCTCGTTACCGGTAAATGGACTTACCAACCGGTAAAACTGGCCATCCCGGATCAGTTTTCGGTATTTCTTATAAAAAGCAACCTGTTCTTTTATCTCTTGCCGCTCTTCATCTGACAGTTTGAGCGGGTCTAACTCATAACCAAATGTGCCAAAGTATGCTGTATTGGCACGAGTGGCAAGGGGTGTCTTCCGTAATGTTTGATGGTTCGGAACCGCGGAAACATGCGAACCCATACTGTATAATGGATAGGCGAACGATGTCCCGTATTGAATTTTTAACCTTTCAACCGCATCGGTATCATCACTTGCCCACGCTTGCGGAGCATAGTACAGCATTCCCGGGTCAAAGCGTCCCCCGCCGCCTGCACACGATTCAAATAATACATCTGGGAATTCATTGGTCAATCGTTCATATAAGTGATAGACGCCTAAAATATAACGATGGAAAAATTCCCCTTGCTGGCATGCAGGTAGTTTGGCTGAAAAGGCTTCTGTTATATTCCGGTTCATATCCCATTTAATATAAGAGAGGCCTGTCTGCTTAATGATCGAAGACATTTTGCCATAAAGATATTCGACAATCTCCGGTCTTGAAAAATCCAGTACCAATTGATTGCGCCCTAATGTACTCGGCTGGTTTAACATCCCTACTGCCCAATCTGGATGCTCGCGAAATAAATCGCTATTTGGGCTAATCATTTCTGGTTCAAACCATAAACCAAATTTCATCCCGGTTGCCCTTACCTTTTCTGCTAAACTTTCTAAACCATTTGGCAGTTTACGTTGATCCACATGCCAATCACCAAGAGAAGATGTATCATCATTTCTTTTTCCAAACCATCCGTCATCAAGGACAAATAACTCAATTCCTAACTCACTTGCTGATTTAGCAATGTTTACGAGCTTTTCTTCATTAAAGTCAAAGTAAGTGGCTTCCCAATTGTTAATCAAAATGGGGCGTTCCACCTGCTTCCACCGCTCTGCAATTAAGTTTTCCCGGTACAATTGATGGAAAGCCTGACTCATTCCGTTCAGTCCTTGATCCGAATAAACCATCACAACTTCCGGTGTTTGAAACGATTCCTTCGGCGCTAAATTCCACTTAAATCCAAACGGATGAATCCCAATGGTAAGTCGTGCCATATCATAATGGTCCACTTCTACTTGCATGATAAAATTGCTGCTATACACGAAGTTGAAGCCATATACCTCGCCAGTATGCTCTGTCGCGGTTGGACGTTTTAACGCTAAAAAGGGATTATGATGATGGGAACTTGCTCCACGTATACTGGAAATGGATTGGATACCCATTTCCAGTACTCTTTCTTTTACATGCCGTTCTCTTGCCCAAGTGCCTGCCAGATGCGTAAAAATAAATTCCTTATCCGGTAGATCAAGGGATGCTGCCATCATTCTTTCAATGATCAAATTCTCTTCGCCATTATTTTTTACCTTTGCACTTCTTGTGATAACTGGCTTGTTTTTAAACAAAGTATAACTCAACTCTAGCTCGGCATTCAGAAAGTCATCCTTTAATACAACTCGAAGCGTTTTGGCTTCGTCTGGATCATTGGCATAAGTCGCCGGTAATCCCTCTAAAACCGGCTTACCTTCCAGCACACAACAGGAGTAGTATTGAAAAGCAGGAATATGGCTTTTATTCGGGTTTGATACACTTATGGCAGGTTCGCGAAAATCCGAACTTCCATATACCGGATATTCCTGTCGAACGGTTTCCAAACTAAATGCAGGATCATCCCGATATGGGTGACAGCTCGCTGCTGTTGGCACATCATATCGCTGAAAATGGGAGAAATCATCCCGGTGCTTTAGTGCCTTACCATAATAGAGATGGCCAAGTTGGCCATTTTTCATGACATGAAAAATATAACTGATTTGACCATTCGTTAAATGAAATTGTTTCTTTTCTTCATTAATATGGATCTGCATTCTCTTCACCTAACCTATCATTAACGTAAAAGGAAAGAGCCTGGGGCAATCAGACTCTTTCTTGGCTAATCAGAATTTATATCCATAAATTCTGAACGCACGACGGACAGGAAGTCCTAGTCAGGCGAGTGCCACAGGATGTGGCGTCAACGAGCGGGATAAATTCAACTACGCCTCTGTCTTCGTCCTTAGGGACTCGCCAGTCGGCGAGTTTTCATTTAAAAAACCTTTCTCTTATACTCTCTGAATCCGAAACGCAAATTCCATATTCTGATCCGCATGCAAAAGATGTTCATCGTGAACCGGCGCACCCCAACTGTCATCGCCGCCAACCCCCATCTGCCGGCCAGCAACGGTCACGACTGTATAATGAATCGGCGGAAGTTCAAAATGATGGGAAGCATGTTCCAGTTCAAACGCTGTATAAGGAGAAATCGTGCATTCCACCGGTTTCTCGCCTGAAGAAATTTTGATTCCTTGTCCTTTTTGGTTTGTTATCCTGACCGTACGGACGCCCGTATGGTTCCCCGATTCCTGCGGCATGACATAGCCTGCTACTTGATCGGCAACTGTATTTTTAAAGATTCCAAGCCGGGCACCGCAAGCACGATCCGAGTAGTTTTCCTCCGGCCCCAAAGCATACCATTCCAATTGGTCATAATCAGCCGAAAGCTTAAAGGATAGGGCAAAGATGGGCATCTGCGGCAAGTTTTCCGCTCCGTGATAGCCGGATCGAACTTGAATGCTACCATCAGGATAAACCGTATAGCTTACTTTGACCTCCATTTCCCGATGAATCGAAAAATGGTAAGTAAATAGGACCGTAAGATCGTTCTTGCCTTCATTTACCTCAACCCCAACGCATTTACGTGCAAGGCTGGCTGCGTACCATAAACCGGAGTGAAAGTTCTGGCCAAAACCGCGGTCATTATCGGTCGTTGCCCGCCAAAACAACGGTACCGGCGGCAGGGCAATCATTTCCCTTCCGGCATAGTTGACCGAAACCAAACTGCCCACTTGTTTTGAAAAAAGGATTGAAAAATCTCGGCCGTGAACACCAATATTGACATCTCCCTGTACCACTCGCAATTTTCCACTATAAGACGGCAGCTCCACCTTTTGGCCCTCCGCAAAGACAAATTGCCCAAAGGCAACCTCATGGCCGGCCTCTGCCCAACTAGACCTTTTCTTTACCTTAAAAGCAGTTTGAATGCAGTATTCACCTGGTTGGTTAAATACGCCTACTGGCCAAGTGAATTCTAGTCTATGCTCACTTTGTGGTTCAACCCTGATCTCAAGTTGATGGCGATAAAGCTCCTTGCCTTCAAGAAACAAAGCATACTCAAAGTTGCAGCCAGCCGTATTGCTGAAAAGATTTTCATTTACAATCGTTACGCCGTCTTTATCTGGTACAAGTTTGATAGTTTGGTATAAGAATTTTACTTCCTGCATTTTTGGTGAAAGCTTGCGGTCGGCGTAAACAATTCCATTTGTACAAAAGCCGTAATCTGTCGGACGGTCGCCAAAGTCCCCGCCGTAGGCCAAAAATTCTTTTCCGTAGCGGTCCTTTTTGATCATCGCTTGATCGATAAAATCCCAAATAAAGCCGCCTTGGTACATAGGGTATTTCTTTTCCAGATCCGTATATTTGTACATACCGCCAAGGGAATTCCCCATTGCATGCATATACTCGCAGCTGATATACGGCTTTTTCGGATCATCTGCTAAATAGTTTTCAATATCATGCGGTTTTGCATACATGCGGCTTTCCATATCACTTGTTTCTTTGTATTCAGGTGTGTGGAAAACGCCCTCATAGTGTACCAGTCTGCTTGGATCAACCGATTTGAAATAACGGGATACATTTAAGATTACTTCGCCGCCGTATGACTCATTGCCGCACGACCAAATTAAGATGGACGGATGATTTTTGTCCCGTTCAAACATTGAAATGGCTCTGTCCATAACAATATGCTGCCATTCATGTTTGTTTCCCGGAATAGTCCATGAAGGTTCAATAGCGCCCATTTTTTGCCATGATCCATGCGTTTCAAGGTTCATCTCGTCGATCACATAAATACCGTATTCATCACATAGCTCATACCAGTAGCTTTGATTTGGATAATGAGACGTGCGAACGGCGTTAATATTATGGCGTTTCATTGTCTGAATATCCCAAAGCATGTCTTCTTTGGTGATCGCACGGCCCTTTCGGCAGTTGAACTCATGCCGGTTTACTCCTTTAAAAACAATGCGCTTGCCGTTTAGGTGCATGATTTTATCCATCATCTCAAACCGTCGAAAACCGATCTTCTGGGGAACCACCTCTGCCAATTGATCATGCTCATCGTATACGTGGATATAAAGGCGATACAAATATGGCTTTTCAGCACTCCAGAGCTTTGGCTGATCCACATCCATCGAGAGCGTCCAATTGCCGCTGCTATCCCTTTCAGCCTGTTTTACTGCGATAAGATCACTAGTTGGATCCTCAAGCTCCACAACGATTTTGGATGCAGTGTTTGCCGCGAACAATAGCTGAAAATCTCCTTGAATGGTTCCCTTTGTAAAAGTGGAATCAAGCTCAGCTCGAATATGCAAATCATAAATATGTGCTTTCGGGACGGTGTAGAGGTATACATCTCGGAAAATTCCGGAGAAGCGCCAGAAGTCCTGATCCTCAAGCCAGCTGCCAGTACTTCGCTGGTATACCTCAACAGCCAGCTTATTTTCCCCCTTGGTAATAAATGGGGTCAATTCAAATTCAGCAGGGGTAAAGGAATCCTCGCTATAGCCGACAAATTCTCCATTCAACCATACATAAAATGCAGATTCGACTCCTTGAAAGGAGATATAGACCGGTTGATTTTCCATCTGCTCAGGCAATACAAAGTGTTTCACATAGCTTCCAACCGGATTATCATCCAGTGGAATTTCCGGCGGACGAATCTCATGGTGTCCATCCCAAGGATATTGGGTATTCACATACTGCGGCTGCCCATAACCTTGGAGCTGAATATGTCCAGGTACGGTGATGTTTCCCCAATAAGAGCAATCAAAATCACTTTGATAAAATTCCTCCGGACGATTGGCAGGGTTTACAGCATAATGGAATTTCCAATTTCCATTCAACTCATATCGCATTGCCATTGAACCAGCCTTCTTCGCCTCCGCCAACGTCTCATAATACGTATGATCTGAATGAGCCGGAAGCCGGTTAACCGCAAACACCTTTACATCCGATAACCAGCTAAGATCAGGATTTTTTGTCATGATCGTGCACAATCCTTTCTATATTCATTCACAACTATTTTACAGACCCCATCATTCCAGCAACAAAATGTTTCTGCATAATGAAAAAGATAAGGGCTGCTGGCAATGTTGCTACCACGCCTCTCTTTTTCATCACTGAAGGGCTCTATGAACACTTCTTATTGACCTCTCCCTCTCTTTTTCATCACTGAAGGGCTCTATGAACACTTCTTATTGACCTCTCCCTCTCTTTTTCATCACTGAAGGGCTCTATGAACACTTCTTTTTGACCTCTCCCTCTCTTTTTCATCACTGAAGGGCTCTATGAACGCTTCTTATTGACCTCTCCCTCTCTTTTTCATCACTGAAGGGCTCTATGAACACTTCTTTTTGACCTCTCCCTCTCTTTTTCATCACTGAAGGGCTCTATGAACACTTCTTATTGACCTCTCCCTCTCTTTTTCAACACTGAAGGGCTCTATGAACACTTCTTTTTGACCTCTCCCTCTCTTTTTCATCACTGAAGGGCTCTATGAACCTTTCTTATTGACCTCTCCGATTGCCGTCATAATAATTCCAAAATCAGTCTAATAACTAGATCCCAGATTTGAAATCAAAAGGGGAATCGTTTGATTTTCCGGGGATTGCAAAATAACGAGCGTCCATAGATAGTTAGCTACCGTTCCACGAAAATGCATTCGCATTTCCCTCTTGTTAAATTTTTCATGTCGTTTATTTCTATTTTACACAATTTTTTTGCAGTCTCATACCTTTTCCTAACTTCAACCCCAATTCCGATTTCAAATTTCGCTTATTTTTCTGTCCGCATTTTTCTGTTTGATATTTCTCCGTTTTATCGTATCCACCACGAGATAAAGGATTGGAATGAATTCGACAAAGTAGGCGAATGTTGCCCACGATATTTCAAAAAAGTCATTCAGTTCTGCTGTATTCTCGGACATTTGCAAAGACATTGTAATCATCACCATCGCCAACGAAAAGGTTAACGGACGGTAGTCTTTTAATTTAAACAACTGCGAAAAGATTATAACAGCCACATATAGTGCAATACTTACTTTCAAAAAAACGGTCGTTGACCAAATCGCAACCATTAATGGATCGAAGTTTTCAATAAAATCAGCGATATGAATATAGCGAATCATCTCAAGTGTCGGATAGGTCAAATGGCTTGCCAGATCAGGACCAAACAGAAAAAGGATGGAGACCACATTTACAACAAGCATCGTCGTCGAAATAGCCGAGGCCCACATAATTGATTTCAATGTTTTCTTATTTTCAGAAATCAATGGAAAGAAAAAGATCAGGAGAACGACTTCTCCAAACCATGGGGCAATCGAATAGACCCCTTTAAAGAAACCTGGAAGCTGGTGGTTTGTAACAAATGCCATCCACCGATCCCACTCAAACTCATTCCCGATAAAAAAGTTCTGCAGAAAAACGGCAACCAAAATGATAAAAAACAGGCCCTGCGCTGTTCGAAACAGAGTCTCGATTCCCAACCTGACCGTAATAGCAATCACAAACCCAAAAATGATTCCCACCGCAACACCAGGTGTTGTTGGCAGGTAGGTTTGCACCATAAAATCTTCGTATTCCCTTAAAATATACGCACCTAAATGCAAATAGAAAAAGAAGAGAACCATCATAAATGGGACATGTATCCAAATCGGTAAAATTTCTTTTCCATAATGAACCAAATATTCATACGGCCTTCGCTTTGCCAGTTTTAACGTAAAAAAGGCAAAAAGAACCCCACACAAAGCACCTATGTATAGAACGATCCACGCGTCATATCCGGTTTGCTTGACAAGCGGCCCGAAAGAAAACCCGACGGCAGTGGAAAAAAAGTAAAGGGTAAAAAACAACAAAAGTTGGTTTTGGGTAATCCTCTCTTGGTTCAACCTCTTCACCTACCCTAAAATTTTCTTCTGCAATGGCTGAAATAAGAATTGAATCAAGTCATTCGGGCTTGGAATATATCTAAACAGCAAAATCGAAAACAAACAGTAAAGCAACGACATTCCCATTATGGCAAAAACAATGACATATGTTCGTTTCTTGCGATTTTTTCTTTTTAACTCATTCCATTCGAAAAAAGCAATTATGAAAAAGGAGATCATTACTGTAACCATCACTTATTTTCCCTTTAGCCAAAAAGGATTTTTCTCACTTCCTGGTCTTTTAATATGTAGATGAACATGAATATTCAACCTTACTTTTTCCTTATAAATGGAGGCCCAATTCTTTTTGGCAACTTTCCATACTTTTGGTTGATACCATGATAAATAAGAACCCAGCTGAAACACATCTGCCTTTTTTCGTTGTGATACTCTAAAAGCTTCTGTTATTCTCCCCTTTATTTCCTTTTCCGCCTTTTTCTCCAGCAACCGAATCAGTCGAGGATCTGTTAAATTCATGTCGGAGTCAGATTCTAAAACATCATCTTCCGCATCAACTAAAATATCAAAGGAATACAGTTGGTTTTTGGATGGGCGGATTTTTGTGTTGGATTTTAATACCATTAAACTTATTGGTTTTTGATCAGTAGGTGAAGGCAAGGTGACTCCGGCATTTTCCATGCGATTTCTCAGCCAGAGAGCGCCGCGACCTTTCCTTTGATTCAGACGTCCTACCATTTTGAAACCTTTAAATAAGGCCATTCCCCCAGTTCCGACCCAAATCCCTTTTTTTCCTTTTTCACTAACCATTTTTTCCTTTCCGATCGTTAATAAACCTACGATCATATCGCCATTTTCTGTTTCAACGAAGTCCTTTACCGTGGTATTTAAAGTATTGTTCTTCTGTGTAAATTCACGAACCACCTCCGAAGGGAATCGTTCAAATACCGGGGTCAAATGGGCAATATTTTTTGCTTTCCCAGGAGCAACCAATATTGAAGTACGAATATTAAAGGTAGGATCACGGACGGTAAATTCAAGGATCGGCTCAATTCCCTGCTTGGCCATTTCTTTGCCAACTACGACTACCTTTGTATGCCCCCAACTAATTCTTCGGGGTAAATCGACCTGTATCCTACGATAAATCTCTGCCAAATTGTTCCCTGACTTTGTTACGGTTGTATATGGATTCCCAGATGGGCTCGATCCTCCTAAATTCATGGAGGTCAGGCGGTTTGGCAGTGGGAATGATAAGGTCAACTCCAATTTTCCGTCATCCGTTTTATCGACAAAAAAACCGGACACAAATAATCGGTCATTTATTTCCACCCGCGACCAACATCCTGATAAAAAAAAGGTATTTAGGATAACCAACCAGATTAAACTCTTTTTCAATCTTCATCATCCTCGCCGGCATTTCGATGACTTGTACTTTGATTTAACGTCCACCAAGGCGCCCGGATAAAAACATCTTTTAAATTTTGCACCCGTAGTGGCGCAGTTGGAGCCAGATAGGGCATCCCAAACGAACGCAAACTGACCATATGAATATAAATGAGCAGCATGCCGACCATCAGACCAAAGATCCCGAAAGATGCTGCCAGAAACATGACTGGAAAACGCAGGAAGCGAATCGTAAAAGCTAGATCATAATGCGGAATGATAAAATTGGCAATTCCGGTCAGGGAAACGATAATCACCATTGGGGCAGACACAATCCCTGCCTGAACAGCCGCCTGACCAATCACCAAAGCACCAAGAATGCTGATCGCCTGACCAATCGCTTTTGGCGTGCGAATTCCTGCCTCCCGCAATCCTTCAAACGCTATCTCCATCATAAATGCCTCGACAAAGGCCGGGAATGGTACATTATCCCGAGCCGCTGCTACGCTAATCAGCAAGCTCGTCGGGATCATTTCCGGATGAAAAGTCGTTACTGCAATATATACGGAGGGAAAAAGCAGCGATGTTAATAAAAAGGCCATACGAATCCAGCGGATCCAGCTTGCTGAAAAATAGCGCTGATAATAATCCTCCGCCGATTGCAGAAACATATAAAAATTAACTGGCATGATGATGGGGATTGGTGTTCCATCGACAAAAATAACAACTCTTCCTTGTAAAAGCGCTGCGGCGGCAACATCCGGCCGCTCTGTTTTTTCCGTTTGCGGAAAAGGAGAGAAGCGATGATCCTCAATACACTCTTCCAAATAACTGCTCCCTAAGATTCCATCCATCTGGATATGGCTTAATCGTTGTTTCACTTCATCAACTAGTTTCTGTTTACAAACTCCCTCGATATAACTTATGACTACTTTTGTTTGCGTGAATTTCCCAACCAGCAGCTGTTCCATTTTTAACGAAGGAGTTTTAATTCTCCTTCGTATTAATGTCAAGTTTGTTGAAATATCTTCAACAAACGAATCTCTCGGTCCCCTAATCACATTTTCATTCGCTGGTTCACTAACTGCCCGTTTTTCAAAACGTGTCAATGGAAACGAGAGCATTCTGCTTTCATCCTCGATAACGATCAGGACATTTCCGTCCAACACACTTTGAACAGCCTTGTTCATGTCGGTATGAACCGTGCTTGACATCGTACTCACTTGTTTCAAGTCAAGCAATTTATAGAAGAACTCCGCTTTTGACGAAGCAAATCCATCTGCCAAGATGGGTTTTAAAATCGTTTCATCAAATAAAGATTGATCGATCATTCCCTGAAGATATACAACCCCTAACCGAGCTCCATTTGCAGTGAGATGATGAAAATGCACATCAGAACATTGCTTCAACGAATTTCGCAGCCAACCCATTTGCTCTTGAAACTGAGCCCCTAAGCAAACGGGTTCAGTTGGACTCTTTCCCTCTGCTGGCTGTTGCCTTTTAAACCAGGAAAAAAGTGACATATGCATTCGCTCCAAAGGATTTTCCTTATTTTCCCCACTAGACATAATTCAATACAACTAAAAAAATCGGGCAAAAGCCGCCCGCCCCTTTTTAGTTTGGCGGATAAACGGAGGCTGTTGATTTCCGCTCCAGGCACTCGCTTTCCGAGGGGCGTTCGGTGAACCAGTAATGACCGGTTTGCCCTAAAAAATTGGTGAATTGGGCATTAGGGAAGCTAGTAATGACCGGTTTGCCCTAAAAAATTGGAGAATCGGGCATTAGGGAAGCTAGTAATGACCGGTTTGACCTGAAAAATTGGTGAATTGGGCATTAGGGAAGCCAGTAATGACCGGTTCACCCTAAAAAATTGGAGAATTGGGCATTAGGGAAGCTAGTAATGACCGGTGAACACTGAAATACAGGAGAAGCAGGCATTAGGGAAGCCAGTAATGACCGTTCACCCTAAAAAATTGGAGAATCGGGCATTAGGAAAGCTAGTAATGACCGGTTTACCCTAAAAAATTGGAGAATTGGGCATTAGAGAAGCTAGTAATGACCGGTTTGCCCTAAAAAATTGGTGAATTGGGCATTAGGGAAGCCAGTAATGACCTGTTTACCCTAAAAAATTGGTGAATTGGGCATTAGGGAAGCCAGTAATGACCTGTTTACCCTAAAAAATTGGAGAATTGGGCATTAGGGAAGCCAGTAATGACCTGTTTACCCTAAAAAATTGGAGAATTGGGCATTAGGAAAGCTAGTAATGACCGGTTTACCCTGAAAATATTCCTCATTTTTATTTGTATCTTTACGGCGATAAACGTCTCTATCAACCCGTTTTTCCCTTTTACTGGTCTGGATGATAAGTTAAGATATAAAGTAAAGTCTGGTATTATAAAGAAATCTTGCCGCTTGGCGAAGACAGAGGCATAGTTGCCCTTATGCGTTCAGAATTTATGGATATAAATTAGCTAAAAAAGCAGACGCCTCCTTTACTTTCTGGAGTTATCTGCTTTTTAGAGATGGTGATTAACCGGATGATCTTACTATTCTTCACTCTTCATAAGGCCGTGGATTTTTCCCGTTTTTATCATACAACGTGCCCTTATACATTAGGCCATTGCGAAACAAACCGTCAAATTCAACTTTGCCTGTTTTGCTATCGTACAGTTTGCCTTTCTCCCGCTGTCCATTTTGATCCAATGTACCTTCAAAAATTAATTTTCCATTCTGATATTGCTTGACTTCCTTTTGTTGGCAGCCTGTTAATAGAATCATCACGACCATTGCAATTGCGATCACTATTCTCATCACTCATCACAGCCTTTCTAAACGTTCAAACATCTGCTTTTATTCAGGTTGGTTTTTGGAGTCTTTATGGTACATTTCAGTCCATCTACTCGCTTCAGCTACTACTATTTTTCTATTTCAACTACCCAGTTTATAACAAATTCATTTTTTATTCCAGAATGAGCAACTTTAGATTTAAGATGATTTCTACTTTTTATCGGATCTATTTCGTTGCACGCTGGGGAGATCAGCAGAGGTATGTACTGAGGAAATATTGGACATTTTCAATCCAGTGTCCATAATGGTTTTGCTGCAAACCTATTAAGTCTATTAAGTGGGGTACAGCTGCTGGTAAATTCACGAAAACGGGTGCAGCCAGTCCATATATGAAGTTGATGAGAGCGCTGCGAAATCTTTCCGTATGTTCTGGTTCCGCCAGGATCTTCATATTCTAAAAAAGATCTCGCCGCCAATAATCGCTAAAATGATCAGAATATCAATGATGATAACGACTTTTACCCAAGTTTTCATACTAAAAACTCTCCTTAGTTTTCCGGCTTGCCACATGCGATTGTTACTATAAATTTATCATTCTCATTATAATCCATCAACCGTGACATGGGTATAGAAATTCGTTCTTGTAATGAAATACCATTTAAAAGCAAACTATCCGGATTTCTCATAAAATTTTAAAAGGCGTCGGGGAATTTACCCAACACCTTTTATCCTACGGCTTTTCACTTGAGTTTTGTTGCGTTCTTGTTTTGCCTTAAATGGAAACCTCCAGCTCAGAGACAAGCTCCAATATGGCCTTTTCTATCGCTTCCCCCGATAGATCGGAAACACGATTCACAACCTCACCATTTCGAATAGCAATGATCGCCGGCCCGCCCGAATGGCCTAACCTTCTTGCTAAGGTTGCTCCCTTGTATAAGTCAATATAGTCGACCTTTAATTTACCACTATACTTATTTTTCATTTCATCGACAATCGCCATCCAATTCCGACATTCCGGGATGGTTGGATCCCAACAATACACAATCCCAGGAAGCTCCTTCTGAAGCAACTCGTTTTCCACATATTCACTTTCTGCAATATAGCGTTCAGCGGCAAAGCCAGCAATGGCTCCATCACCAACGGACGTAGCAACTTGGCGCAACCATTTTTCACGCACATCGCCTGCAGCAAATATCCCTGGTACAGACGTTTCCATTCTTTCATTTGTTTGAATATATCCTTGTTGATTCAAAGCCAGAATTCCATTAAAAATATCCGTATTTGGAATATAGCCAATAAAGAGAAAGCAGCCATCGACTGAAACAGGTATCCTTTCCCCCGTTTTTATATTTTTTAGGATAACGGTTTGCAGAAAGTCTTCACCAACAAACTCATCCACAACCGTGTTCCAAATAAACTGCATTTTCGGATTGTTCATTGCCTGCTCTTGGGCAATTTTATTCGCATCCATTACCCCTTCATCATGGATCACGGACACCGTTACTTTTTTGGCAAATTTCGTTAGAAACATACCTTCTTCGATTGCGGCATCGCCGCTGCCCACAACGACAACTTCTTTATCGGCAAACCGGGCAGCATCACATGTCGCACAGAAAGAAATTCCTTTATCAAAGAGAAAATCCTGTTCACCCTTTGCGCCTGTGAGCCGAGGTTTGCCTCCTGTTGCGACAATGACAGCTTTCGCTTCATAATCAACCCTGAATGTCTGCACAATTTTACGATCTTCTTTGATCACAAGACCTTGGACATCAGTCAACTTAATTTTGACATTAAATTTTTTTGCCTGGAGTTCAAACTGCTTCATTAAATCCAAACCGGTGCTTCCTTCTGGAAAACCCGGATAATTTTCAATTTCATTTGTATAGGTTGCAAGGCCGCCAGTTAAAGACTTCTCAATCATAAGAGTCTTCAGCCTTGCCCGCCCGCAGTAAATTGCCGCTGTCATCCCTGCAGCACCGCCGCCAATGATGACGACATCATATTGTTCTCTTTTTTTCTCCATACCCAATCCCTCCCTATCGATTACATGATCCACTTCACTAAAATTTTGCTGCCAATCCAAGCCCCTATGAATATAAAGATGATGAAGACCCATCCATGCAAAGATAACGAAGCTGTCCCGCTAAACAGAGCGCCAATATTGCAGCCGAACGAAAGGCGAGCGCCATATCCCATTAACAGGCCGCCGGCAATGGCTGCCACTACCTGTTTCATGGATTTGATTTTCTTAATTTTAAATTGGGATGCTGCCAAAGCAGCGAAAAACGCCCCCACAATAATGCCAAGATCTGTTATCGATTCTGCATGAGAGAAAATAGTTTCATGCAAAAGGGCATCCATTTTGTTTCCCTGAAAAAATGCCCACGTTTCCGGATGGCCGCCAAATCCTTGAAATATCCATGCTCCCCAATACGCAAACGCGGTCGTAACGCCCCACGCTTTTCCTGTTGCCGAAAACATTAACATATTGATCAGGCCGAGCAATAGCCCCCCAAGCCAATAAGGCCAGGCATTTTTAAACAGCTTTTTATAAATTGGATGGCTTTGAATTTTCACGCTAACTCCTCCTTACGGAATAAGAGGTAAAATTAGTGAAGTATTTCACATAAATAGTTTCATTTTAGGTATTTAGCAATCAATGCAATACATAATTCGTGAAATACTTCACATTCATTCTCAAAAATTACTCAACTTTTTCAATATAAACTTCCCATTCACCATCATCGACTTCTTCTAGATCAACATTATGACCTTGCTTCCTGGCCCATTCCGGGACATTTTTCATCGCGCAGCTATGGTCGATTTCCACAATCAGCACATCTCCTGCAGCAAGTTCCTTGATTTTCTTTTCCGCTTTCAAAAGAGGTACTGGACAAGCTTCTCCCATACAATCTAAACGATATTCTGCCATTGTAAACTCCTCCTAAATCGTTTTATAAAGCTTTATTTTTTCGTCTATCATACCAATCGGCCAGCCAATAAAGAAATCCCAGTAATGCAAGTTGACCGAAGACTGCGGCCGGCCAGCCAATCACATTTGGAAGCCACACTGTTGGAGCGTTATGGATCATCGCCTTTTCCCACCAACCGAAATCATGTGCTGCCCAAACTGAGCCTCCAATAAAGGCGACAATCACGATCCACTGCTGCATAAAGCCTTCACCCATGCGCATTAATGTTCCGGATGCACAGCCGCCTGCAATGACCATTCCAATCCCAAACATCGCAGCCCCAATCGCTGTATGAAGTCCTACTGGGTTAATATTGCCGGGAATGACGGCCGGGTTTTTCAAAAAAGCGCTATATTGAACTGCTGCAAAACCCGCTGTGGCCACCGCTAAACCGATCAGAACCGCTCTTGTTAAAGAAGTGCTGCCGGTTAATACAGGATCGCGCAAGGATGCGGTAAAACAAAAGCGTGATTTCTGCAGGACAAAACCAAGAGCCGATCCAAATACCCACATTAACCCCAACTTTGGATTCTGCGCTCCTAAAACAATACCAGCAATGACAATGACAACAAGCACACTTGCTGCGTACGGAATCTGATTCTTTTTTATTTTAACAGGCCTTGTTCTGGCTTTCGGACTTACTGCAACCTCAGCCATAAAAATCCCCTCCAAAAATTGTGATAACTTTCACATATATACGCCCCCGGGTTTGCTACAATCTAATTATACAAAACAATACTCCTTTATAGTTATAAAACAAAAGCATGACCTTATAAAGTTTGTTTATACCCTGATTGGAGGTGGCTAATATGAATACGGAATCCTTGAAGGCATTTTATTTAACGGTGGCCAATAAAAGTATTTCTCAGACAGCAAAAGACCTTCATATGACGCAGCCGGCACTAAGCAAACAGATTCAGACACTCGAAAGTTCAATTGGCACAAAGCTGCTCCACCGCAGCAATAATGGCGTTTCCGCAACAGCTCATGGCCAGGTTGTCTATGAATATGCTAAAAATATTTTACAGCTCATCAATCAAATGGAGGAGAGCTTGCAGGAGATCAACGAAAATGCCTACTATCATCTCGTTGTTGGCGCTTGTCCTTCTATCGCTGAATACAGTCTCCCATGCAGCATTTATATGTTCAAAGAAAAATTCCCAAAAGCCCGCATTGAGCAAAAAGTGCTTAGCTCAAAAGAAATCTTAGAGGAAATTGCCAACCATACCGTCCATATCGGCTTTATCCAAGGAACGTACAAACACCCGGAAGTGATCATTCAAAATCTTTTTAATAGCAAACTTCACCTAGTTATGTCCGCCAACCATCGTTATGTTGGAACGAGCATGATCACTTGGGAAGAGTTGAAGCAATTGCCGCTTGTACTGCCGCAAAAAGAAACTTGTGCCCGAAATATGCTTGATCATCTATTGGAAAATCATCAAATTGGCACGGAAGATTTACAGGTTTCGATGGAATTAAATTCATTGGAGGCAATAAAGACACTTGTCTTATCGGGAAGAGGGATGGCCTTTCTTCCATACATGGTGATTAAAAAAGAATTGTATATGGGCAACTTGGTGTCCATTGAGGTAGAAACAGCAGACTTGCAATGGAATTTTTCTGTTGCTTTTTCAAAGGAAATGAGTGGACATTCAATTCGAGAGGATTTTTTGCATTTTATCACATCAACGAAAAGCGGTTTTTGCTAAGCTTCTTTACGAATATCAATTTCCCAAATACCATTCATTACTTCATTGGAGGATACTTTATACCCTTTTCGTCTAAATGTTTCCTTTAAATTCGTTTCTACACAGCTGTGATCGGTTACAACTGTTAAAATAGCCGGAGCAGACATTTTCTCCAAAGCCTTTTGTGCTTTTAAAATCGGAATTGGACACATTTCTCCCAGAAGATCCAATCGTTGACTACCCATTCGTAACACCCCTACAATTAAATTGACTTACATCCGATTCCCTTGCTATTTAAAATAAGGGGCACGGCAGCCCCTTTTTCTATTCGAATTTCCCCAGTTACTTACTTGTTTTTACGCTGTCTCTTTCGATTAATTGATAATCGACAAAAACATTTTTCTTACAAGCTTTGCCTTCCATCAAATTTTGAAGCAATAGTGCGGCCTGCCTGCCCATTTCAAAGAAGTTTTGCTGAATTGTTGTAATCGTAGGATGGGTGTACTCGGTTAGTAAAATTCCGTCAAAACCCGTGACCGAGACATCCTCCGGAATCGTTAGACCCGCTTCTTTGACCGCGTTCATGACACCGATTGCCATTAGATCACTAAAACATATGAAAGCAGCCGGTTTTTTTGTTTTAAGCAATTCTTTTGTTTGCTCATATGCTTCACTTTCCGAAAAATTGGCATGTAGGATTTGCACATCCGATAGCTCAATGCCGGATTCCTCCAAAGCCAGCTTTACTCCAGCAAGCCGCTCCGTATTCACCCATGTCTCCTTTTTGCCTGCAACAATGACAAGATCTTGATGGTTTCGTTTTAACAAATACTCGGTGATCTCTTTGCTTGCTGCAATATTGTCAGTTGAAACCACCCCGATCATGCCACTATCATTTTCCGGTTTCGCATCCAAAACCACACAAGGAATATTGGCATCGATCAATTCTTTAAAGTAGAGATCATCCATCCGGATCCCTACTAAAACAACGCCTCCAATATTGCGTTCCTTGCAAAATTGCGTATAACTTTTTTCCTTTTGTTTCATTGAATCTATTAAATAAATCGCCAATTCATATTGATTTTGCTCGACAGCCGCATAAACACCTTTAAACACTTGGAACGAGTTGTTATTATCTTTAATCCCGCTGTCAAAATAGCCAGAAGCAATCAAAGCGACTGTCTTTTGCTTTTTGGAAGACAAGTTTTTCGCAACGAGATTTGGTGAATAATCCAGTTCCTTTGCGACTTCAAATACCCGTTTTTTCGTTTTCTCGCTAATATCCGGATAGCCATTAAATGCCTTTGACACAACCCCGATAGAAACCCCGGCTTTTTTCGCCACATCTTTAATTGTAGCCAATTTGAACCCCTGCTTCCTAATTGAAACGTCCCGCAAAACCATTAATTTTGCTTGGTTGAAAACTCTTCCAATAATAGTGATAACACAAGCTGGTTTGTGTTTTCAAGAACTAAATCCGCCCCAGCCTGTTTCATTTTTTCAACTGTCCCAACACCAACTGCAAACATGCCTGCATCTTTGATGGCAGAAATGCCTGCAGTCGAATCTTCAATACCTATGCACTCACTCGGCCTTACCGCCAGCTTTTCCGCTGCTTTTAAAAAGATATCCGGGGCAGGCTTTCCATTTGCAACTTCTTCCGGATCGACCACTGTTTGAAAGTAAGATGTAATCTTCAGCGACTCCAAAATAGCCGGGGCATTCTTGCTTGCAGAAGCCAATCCAATGAGAATATCATTCTTTTTTAACTCTTCCAGAAATTCTTTTACCCCTGGAAAAATATCCTCTGGTTTCATTTGTGTTAGCAGCTGAACATATTTTTCATTTTTTGTGTTGGCCAGCGCCAGCTTTTCCGTTTCACTATATTGATCTGCAACTCCGCCATGCTCAAGAATTTTCTCCAAGCTTTCCATCCGGCTAATGCCCTTTAGCTCTTCATTAAATTCCCGATTGAAATCAATGCCAATACTGTTGGCTAAGTCCTTCCATGCCAAGTAGTGCCATTCTGCAGTATCTGTAATCACGCCATCCAAGTCAAAAATAACTGCTTTCATCCTGTTTAACCTCCCCGGCTCTTAAAAACTTATCTAACTTCGTTTTGTTCTCGATACTGAATGTGTGTTTCTTTGGCAAATGTATATTTTTTGCCAAAAACTTCGACTTCCACATCGTCTTGGCTTTCGGACGTGATTGATAACGTATGTGGATCCATTTGAACATGTAACGGGTCCCCTTGCCAATGAATCGTAAAGGTCAGCTCATTCCAATGTTTCGGCAAGCGCGGATTGATTCTTAGTTTTCCATCTACCATTCGAACGCCGCCAAATCCGAGAACAACAGATTGCCAGATTCCCCCGATGGATGCAGCATGTACACCGTGATCAGAAGAATGCATGGCAGGACCAAGGTCAATTTCTGCTGCTCTTCTGAAAAGGGAATAGGCCATATCTTCAATCCCTAAGTCATTTGCTAAAATTGCATGTGTCGACAAGCTTAAGGATGAATCATGCAAGGTTTTTGGCTCATAATAATGGAAGTTTGCCACTTTCACTTCGGGACGGAATTTGTTCTCCAACAGTAAGAATAAAATCATGATATCCGCTTGTTTCGAAACCTGAATTTCATTTACTTGCTCTAAATTATAATCAAGGAACATGGATCCCACTTTTGTTTGCTTCTTGTATTTTTCAAGGTCGATAATCTTTTTGCTTAAATACGTGTCATCTTGCGGAATGATCTGATCCGCTTCTCTTGGCTGTGGCAAATAAATCTGATTGATTTTCTTCGTCCATGCAGAATAGGAATTTTCCAGATCCAGCTTTGTTTCCAAATTTGCCAGCAATTCAGGGTGTTTTTCCTTTAATTCTTGGTAATATTGAATTGCCAGTTCGATATTGAAATGTGCCATATGGTTCGTAAAGGCATTATTGTTAACATGCTCTTTATACTCATCCGGTCCAACCACATCGTTAATATGATATTCTTGTTTTTCCTCATTCCACTCTAATCGGCTTGCCCAAAATCTTGCCGTATCAAAAATCATTTCATAACCGTATTGATCCATAAATTCCTGGTCATTTGTAATTTTGTAATACTGCCATACGGCATACGCAATATCGGAAGTAATATGCTGCTCAATAAAGCCGGACCAAATTTTTGTCTGCTCACCTGTGACAATATCCACTGCCCCCCAAACCGGTGTCACTTCACCGTCTGACGGCCAAGCCGCTTCCCAAGGATACATGGCTCCTTCATAACCGTTTTCTTTTGCTTTTTTGCGCGCCCCGACCAACCCATGATAACGGTATTCCAAGAGAGATTTGGCGATTTCTGGATTTGAATACGTAAAGAATGGCAGGATGAAAACTTCAGTATCCCAGAAAGAGTGTCCTTTGTATCCTTCACCGCTCAGTGCTTTTGCGCCAATTCCCATTCTGTTATCATGTGCCGGTGTCATAATCGTTAAATGGTAAAGGGAAAATCGTAGTGCAAGCATGTCGAAAGGATCTTCACTTTTAATCGTAAAATTGTATTGATCCCAAACTTTTGTTTGCCATGCTGCTTTGCTTTCTGCAAATGCCGCTTCGTAGCCTTTTTCAAATTCATGACGCAGATTGTCAAGAGAACGTTCGCGCAAGTTCGCCAACGTATAGTGATCGTTGTCCACTTCCTTGTCCCTGCTTGTATTGATTGTCGTTAGCTTTTCCATTGTTAACGTGTCATTCGGCTGAAGTTCTGCTTCGAATTGGAGCCATACTTTCCGCCGATCCATCACCATTAGTGGCTCTTTCTCCAATTCCTTCCCGTTCACCATTACTTTATGGACAGTGTTTAACACAATATCGATTTTGGATTCGGTTGTCGTTTGAATCAGCTGAATAAAGCGTTTGTCAAAGATTCTCCGCTCGCCTTCATGGAAATGCTGGGCACCTGAATTGGACATCTGGGCATTGATGCCAGAGTCAAACGAAATCACAACAGGGTGGGTTAAGGATTCCACTTCCATTTTCATCCCAATTAAATGAAGGTTTTCCAATGAAACAAATCGTCTAAAATGAAACCGCAATTCTTTTCCTTGAGGCGAGACCCAATCAAACGTCCGCGTTAATTCAGCGGTCTTTACATTCAATTGCTTTACATAATTTTTCGTTTCGCCGAATTCCAAACTGAACCGCTCCCCATCAATGCGAATGTTTAAGCGCGTTACATCGGCAATGTTTGGCAGTTCGCTTACTTCATCCTCGTCAAATTTATTGAACGTTCCTGCGACAAAGCAGTTCCTTACTTCTTGAAGATAAGGTTCCTCATTTACGGAGCGCAAACCCATATACCCATTTCCAAGGTACATAACGGCTTCGCTTTTTCCTAAAGTGTCAACTGAAAAACTGTCATCAGAAACAACCCAATTCTGATAATCACCTTTTCCTAATCGATAATTCATCATTGTCCATTGCTCCTTTAAAAATAAATAAGATCGAAAACGTTTTAGAGATTAAACACAAAATCAGCAAGGATTCGTCTGCTGATTTCACTTTTATTTTCTAGACGGATGAAACAATTACTTAATTCCGCTTGTCGAAATCCCTTTAACAAATTGCTTTTGGAAAATAAGAAAGATAATAATCATCGGCAATGTCAACATAATAACGCCGGCTAAGACACTGTTCCAATAGGCGTTGTACTGGCCATAGAAGGAATTCAACCCTACAGGCAGTGTATACATATCTGCACTGGTCGTTAATAAAACAGGCCATAGGAATGAGTTCCAGTTCCCTTGGAACGTAAAGATGATTTGGGTGGCAAGTAATGGTTTTGAAAGAGGCAGGAATATTTTAAAGAAAACACCCCATTTTCCCAATCCATCCATCTCCGCTGCTTCTTCTAGTTCCTTTGGAAGTCCCAGGAAAAATTGTCTTGCTAAGAAGATCATAAACGGGCTCATTAAAAACGGGATCGTTAATCCTTGATACGTATTGATCCATCCAAGTTTCGCCAGTAACATATAAATTGGAACGAGCAGGACTTGACCTGGGATCATCATAATTGCCAGAAAGACATAGAACAACACTCCACGCAACGGAAACTTAAACCGCGCGAAGGCATAGCCCGCTAGTGTATTAACAAAAAGATTGCCAATTGTCACAATCACAGCTACTAGTAAACTGTTGACTAACCAGCTGCCAAAAGGAAAGTTCGTCAGGATGTTTGTATAGCTTTGAAAGCTCAACTTATTCAGCGGTGTCCAAAAGTTAAAAACTTCATCTGTTGGCTTTAGTGATGTATAAATGGACCATATAAATGGAATCAACGTTAATAGTGAATAGAAGATTGCTACCACGTAGAGGGCAATACGATTCTTTTTCATTTTTCTTCCCCCTTACTTTTCTTCTCTGCCTAAGAAGTAGTTCTGAATCAGAGTTAAGATCAGGATAATACCGAACAGTACGAATGCCATGGCTGATGCATATCCCATTTGCATTGTCTTAAACCCTTTGTTAAAGATATCCAATACAACCGATAGTGTGGAGTTTAATGGTCCGCCATTACCACCGGAGATAACATATACTTGGTCAAACACCTGAAACGTCCCAATCATCGACATCACGACATTCAAGAAGGTCGTCCTGCGCAATAACGGAATCGTGACATACCAAAGCAATTTCCATCCGCGGGCACCATCCAGCTCAGCCGCTTCATATACTTCTTCCGAAATATCCTGCAAGCCAGCCAAATAGATAATCATAAACTGGCCGACACTCGACCATATGGCCATCAACATAATCGCCGGCAATGCAAACGACGGGCTATTGAAGTAGTTTGGGCCATGAATGCCGAAGTTCGCCAAGAATTTATTCAAAAGTCCGTCCGGCTGAAAAATAAACATAAAAATCACACTGACAGCTACTGTTGAAGTAACGGTTGGCAGATAATAGGCTACGCGGAAAAACGTTTTCCCCCGAATGTTATTCACAATCAAGGCCAAGAATAAGGCAATGGCTGTTTGAATCGGCACAACACCAAGTGTATAAAGGGAAGTATTCCATAGCGCCCGTAAAAATTCTTGATCCTTAAACAAATTTATATAGTTTGCTAAGCCAACGAATTTGGCATTTTGCGGATCTAAAAAGGAAAACTTGAAAAAGCTGATATAAAAAGCGTAGAAAATCGGACCGATCAAAAAGACCATTAAAGCGACAAGAGCCGGCAAAAGGAAAAGGTATCCGGTCATTGCTTGGTCAAACTTACTCCGTAAGAGACTTTGTTTTTTTCGTTTCATCCTCCGCTGTCCCTTCTGTACAAAATCAGGAACCAAATGCAAACTTTAAAGAGTTTGCATTTGGTATATTTCATCCCATTTTACTTATTTTGATTGCTCTTCAACGGTTTTTTGGGCTTGCGACAATACTTTTGATGGCTCAAGGCCTTGCAGTACGCCTTGTTCAGTTGCCTTATTAATAGCGTCTACGAAGTTTTGCCCATAGGTTCCAAATTGGTAAGGAACAGCTTCTTTTACACCGTTTACAAATGCTTTGTATTCTGGATTGCTGTTTAAAAACGCTTCTTGCTGGCTGATTCTCGCAGGAATTGCAAGACCGGATTCTGCTGTCATTTTCTGTGCTTCTTTACCAGTCAAGAAGAATAATAGTTTTGCAGCTGCATCAGGATTTTTCGTTGATTTTGCCATTGAGTAGCTGACTGTATAAGTCATGTTAACACTGTTACCATTTGCTGTCGGAAAATCAGCAATACCATAATTTAGATTCGGTGCAGATTCTTTCAAAAATGGAAGAACCCATGCCCCTTCTAGTGCCATGGCCACTTTTCCTTGTGAGAATGGAACGCCAGCCCAATCTCCTCCTAAATCTTTCGGAGGAACTAAATTTTTCGCTTTCATATTATCAATGAAGAATTTTAAACCGGCTTCATTTGCTTTATCATCCAACGTTACTTTATTTGCTTTAGCATCGTAATAGCTGCCGCCAAAGTCTTTCACAAGCGGATAGTAACGAGCAACGTCAATCGGCATGGATAGCGGTGCAATGCCTTTTGCTTTTAATAATTCTGCGTCCTTAATGAGCTCATCCCATGTTTTTGGCGGAGCCGTAATTCCAGCTTTGGCAAATAAGTCTTTATTGTATTCAAGTGCCATTGTATTGTAATCTTTTGGTAAACCGTATAACTTGCCTTTCCATTTGAAAGCGTCTATAGCAGCTGGAGCGAAGTCAGCTGTATCCACTTTTTCTTTTTTAATATAATCATCAAGCGGTGCTAATACACCCGAGTCTTCAAGTGCAGGCGCATACGCGGCATCTACGTAGAAGATATCGGGAGCCGTTTTAGATGCCAACATTGGCTGAAGCGCTTGCAAATAGCTGCCTGTAATGACTTGTTCTGTTACTTTAATATTTGGGTTTGCTTTTTCAAATGCTGCAATTTGATTATCGACTAATTTCTTTTCAGCAGGACTTGATGCCCACATACCCACTTTCAATGTCACTTTTCCGCCGCCGCTGCTTCCAGCATTATTGCCGCCGTTCGAGCTGCATCCGGCCAGTAGACCAGCACCCAAAACAACAGCGGAAGCGATTCCCAACCACTTTCTTTTCATATTCTTTCCTCTCCCTTTAAAATATATATTTTCCAAAACTGAAACGTTTTCGAAAAAACGTTTTCGTAAATCGCTTACATCAATAAATATATACCTCGATACTTGTATAGTCAACCAATATTTTTTGGACAAAATATGTCTTTTTTATGCTAGAAGACAGGAAAAAAGCGCCAATTACTAGAATCGACGCCCTCCAGCCTTTTTTGTGATCGTATGAAAAGGTCTATTTTAGAAAAAGATAGGCAAGTGCGATACCAACCCCAATAATCATAAACCACATATGCGCTCCTCCGTGCGAATGACCGGATCCATGATGGTTTGAATGACCGTGACAGCCATTCGAATGCTGGTTCGGGTGACTGTCTGAATGGTCATGATGATCTTTTTTCTTATGTCCCCCGTGATGGTCTCCATGACAACCCATATAGCTTCCTCCTTTTAATGATGGTGTCCGAAATGGGATTCTTCCTCGCTCACCGGCTGACTCGAAAATTTCTTTTTGGCATAAGGGATAAAAATCGGCATTGTGACGATTAAGCCAAGTAACAGGATCCACAATGCTCCGCCTATCCTGGCAACATTGTCATACTTGCTGCTTAATGTTAGAAGGATAAACAACACAGCAGCTCCGACTGATATTCCTCCATAGTAGAGGGCAGCGATTTTTGCCACTTTTGATTCCATTTGTCCGAACCTCCTTTTATTTTTCTACACCGCTTTTACAGGCACCTGTTCGTGCTCATGCTGCATTGGGTTTTTTGGTGTACCTTTTTGTTTCATCGAAGGGTTGAAACGTTTGAGCAACAGTGTATTTAATGTTACTGAAACAGAACTTACAGCCATGAACAATGCCGCTAATTCTGGGCTCACGACAAGTCCTGTAAATGGATACAAGAGACCTGCTGCAAGTGGAATCCCGATCGTATTGTAAATAAAGGCCCAGAATAGGTTTTCTTTTACCTTTCTCATTGTCCGTTTGCTGATTTCAATTGCGCCCACGACATCACGAATATCATCTTTAATTAGAATAATGTCACCCGTCTCTTTGGCAACGTCTGTACCACTGCCAATCGCAATCCCAACTTCTGCTTGTGCAAGTGCCGGAGCATCGTTTACGCCATCACCGACCATGGCTACCTTTAATCCTTGCGATTGCAGTTTGATGACTTCATTTGCTTTGTCTTGCGGAAGGACTTCTGCTAAAACAATGTCAATGCCGACTTGTTTGGCAATGGCATCGGCTGTCCGTCTGTTATCACCCGTAATCATCGCAACCCGGATGCCCATTTTTCTTAATTTGCTTACCGCTTCAATTGAATTTTCCTTTAGCGTATCGGCAACGGCAATGATACCGGCTGGCTTGCCATCAATCGCAATGAACATCGCGGTCTTTCCATCACCTTCCAACTTTTCTGCTTTCGGTAACAATCTTTCAAAAGCAACCGCTTCTTGCTTC
The DNA here is from genome assembly GCF_050496765.1 of Neobacillus sp. SM06. Taxonomy (NCBI): domain Bacteria; kingdom Bacillati; phylum Bacillota; class Bacilli; order Caryophanales; family Bacillaceae; genus Neobacillus; species Neobacillus sp. SM06. Next base: position 28,005 of record NZ_JBNWEO010000016.1, read on the forward strand.
ATTAACCTTCTATTCCCTGCTAAAATTCGATGGCCTTCAAAATACGCAACGACACCATGCCCCGGGATCGAGTCAAAGGAATCGGCATCTTTAACGACCATCCCTTTCTCTTTAGCTCCATTCACAATGGCCTCACCAAGTGGATGTTCTGAGTTTTTCTCGGTGACTGCAGTAAAGAGTAATACTTGTTCTTCAGTAAATGGATGTAATGCGACCACATCGGTTAACGATGGTTTCCCTTTTGTTAAAGTACCCGTTTTATCAAAAACAATGGCTTGTAGTTTTGAGGAAGCTTCAATGGCTCCGGCTCCCTTAAAGAGAATTCCGTTTTCAGCACCTTTACCCGTTCCGGCCATCATCGCGCTTGGTGTGGCCAGCCCAACTGCACAAGGACAGGAAATAACGAGCACCGTTAAACTTAGAAGTAGCGAGAATCCAAAGACGCCGATACTTGTTAACGAATATGGCGATAGGATAAACCGTGAATCAGCTTGGAAAAAGGCGTCAAACCCGATAAAGAACCAGAAAATAAAGGCAAGAACAGCTAATAAGTGAACACCGAGAATAAAGTGCCCGGCCACCCAGTCCGCCATTTTTTGAATCGGTGCCTTCGATGCCTGTGCATCTTCCACAAGCTTGATAATTTGGGCTAAAGCTGAATCTTTTCCAACCTTTGTTGCTTCAAAGCGGAATGAACCTGTTTTGTTAATGGTTCCGCCAATAACAGCGTCGCCTGTACGTTTTTCGACCGGAATACTTTCACCTGTAATCATCGATTCATCAACAGCTGAATAACCGTCCTTAACCGTTCCATCAACAGGAACACTTTCACCCGGGCGAACAATAACGATATCACCAGGGATGACTTCATCAGCGGCAATTTCCATTTCCTTTCCGCCGCGAATAACACGTGCGACTTTTGCCTGTAAACTCATCAGCTTGCGGATCGCTTCAGATGTTTTCCCGCGCGTGAGTGCCTCTAGGTACCGTCCTAAAACGATAAAGGCAGTTAAAAGGGCTGCGGACTCGAAAAAGGTCGCTTCCGAACCACCAAATCCTGCATTCGGCGCGACAGTATTAATGACGGCAATTAAATAAGATGCACCGATTCCTGTTGCATACAACAGGTTCATATCTGTAACACCGCGTTTTAAGCCGCGGAAACTATTGGAGAAAAATTGCCAGCCTGGGCCAAGTACAACTGGTGTTGTTAATATCCATAAAAGATAGTTATTACCTAAAAATTCAGGTACAAATTTAGGAAGGATCCAATAATCTCGAAACTGGCCAAGCATAATAATGATTGCCAGCGGCCACGTCCAAAGCATAAATCTTCCCTGGCGCTTAATTTCGTGTTCCCTTGCTGCTTTCTCCTTGTCTAATTGATCTTTGCCTGTTAGTTTTTCGGAGGCTGTATAGCCTAACTGGCCGATCTCTTGCTTGATATCCTGTTTGGTCACACTTCCAGGATAAAATTCCACCTTAACAGACTCTGAAGCCAAGTTGACGACGACATTGGTCACTCCTGTCAATTGGCCAACGGCTTTTTCCACTTTTGACACACAAGATGCACATGTCATACCATGAACCGATAAATGGATCTCTTCCATCCCAACATTGTAGCCAACATCTTGAATCGCCTTAACCATATCAGGTACGGCTACTTTTCCTTCGTCAAATTCAACTTGTGCTTTCTCGGCAGCTAAATTGACCTTTGCGCCTTTCACCCCTTGCAGGTTAGACAGTGCTTTTTCAATGGTGCTGACGCAGGACGCACATGTCATACCTTCAACTGGGAGAACAATTAGTTTCATTCCCATATTGTGAACCTCCTTATTTTTTCCTCCTTAACAAAATGAAGTAGGTGGCTTATTTGAATTTCTATTTTTATCGTACTCAGGAAAGGTGAAACGAAAATGAGTTACATGTAAGAAATTCCTAAGAAATTCCAATATCGGTCTGTTTTTAATGAACAAAAGGCTCATTTCCTAGAGAAAAATAAAAATCCCTTCTGAGACAGTTGCCAGGATTTTCTCCTAAAAACTATCCAAAAGGGATGTTTGTTTTCTTTCTTTTCAGCTATTATTTTCGTTTATTCGAACGCCAAATGGAGAACAAAACAGATCCTCCAAAAAGAATGGAAATTACAAAGCCTCCAGTAAACAACCAGCTGAGATTATTGACTGTTCCGGTTGATCCAGGATGATAAATGAGCATTACCAAAGCCAAACTGATGATGATTGCACTTGTTAAAATGCTCAACGCGAGGCGATTAAACATTTTATTCAATTCACTGATGAGGGATTCCGGTTTTTTTACATTCATTTGCACTTCCAGCTGATCTTGCTTTGCTTTTCGCAGTATGTTCAGAACAAGACCTGGCGCTTCAGTCGATAATGCAAACAAATCAAGCGCTGCTTGCTTGACTTTCTTCTTCTGCTCTGTCCGAAAGTTTTGAAAGTAGAGACGCGGAGCATTGTTTGCCATAAATTCAAACAAGTTAAATTCCGGATCCAATCGTCGTCCAATCCCTTCACTCATCACGATTGTCTTGGCTAGCAAAGAGAAGTGGCCAGGAACACGAATTTTGTTTTTATAGATGATTTCCAGCAGTTTTCCCACTGCTTTAGCTAAATCGATTTCTGCAAGTGTATCATGAAGGTAACGGTCAATAAAGATTTTTAGATCCTTCTTCAGTAGATCAACATGTGCATGCTGATTTTCCGGATCAAGACTGAGAAGGACATCCGCAATCTTACTTTCATTTTTCTGCGCCAACCCTAAAAATAAGGAAACCATTTGCGAACGGCTCTCTTCGGTTAGTTCACCGACGAGGCCAAAGTCAATGAGCGCGAGGCTTCCATCCCTTTTAATAAAAAGATTGCCTGGATGCAAATCACCATGAAAAAAACCATCCTCAAAAATCATCTTCAACAAAATCTCTGCACAATTTCTTGCCAATTTCTTTACATCAATCGTTGTTTCCTTTATCGAAACGAGCTCATCCACACTATAGCCTTTCACTTCTTCCATTGTGATGATTCTTTTGGTCGTTAAATCCCAATAGACTTTTGGAATACAAAGTTTCTGATTCCCATGAAAATTACTGTCAAACCGCTCAATGTTTTTTCCTTCCTGTACGTAATCCAATTCTTTCATTAAGGCGGCCCCGAACTCTTGAACGAGGTCGGTAAAATTTACGATTTCTCCTAACCGAAGGCGGTTTTGTGCCAATTGTGCAAGATGTTGAATGATTTGCAAGTCCTCTATTACCGTGTCCTCGATCTCGGGCCGTTGGACTTTTACGATAACTTGTTCTCCATTGGTTAGAACGGCTCGATACACTTGACCAATGGATGCGGAAGCCAGTGGCGTTTCATCAAAACGCGAAAACAGCGAACGCCAATTCTCACCTAGTTCTTCTTTTATGCACTCTCTGATTTCATCAAATTCAAGAGGTGGGACAGATGCTTGCAATTTAGACAAATCTTCAATATACGATTGCGGCAATAAATCTGAACGCGTACTTAATATTTGTCCCATTTTTATAAATGTCGTCCCCAATTCCTCAAAGGCAGCCCGCAAATGCTGTGGTTCGGTATAGGGTGCTTCTTGAACACGATGGCCAAAGGAACCTTGATGAAATGGGAAAAGGCGATCCAACCCCAATTTAACAAGCAGAAAGCCAAAACCGTGTTTGATTAATATTTTCACAATCTCTCGATACCTTTTGGAGTAGAAATGCACTTTCCTCATGTTACAATCCTCCCATTTCAAGATTCCTTTACTACTTCCATTTTAATAAAAAAAGCCGTTGGGTGCAGCAAATCACCCAGCAGCTCATCGTTTTTCAGAACTTGCATTGCATTATTTATTCGATAGTTTGCAGATAGGGCGAAGCTTTACACCAATGATACTGCCGAACATAGCAGCAATCATCCATACCCAGCCGTGAAGGCTAAACGAAGCGACACCGCTGAAATACGCTCCAATGTTGCAGCCAAAGGCAATTCGTGCACCATACCCCATTAGAATGCCGCCAACAAGAAGGCTGACAACTGTTCTTACCGGGATCTTGCGCCAAAAGCGGTTTGGCTTCCCGCTAAGTCCGAGCGCCAACAAAGCCCCAAAAACAATTCCAATATCCAATACAGAAGTCACATCTTGGAAGATGCTATTGTTTAATGCTGCAGCATTCGCAGGCGTTTGCCAGTAACCCCAATCGGTTACTTGAATCCCAAGCGGCTGTGCAAATTTCGCTCCCCAAAGTGCGAATGCGGATGTGATTCCCCACGGTTTTCCGGTAATCAATAGAAGAAGCGCATTCCCAACAGCAAGCACAACACTGCCAAGAATCAATGGCCAAGGCCCTTTATAAATTGCCTTCCAACCCGCCGACCAATCAGGGCGAAGGGATTCGATATTGCCGTTGCGGCGTTTTTCAATATAAAGTGTCGCAATAAAGACAATGATCATAATCAATAAATTAAACAGGAATCCCCCCGTAACACCGAACGTTTGAATGAATGAGACAGGACCGATAGTAGGCGTCGCCATCCACCATGTGAAATGGGCACTTCCAATGACGGAACCGGCCACAAAACCGATTAGGGTCAGAAGGCCGCGAGAGTCACCGCCACCTAAGTGATAAAGTGTACCTGACGCGCAGCCATCTCCTAATTGCATGCCAATTCCAAATACAAAAGCGCCAAACAGAACGGACATGCCTACAGGAAATACATACCCAGTTGCTTGGTTCCCGAAACCACCCAACAGAATCGGAAGAAACAAAATGTTGGCCATTAAGAACAAAATCATCTGCGCCCGGATGCCCACACCACGCCCACCTGTCAAGAATACGCGAAAAGCACTTGTAAAACCATAGTGGGCATGGTACAAAGCCAACCCCAATACCCCGGCAATTAAATATAACGATGCTTGTTTATATGAAACGGTGCTGCCAAGAAAGAGAAATCCACTCGCAAAAACAGCCAGTGTGAAAACAGTAATCGGCCTGTTTACATTTCCTAAGCTTGGCTTGCGAATGGACGGTTTAAACTCTACTGCTGCATTTTGACTGCTCATTACAATCCTCCACCTTTTTCTATTTTTCTAGCTTTTTAAAAAGCATTATTTATATAACAGTATTCTAATCGGATTTCTTATGAATCTATATTAGCATCCCACTACAATGGAGGCAACTCTTTTTACTTCTTTTGAATGGGTATTTTTGGATATCATTTTGAATGAACGAGGGATTCGACGTACTTTGGATGGGATTCAACGCTTTTTGAGTAGAATTCGACGTACTTTGGATGGAATTCGACGCTTTTTGAGTAGGATTCGACGCACTTTGGATGGAATTCGACGCTTTTGGAGTAGAATTCGACGTCTTTGTCGAATTCCAATGCCGATACTCAACCTCCGCCACCATTCTTGTAGCGCAATCGATTTAGCGATAGTTGCAGACTGATGAATCGATCCTACGATTCATACATAAACAAACAAAATCTTTGACATACTGAAAAAAATAAGGTAAATTATCAAATTGGCGAACGTTTTTATTTTTTTGTTTTTAAATATTCGTATTTAGGGGTGTTTGGTTTGGAAAATGTATTTGATTATGAAGATATACAACTGATCCCTGCAAAATCAATCGTAAAAAGTCGTTCTGAATGTGATACATCTGTAACGTTTGGCGGACATACATTTAAATTGCCTGTTGTCCCGGCAAATATGCAGACCATTATTGACGAAAAAATCGCCGTATTTTTAGCGGAAAATGGATATTTTTACATCATGCACCGTTTTCAGCCGGAAAAGCGGCTAGCCTTTGTGAAAGAGATGAAAGCCCGCGGGTTAATCGCATCCATCAGCGTTGGGGTTAAAGAGGAAGAATATCGCTTCATTGAACAATTAGCGGAGGAACAGCTTTCACCTGAATATGTCACAATTGACATTGCACACGGCCACTCCAATGCCGTCATTGAGATGATTCAACACATTAAAAAGCATTTACCGCAAAGCTTTGTGATTGCCGGAAATGTCGGAACTCCAGAAGCTGTAAGGGAACTGGAAAACGCTGGTGCAGATGCGACAAAAGTAGGCATCGGCCCGGGAAAAGTATGTATTACGAAGATAAAGACCGGTTTTGGAACAGGCGGCTGGCAGCTGGCAGCACTGCGTTGGTGTGCCAAAGCTGCAAGCAAGCCGATCATTGCAGATGGAGGAATTCGTACCCACGGTGATATCGCGAAGTCAATTCGATTCGGAGCCTCGATGGTAATGATCGGATCCTTATTTGCCGGACATGAGGAATCACCAGGCGAAACAATCGAAAAAGACGGAAAGCTTTATAAGGAATATTTCGGATCAGCTTCAGAATTCCAAAAAGGGGAACGAAAAAATGTCGAAGGTAAAAAAATGTATGTGGAATACAAAGGTCCATTAATTGATACATTAATCGAAATGGAACAAGACCTTCAATCCTCGATATCGTATGCAGGAGGAAACAAACTGGCTGCAATCCGCAACGTCGACTATGTCATTGTGAAAAACTCCATTTTCAACGGCGATCGAATTTATTAAAAAAATGCAATCCTGCGAAAGAGAGCGGCAACCTGAATGGTGCCGCTCATTTTTGCTTACTTATGAATCGTGATTCTCGCGAACGAAAGTAAGCAAAAAACGTTAAAAAGAACCGGGCATTAGGAAAGCTACTAGTGACCGCTTTACCCTAAAAAATACGAGAGTCGGGCATTAGAAAAGCTACTAATGACCTTTCCACCCTTAAAAACACGAGAGTCGGGCATTAGAGAAGCTACTAATGACCGTTCCACCCTTAAAAACACGAGAACCGGGCATTAGAGAAGCTACTAATGACCTTTCCACCCTTAAAAACACGAGAACCGGGCATTAGAGAAGCTACTAATGACCGTTCCACCCTTAAAAACACGAGAATCGGGCATTAGAAAAGCTACTAATGACCGTTCCCCCCTTAAAAATACGAGAAGCGGGCATTTGGGAAGCCACTAGTGACCGCTTTACCCCGAAAAATAAGAGAAGCGGGCATGCATAGAGTCGTAAGAGGGAAAACAAAAAAGAGAAAAAGCAATGCCGGAATTTTTTAGCTAATCACCAAAATTTATATCCGTAAATTCTGACCGCATAAGGGCAACTACGCCTCTGTCTTAGCAAGAATGCCTTTTAGTAAAAAGGGGTTACTTTCATACTTGCTACCAAACATGCGATTCTTTGGTATAGTTAGATTAACGAAAAATTATCACGATGCTATTTAGAAAGAAAAGGGGTTATTGTATGCTGCAATGCCGTGAAGAAGTGCTGGATCTAACGAAACAACTTGTTACCATTGAAAGTATCGTTAATACAACTGGAGAAAAATGGATTGCCCAGTCTGTCTATAAGCTTATCTCCTCCTTCCGTTATTTTTCCCAAAACCCTGGCTGTCTAGCTTTGGAACAGACCGTAGATGATCCCAAGGAACGGTATAACGTACTTGCATTCGTAAAAGGAAAGAAAGGAAAAAGCAACCGAACGGTGATCTTAATGGGTCATCTGGACACCGTTGGGATCGATGACTTCAATCATTTAAAAGAGCTGGCCTGCTTACCGGAAGAACTAATGGAAGCGTTTAAGAAAGAAGAAGAGCTTCCCCCTTCGGTCAAAGAACACTTACATTCCGGGGACTGGTTATTTGGCCGTGGCGTCCTTGATATGAAAAGCGGGGTTGCCAGCCATCTTTATCTTTTAAAATACTACTCAGAACATCGTGAAGAATTGGATGGCAACCTTGTGTTCCTCGCTGAATGTGATGAGGAGGACAGCTCGCACGGTGTTCTTTCAGCATTAAAAACGTTAAAACGTTGGAAAAACGAGCATGGTTTTGACTATATAGCGGCCATCAATGCCGATTTTGTATCGCCTAGATTTGAAGGCGATGAAAATCGCTATCTTTATAAGGGTACTGTCGGAAAACTGCTGCCTTCCTTCTTTATTACTGGGGCAGAAACACATGTCGGCTCAGCCTTTGAAGGACTGGATCCGAACTTTCTTGCCGCCGAGCTGACAAGGCAAATTGACTACAATCCTGAACTTTGCAATGAAGCGTTTGGAGAAACGACCGTGCCGCCCGTTTCCTTAAAACAAACCGATTTAAAACCGTCGTATACAGTTCAAACTGCCCTTTCTGCTTATGTTTACTATAATTTCTTTATCCATTCATGGTCACCGAAGGACGTACTTGAAAAGTTAAAAGAACAAGCAATCCTCGCCTTCTCTAACGCGCTTGTTTCTTTTGAAGAAAGGTATCGACAATATTGCAAAATAAGCGGCCAACCTTATGTACAGCCTTCATGGAAACCAAGAGTGCTGACTTACGAAGAAATGGAACAAGCATTGCTTAAAGAAAATGGCGAAACGTTCACCATCCATTTGAATGAATTCAAAAAAAATCTGTTGAAAAATAACGAACTGGATACCCGCATGTTTGCCGCAAGAGTCGTGGAGGAAGCTTGGAAGTGGATGAAGGATAAAAGTCCGGCGATTATCCTTTTTTACTCATCCCTCTATTCGCCAAGAATCGAGTTAACAGGCAAAACAAGGGATGAACGCAATTTAATCAATGCGTTGGAAAAAGCGGTGGAAGAAATACAGCCAAATTATCCATATCCGATCGTAACCCGGAACTTTTTCCCATACATTTCCGATACGAGCTTTCTTGCTCTTAGTGATGATGAAGACGGCATTCATGCTGTTTCAAGCAATAACCCTGGATGGGGAACAAAACATTATGTCAACTATCAAGATATTCGCGACATCAATGTCCCTGTGATCAATATCGGACCTTATGGTAATGATGCCCATAAGAAATTTGAAAGAGTAGAAAAAACTTATTCACTGGAAATGGTGCCAAATCTTACAAACCTGGTGATCTCTAATTTGTTAAAAACCACGTGAACATGACTGCAATCTGCTTTTTTGCAGTCTCTTGCGATATGCTATAAAATTGACGTTGATCCTTTTATTGACTGATGCTATAGATTGGATACTCCGCAGATTAGGGAAGATGCGGAAAGTGAGTTTCTAGAGCGGAAGTCTATTGGAAAATTTTCGAAATTTAAAAAGGAGGAATGATATCGATGATTTCACTAAAAGGTAAAACAGCTCTCATCACCGGGGCAGGCCGAGGAATTGGACGTTCAACTGCCCTTGCCTTAGCAAAAGAAGGTGTTAACCTCGGATTGATTGGCCGGACAATGTCCAATCTTGAAAGGGTAAGTGCCGAACTTGAGCAATATGATATAAAAGTTTCAGCAGCAGTAGCCGACGTAGCCGATCTAGAAGCCGTTCAGCATGCAGTTGAACATCTAAAAGGCGATCTAGGCCCGATTGATATTTTAATCAACAATGCGGGAATTGCGAAATTTGGAGGCTTTCTCGATTTATCTCCTGAAGAGTGGGAAACCATTATTCGCGTAAATTTAATGGGTGTGTACAATGTAACAAGGGCAGTGTTGCCTGAAATGATTGAAAGAAAATCAGGAGATATTGTCAATATTTCTTCAACAGCCGGACAAAAAGGTGCACCAGTGACAAGTGCTTACAGCGCATCGAAGTTTGCCGTATTGGGGCTGACGGAATCGCTTGCGCTTGAAGTGAGAAAGCATAATATTCGCGTCACAGCCTTAACACCGAGCACGGTTGCCACTGACCTCGCTATCGAAACAAACTTGATCACCGGCAATCCTGAAAATGTAATGCATCCGGAAGATCTGGCTGAGCTTCTTGTTGCTGGCCTAAAACTTCATCCGCGCGTTTTTGTAAAAGCCGCAGGATTATGGTCAACCAATCCGTAATATGTAAAAGTAGAAGCAGGACACCACTGTCCTGCTTTTTATATTTTTAAAGAAAAGAAAACATTCTTTTTCTCCTCGCTTAAAAAAGAAAAAGGGCTTTCACAAAGAAGGTGAAGCCCTTTTTCGATAGATTAATAAAACACATATCCTACGAAATTATGATTTGCATGATTTTTAATTGGTTACAAGAATTCGCTCCTCTGTCTGCAATGGCACGTTTGCGTTTAGGCCAAGCGTCTTCGCTGTTGAAACATGGATTTCGGCAAAAAGATCTGGGTTTTCCACTAATGACATACCATATGAAGGAATGATTTCTTTTATTTTCGGTTCCCACTCATCCAGTTGCTGCGGGAAGCATTTTTTCATCACTTCAAGCATGACGGAAACGGCAGTAGAAGCACCAGGTGAAGCACCGAGCAATGCAGCAATCGAGCCATCAGCGGCACTAATAACTTCTGTTCCAAACTGAAGCGTTCCTTTGCCGCCAGCCTCAGTATCTTTAATCACTTGGACACGCTGGCCCGCTACTACGATATCCCAATCTTCGCTTTTGGCGTTCGGAATAAATTCCCGCAGTTCTTCGATCCGTTGTTCTTTTGATAGCATTACTTGCTGGATCAAGTATTTTGTCAACGGAATGTTTTTTGCTCCTGCCGCCAACATCGTGATCACATTATTTAGTTTTACTGAACGCAATAAATCCAGATTTGAACCTGTTTTTAAGAATTTTGGCGAGAAACCTGCAAATGGTCCGAAGAGCAGGGATTTTTTGTTTTCGATATAGCGAGTATCCAGATGCGGAACGGACATTGGAGGCGCTCCAACTTTCGCTTTTCCGTACACTTTTGCATGATGCCGCTTTACAACATCCGGATTATTGCACACCAAGAACAAACCGCTTACCGGGAAACCGCCAATATGCTTGCTTTCAGGAATACCGGTTTTTTGCAGCAATGGCAAGGATCCTCCACCGGCACCGATAAAGACGAATTTTGCTGTATGGCGCTCAACTTCACCGCTCGCGTTGCGCACTTTCAATTCCCATCGGCCGTCACTCGTACGTTTCAGATCCTCAACCTGATGTTTGTATTGGATCTCAACGTTTTGATACTTTAAATAGTCAAACAATACGCGCGTTAAAGCTCCAAAATTCACATCTGTTCCAGAATCGATTTTTGTTGCGGCAATCGGCTCATCCGAAGTACGGCCTTCCATAATAAGCGGAATCCATTCTTTCAGTTTTTCATGATCATCGGAAAATTCCATCCCTTTAAAGAGTGGACATTTCGAAAGCGCTTCAAATCGCTTTTTCAAAAAGGCTACATTTTTTTCCCCTTGCACCAAGCTTATATGAGGCAATGGCATGATAAAATCCCTTGGGTTATCGATCAGTTTCTTGCTTACAAGGTAGGACCAAAATTGCCTTGAAACCTGAAACTGCTCATTAATTTTTATTGCTTTGCTACTATCCAGCGATCCATCCGGTTTTTCGACGGTGTAGTTAAGCTCGCATAGCGCAGAATGCCCCGTTCCTGCATTATTCCATTCGTTTGAGCTTTCCTCTCCGGCATTTTCAAGCTTCTCAAACACGGTAATTGTCCAGTCTGGCACTAATTCTTTCAAGAGTGTTGCCAAAGTCGCACTCATGATTCCAGCGCCGATTAAGATTACGTCTGATTTCGTTTGTCTGTTACTCATTTTTCCCATCCTTATACCCCTTAGATTTGCAGAAAGGATGTTAGCGCTCCTTTAAAGCACCATTGTAAGCAAGAGCGCAACGAACCATACACCTTTTCTGAACCTGTTATAGCTAATTCTAGTGTACCACTATTATTTGATATATTGAAATATTTAATATTATTATAGTTATTATGCTATTAAAGCAGAAAAAATGATACTTGAAAGACAATTCTTTGTCAGAAGGCCCTTCAGCAAGCACCTCACATCAAAAAAATTAACCTTGAGTGCCGAAATTGGTATTAAAATCCTTTGACACACAGATAAAAATAATGTAGATTACCACATATACGAACATTCCTTATAAATTATAACATAATATTCGTATTTTAGTTCTTCGTATAAATTTGGTAATATGGTCCAAAAGTTTCTACCAAACTACCGTAAATAGTTTGACTATGGAGAATAACAAGAAACGAATAGGAATGAACCCGGAGTATTCCGTGTTTTTCCTGATGCCCTCGTTTTTGTTTTTTCTGTATGTCAAACTCTAGTGAAAAACTAGAGTTTTCTTTTTTTCACTTCAGCTTATACGAGTTCAATTTTCACATAACAGGGGAGGAAAAAGGAATGGAAAAAACAAATCAAACAAAATCCGTTTGGGGGGAAATAAAAGAGAACTACCGGTTATATTTATCTGCACTGCTGATTGTTCTCATTGCAGAGCTAATTGGAACGAAAAAGATTCAGGCAGGCTCTGCTTTAATTGTGATCTATCCAATGCTTTTTGCCATTATAATAAGTGTTTTGCTCGGACGTGATTTACTGGGATTTTTTAAGGAAAAAGAAACAAAAAAAGCCTCGTCTCTTGTGCTAGTGGCGATTGCACCTTTTATGGCAAAAATTGGCGTGCTTGCCGGTTCAAATCTTCCAAAGTTAGTTGATGTAGGGCCTGCTCTCGCTTTCCAGGAGCTTGGTCACGTGGGAACCATCATCTTTGCCCTTCCTATTGCATTATTGCTCGGTATTAAAAAGGAAGCAATTGGCGCAACTAGTTCCACCTGCAGGGATAAAGATTACGGACTTATTTGTCATCTATATGGGGCTGATTCCGCCGAAGCCAGGGGCGCCCTTTCCATTTATATCATCGGTTTCTTAATCGGTACGATCTACATCGGGTTTTTAGCAAGCATTGTGGCAGCTACCCACCTTTTCCATCCTTTAGCCCTTGCAATGGCTAGCGGCGTTGGAAGCGGCGTAATGATGGCTGCAGCCTCCAGTACTTTGGCAACCATCTATCCTCACTATGCGGATCAGATTGTCATGCTGGCAGGTGCTAGTGATATGCTTTCTGCGATCATCGGAATTTATTTCACACTATTTATCTCTCTTCCGCTTACAAAGAAACTGTATTTCTGGCTAGAGCCTAGAATTAGTCCAAAACGCACACGTGCGACTACTACCGTAAATGTTCGAAAGGCAGGTTGATTCATATGACGATGAGCATGAAGAATTGGGCAGTATCTCTATTACTTACATCCGCTATTACAACCATAATTGCGAATCTTATCGGGAACCATATGTCGGTTACAGACTCGATTCCGGGTGTACTCATTTTATCGGCTATTGCCTTTATTGGAATATTTATTGGAAAACTAGTTCCCTTAAAAATCCCTCCTATTGTTTATGTTGTTTTAATTGGATTAGCTGTAGCAAGCCCTATATCGCCAATTGCCAAACCCATTATTGACTATACAGCGAAAATCTCTTTTATGGCTCCGATTACCATTGTCGGTACAATGGCTGGAATTGGACTGAATGTTAAATCCTTCCTCGGCCAAAGCTGGAAAATGCTTATCGTAGCCATTTTAGTCTTTACAGGAACATTCCTCATCCAGGCTATTTTTGCTCAAGTATTTTTGAATGTAACACACGCGTTAAACTAATACTTACGATAAAGTGAAACTTCCATCAGTGGGAGTTTTCCTGCCCGCAAACGCGAGATAAATGGGGATGGGAGGACAGCTTGTTCTCCTTTCTCTCTTTTTACCGGAGGATAAAAATGGAAAACAAAGGGTTTAATGCTGATTTAATCATCCGAAACTGTTCTGTCTTGACACCTGAATTTGAGATAAAAAGCAGCCAATGCCTTGTAATAAAAGACGAAACCATTTTGGATATTGGCGATGAAACGCTCCTGTCAAATATCTACAAAGCCAAAGAAACGTTAAACGGAAATGGCAAATTGGTCATGCCAGGTCTGATTGATGCCCATACCCATACATGCCAACATCTTTTAAGAGGAAGAATTAGCGATGAATATCCGATGATTTGGACACGTATCATGGTTCCATTTGAAAGCAATCTTCAAGAAAAGGATGTTTACACGAGTGCTCAGTTAAGCTGTCTTGAAATGATTAAATCGGGAACAACTGCGTTTATTGACGCAGGCGGAAGACATATGCATAGAGTAGCTGAGGCTGTTGTGGAGTCAGGTTTGCGCGGCGTGATTACATGCTCTACAATGGATAGCGGCAACAATATCCCTGACACGATGAAGTCGAGTACGGAAGAAAACCTTCGTAAAAACCGACAACTTTTTCACGATTATCACGGTGCTGGCGATGGCAGATTGGATGTATGGTTTTCCCTTCGCTCCATCATTACCTGTACACCTATATTAGTGGAGAAAGTATTTGAAATGGCGAAAGACTGCTCAACAGGCGTACAAGCCCATATGAACGAATATCCAAATGAAGTGAGTTATTGTTTGGAAAACTTTCAAATGCGGCCTTATGAGTTTCTGGAGTCCCTTGGGGTTCTCGATCAAAACTTTTTAGGCGCACACAGCATTCTGTTATCGGAAAATGAAATGGACATTATTAATACGTACAATAACAAAATTGCCCACTGTCCAATAAGCAACTCAGGAAAGGGATTTACGAAAACACCAGCCTTGCTGCAAAAAGGCATAGGGATTGGACTAGGGACAGATGGTGCCGCCCATTCCGGCTTAAGTTTGTTTGATCAGATGAAAGTATTTAAATCATTAATGCGGGCGTTTTGGGGTGTACCGATTTTTGATCCGGTTGCAATGCCTTCAAGAACTATTTTAGAAATGGCTACATTAGGTGGAGCAAAATCGATGCTACGTGAAAATCAGCTGGGAACGTTGGAAATCGGCAAAAAAGCAGATATGATCTTAATCAACATCGACCAGCCTCATATTCAACCCACACACAACCTAATCAACACGCTAATCGAGTCAATCAACAGTCATGATGTTACCGATACAATCGTGAATGGGAAAATTTTAATGAAGGATAGACACGTTCTTACATTGGATGAAGAAAAAATAAAATATGAAAGCAAACAGACATTAAAAGAACTAGCAATTAGAGCCAACATATAGCCAGATGTTTATCTGGTGTGTGAAGAAATTGAGGTCAGATCATGTTCAACTATTTACTTCTTTTTAGTATCGTTTTTAGTTCAAATTTGATTATTGGAGTATTATTGGGAATGTCCGGAATTTCCGGCTTTCTCCTTCCATTAATTTATGTAGGTTTATTAACGATACCGGTGCATGATTCCCTTGCACTTAGTTTCTTATCCTTTGCCGTTTCAGGCATAATCGGTTCCTACTCCTATTGGAAATCCAAAAACATGGATTTAAAACTTGCACTTTATTTAAGTATTGGCAGTTTGCCCGGTGCGTTTCTAGGCGTCCAAATCAATGTGTTCATTTCAGATTTCCTGGCAAAACTTCTCCTCTACATTTTCGTCTTGCTGGCTGGGCTTTCCATTTTAGTTAAGAAAACTAACCAAAGCACGGAGCCGCTAAAAAAACAATCCACTCTATTGGATAAACCTTTAATGGTCATTCTGCTTGGGTTCATTACAGCAGGTATTTGTTCATTAACAGGGGCAGGTGGTCCCATTTTAGTTGTTCCATTGCTTGCAAGCCTTGGAGTCCCAATCAGAACAGCAGTCGGAGTCGGCCTTTTAAACTCTATTGTCATTGCCATTCCATCCATCTTCGGATACTTTGCTTATTCAACCATGGGAAATATCAAAATGTTGGTGATCTCCAGTCTGCTCGGTACAGTTATAGGAATTGTAACAGGAGCACGACTAGCAAACAAAGTATCGATTCACCATTTAAAAATCATTATCGCAATCATCACCATCTTCTCGTCGGTTTATATGCTCATTATGCTAAAAGTGGGAGCCTGACTCCCACTTTTTCACATTCTGTCTATCATCAATATTCAACTTTTACATGTTCCGAAACAGATTTGTTGGATATTCCTTTTGACTGAATGAATCGCTCGATTCGTTTGAGTGCTTCTTGCAGTTGCATCATCGATGTGGCATAAGAGCATCTCACATACCCTTCACCGCTTTGGCCAAAGACATTACCGGGTACCACTGCGACTTTTTCCTGCATGAGCAATTCTTCAGTAAACTGTTCCGAAGTTAATCCGGTTGCTTTTATTGAAGGAAACACATAAAACGCGCCCCCGGGATTATGACAATCCAAACCGATCATATTTAAGGTTTGAACCATGAAGTTTCTTCTCCTTCGATAGCTTCGCTTCATTTTTTCAACTTCATGAAAAGAATTACGGAGCGCTTCAATGGCACCATGCTGAAGCATCGTTGGAGCACACATCGTGGTATATTGGAATAGTTTCAGCATGACCTCGACAAACGGCTGTGGTGCTGCCAGAAAACCCAATCTCCAGCCAGTCATCGCGAACCCTTTGGAAAATCCATTAATTAAAATGGTCCTTTCATACATCCCTTCAATCGCCGCAAAGCTTGTATGCGTGTCATCATAGCTCAATTCAGCATAAATTTCATCGGAAACGACAAGTAAATCATGCATTTTAATAATCTGAGCAATCTCCTCAAGTTCCTTTTTGTTTAAAGAAGTACCAGTTGGATTGTTTGGAAAGCATAACAATATCGCCTTTGTCTTTTCCGTTATCGCATTTTCCAACTGCTCGGGTGTCAACTTAAACCCATTTTCGGGCGATGTTGAAATGGCGACAGGTTTTCCACCGGCAACGGAAACTAATGGGGCGTAAGAGACAAATGCCGGCTCGACAATCAGCACTTCGTCTCCTTGATTTAAAATGGTCCGAAAGGCTAAGTCTATGCCTTGACTAGCACCGATTGTCACAATAATTTGACTTTTCGGCTCATAGTTCACACCAAACCGTGTTCCTAAGTAGTTCGCTATCTCCTGTCTTAACTCGATTAGACCCGGATTTGCTGTGTAGGCGGTATATCCTTGTTCAAGTGACAAAATCGCTGCTTCTCTGATATTCCATGGAGTAATGAAATCCGGTTCCCCCACTCCAAGAGAAATGACATCCTTCATGCCGGCAGCCAGGTCAAAAAATTTTCGAATTCCAGACGGCTTTAATTCTCTTGCTGTTTCTGAAATATAGGAGGAATAATCATTCTTCATGGTGAAACCACCATTCTGCGGTCTTTATCATCACCACTGCCAAAAACTACGCCATCATGTTTGTATTTTTTTAACATAAAATGTGTTGTAGTTGAAATGACGCTTTCAATCGTTGATAATTTTTCCGATACAAAGGTGGCAATTTGATTCATCGTTTTTCCTTCAACCGTTATCGACAAATCATAGGCTCCTGACATGAGATATAGAGAGGATACTTCCGGAAATCGATAAATTCTTTCGGCTACTTCATCGAATCCGACTCCGCGTTTAGGCGTTACTTTTACGTCAATCATGGCAATCACATGCTCTTGCCCCTCAACTTTACTCCAGTCGATTAACGCAGGATAACTGACAATGACATTTTCTTCTTCTAATTTTTTGATTGTATTTCTGACCAATTCTTCACTGCAATTCGCCATTAACGCGATAGTTTCCACAGGCACCTTATGGTTCTCTTCAATAATTTTCAAAATTTCAATTTCCTCACTACTCAGTTTCATACCCGGCCTCCTCCATTTTTAAAAAAACGATCCCATAAAATTCATTTTAATAAAATATCACCTAATTGTCATCCGGATGTGTCTCAGCTATGTAGATTGCCATACTGACTTACAGACGCCATTCCCAACCTTTTTCTAAAAATTTTTTACTCCTATCCTTTAAAAAAGTGAAAATTTTCATAAACATTTAATGAATTTTTCATACATCGTTTGCTGTTTTGTTAGATTACAACCCTATTCTTAATAAAGTGAAAACATGTTAAAAAGGAGCAGAACATGGATCGTATTCAACATCGATTTACTTATTTTTTAACCTTTTCGATTATCCTTTCACTAGCTGCGATGAATGTTTTTTATCATTTAGGCAAATTCCCAATTTATAGCTGGGACGAAGCACGGCATGGCGTTAGTGCCTATGAAATGATGAAAAACGGCAACTTTTTTGTCAATACCTATCGGGGTCATCCCGATTATTGGAATTTAAAACCGCCGCTCAGCTTTTTGTCGATTTTGGTCGGTTATAAAATTGCCGGCTTCAATGCCTTTGGACTGCGGATCTCATCCGCCGTTTTTTCCTTGTTAACAATTATCATTGTTACTGTCTTTGTCTTAAAAAAGTTTGGTAAACTGGCTTCTATTTTTTCCATGCTGGCATTGTCCACTAACACTCAATTTTTAATTAATCATAGTTCCAGAACGGGTGATGCCGATGCCCTCTATGTTTTCTTTTTTACGGTTGCAATTTTGTCGCTCTTTCAATCAATTGAAAAAATACAATGGCTGTACGTTTCAGGGCTGGTCTTTTCGCTGGCGTTTTTAACAAAAAGCTGGCATGCCGGAACAATTGTTGTCATCATGGGATTGTTCCTTTTTTTTACTGGAACATACAAAAAGTTAAACTATCGGAAATGGATCTTCTTATTTTTGAGTATGCTGCTTCCTATTTTATTTTGGGCATTTATCCGCTTTCAATATGATGGTCTTCGGTTTTTTAAGGGAATGCTTTTCTATGATCTGCTGCAACGATCAAGCAGTTCGATTGAAGGTCATGTTGGCGGAGTTTTTTATTATGTCCAAATTTTAAACCGTTTCTCTTTGTTCTGGATTCTTATCGTTTTATTTACTGGGCTCCTGTTTCTTTTTCAAATAAAAAAAACAAAGGAATTTCCTAAAAATGAATACGTTATTGGAATCCTCATCGCTATTTTAGTACCTTTTCTCTTATTTACACTTGCGAAAACAAAAATTAGGTGGTATATATTGCCAATCTATCCGCCGTTATCCATGCTGATTGGCATCCTAACGAGTAAGTATATTATCCAGGGAAAACGGTTTTTAAAAGTAGTGCTGCTTCTCGCGTTTCTTTCTGTTTCCACTTATTATGAGGTGGGAATTTTAACATATTTACAAAATCCGGCGCCTAATTTTAAACAAAGTTTAATTGAGAAGGTAAAGAATCAGACTGCTTTAAGGGGGGATCACTTATACCTATACGCTCCAACCAGCAAAGTAAAATGGCTTCAGAGCGAAGTTCTAACTGCTGAATTAGCCAACGATCTGCATGTAGCAAATGGTAATTTTCAAGAGTTTCTCTCGAAGAAACATGCTTTGCTGTTAGTGCCAACTCAATGGTATAGCAAAGAGTGGGCTCAGTCATATCAATTAAAGGCCATTGCCTCGAATCAGTGGGGCTATTTGGTCAAACATGAACTGTAAATTCGAAGATCAGATTTTGCAAACATTGCCCCCATGGAATGTCGGTAAATTTAAAGAAGAAAGGAAAAAGAAATAGACAATGGCTTGTCTCAAAAGTACATTTTCGATTGAAAAATAGCTGTTTTATAAGGAATTTCCATCCCGCATTTGTAAAAATTACCTAAAAACAAACACCAAGTTTGTCCTTACCGTCATACAATGTGGTAACTCCTTTAATGAACCAGGGAGAGTCATCATCACGATCGGCGGAACCAACGGTATAGAAATGTTTTTAAGGATGTGAAAGAAATGAGTGCGGATTAACCCCCGAATTTTGGACAATATCTCTCTTATTCTCTCATTTCCATTGTTTTTTAAAATTGGATTGTCTTTCGTTATTCTTCAAAAAGGCCATGCTGCTTGACAAGGAGCCTCTGCGGGCATGACTTCCCAGCCGAGCAGCCAGATGTCACAACATCGGCATCGCCAAACAAGGCTATCATGCCCGCCACTCCTAATCAAGCTGGTGCTTTGGCTGAAGTTTGGCACTGTTACACTCGAACTTCCTTAATTACTAATGAACCCTGATTCTCATAGAATTCTTTTGGTGATAGATCTAGAATGCTTGAATGCATTCGTCTTTCGTTATAAAATACCATAAACTCTGTGACGACTTCATATGCTTGTGCATATGTTTCAAATTGCCATCTAGATAGGCAATCGTCCTCAAAAATCCGATGAAATGATTCGATATGGGCATTCATATTTGGCGTTTTGGGCGGTATTCTTTCATGCTCTATTTTATAATTTTCACAAAACTCCTCGAAAGTATGAGAAATAAACTGTGGTCCATTATCTGTTCGGATAACAGGTTTTTCCAAAGCATTAAGTAGTTGGCGTTTCAGTAGTGCTCGTTGCATTGCTTGATTGACATCGCTGCCTGTACAACTCAAGCCCATATGATAATCGACAATCCCCCTGTCATAAACGTCAATAATTGACATGACAAAGAAAAAGCGGTCTTCACCTTCAACAAATCCGTATTTTATATCGGCTTCCCACATTTGATTTGAGCTAGTAATGATGCGATTTCGTGCTAGTTTTCTAGGATGCGAGACTTTTTTCTTACGCTGTGGACGTAAGATCCCTAATTCTTTACATAATCGGTACACTTTTTTCTTGTTAATGACGAGGTTATGGTTCCGATAAAGAAACTTTGTGAGCTTGCGATAGCCATAGTTATAGGCATCGCCGGCAATCCCCTCTAATAAAAACTCCTTGATCTGTTCATCTGATACTTTTTGGCCGTCCTCTTTGAAAGAATAGCCTGGTGCTGGACGTCCCTCACTTACTTTTTTCTCTTCCACACGGTAGTTTTTTTGATAATAGTAGGTGGAACGAGGAATACCAATGATTTTTAGCACCACTGAAATGGAGTAGCCTTTTTGAATCCACTTTTCAGCTACTTCAAGTTTTTCAGCAAGTGAGGGTTTTTCTTTTTTATAAGATCACGTAAAATCGCGATTTCAAGATCTTTTTCACCTAGTAGTATTTTTAGTTTTTCGTTTTCTTTTGACATCTCTTTTGGATCAAGATCAGGCATAACTGTGACATCTACATCCCCGTATTGCCCGTTTTTATATTCGGTACACCAACGGCCTACCATATTAGCATTAAGATTATAGCGACGAGCCACTATTGCTTTATTGCCAGTCTCCAAAGCCTCTTTTATCACTTGTAGTTTAAATTCTTTTGAATGTTTTGTTCGTGCCATGATGACAACCTCCTTGGTACATTAAGTAGTATAAAATAGATCACTCTTATTGTCCAAGTTCATTTTGGGGCTAATGA
>NZ_JBNWEO010000017.1:0-67500 GCF_050496765.1 Neobacillus sp. SM06
CTCCCTCTATAAATGTTGATGTACCAAGGGTTTGAGCCATTGGTACGGTGTCAAAAAAATATTTTTCGACAAAGTCCCCTACAGTATTTTCATTATATGTGAAACTATTCCACCATATGGGTACGCTACGCGGTCACTACTGGATATTAGTGGAAAGTAGTGAAAGGAATTTATGTGATGCACAATGGATCTCTGCGTAGCTTATGATGACGTACCCTCCCATGTCTCTGGGCATCAGTGTGCCTACATTCCTTCGTTCGGTCTAGTCATAAGGCAGAGGCTAGCGAAGCTCCTTTAGGGACTCGAGGTCGAATGGAAAATATAATGCCAGCTTCTCCGTGTCATCCTGTTGTCTAGGTCTATTAAAGGGGATGTAGGGCTTTACATAGCCTCTGCGAGACTAGGAATATCCCTCATCATTCGCTGTGCGTCGAACGCTTTGTGCTTCGTGCTAATTCCATGTAATACTTTTAATAGCTTACCGCATAGGACCACAATGGATTGCTTCTTACGTAACGGGTTAACCTGACGGTTCGTGTAATACTCATGTAGCTTTCTAAAAGCTTCGTTATGGCGAATCATTGGCATCATCACTCGGAACAGGAGGGCGCGCAGCTTCCTTCTGCCCCGTTTGGAGATTCGCTTTTGTCCTTTATGCAGACCGGAGGAATTTTCACGTAACGTTAATCCCGCAAGTTTGATTATTTGGCGTGGGTCTTCGTAGTGTGAAAAGCTTCCGATTTCCGCTAATAGATCAACTATCGTTGTATCTCCAAGCCCTGGTACAGTTGATAACCATTCGTACTCTACAGACGTTTTTACTAGCTCAACCAAGTGCCCGGTAATGTTTTCGATATCTTCTTCTAACTGATGGTAACGGCTGACGAGTGTGGCAATTTCAATACGGGCCATCTCACGTCCTTCTGTTACTCCGATAGAGTTAGCTGCTAATTCTATAAGACGTATTGCTTTTGGTCTTTGGGGGGATTTGAGCCCCTCAACCTCTCGATAAAGGGTTAAAACTTCATCGGGTTGTTTCTCGTGAAGATCACTTGGAAATGGGGTACATTCTAGTACAGCCATGGCCATTTTTCCGAAGGATGGAAATACTTGAGTGAACTCAGGGAAATAGCGATCTAGCCAGCGAATCATCATGTTTTTGACAGTGCCTAATTCCTCTGTCAACTTGCCTCGGAAGGTTGAGCCAACACGAAGTTCGGCCTCCATCTCTTTAAGTATCCGTGGATAACTAAAGCGTCCGTCCTTTACAAGACGAGCGATCACCAGCGCATCTTTGCGGTCATGCTTGGTTGGCAGATTGTCGTCCAACTCTTTTGATCGTTTGACGTGCATAGGATTCGTCATGACTAAGGGAATGCCTCGTTCCTCAAGGAAGTAGGCTAAATTGAGCCAGTAATGTCCTGTAGGTTCAATCCCTACAATGACTTCTGTTTTTTCATGTTCTTTCATCGCACTCAAAATACGTTGATAGAAAAACTCGAAACCGTTAAAAGACTGCGAAACTGCAAATGACTTTTGGAGCACTCGGCCGCGGTCATCTACAAAGCAAGCGTAATGTGTACGCTTAGCAATGTCGATTCCGACAACAAGTGTTTTCTCGGTAACTTGATTTATTTTTTGATTTTGTTTAAAATCCATTATGGAGTCCTCCTTGGTTAACAAATTAGGGGTTAATTCGTCGAGATTTGACACCCCGCATCATACCAAGAGGGCTCTTTTTGTTCAAGTCCCCGAAAATCCTTCTAACAGGAATGCTCCTTTTTGGCTTATTTTTTTGAATAAGATACAGAACTTCTAAAAATCCGAAGTAATTATTTATAAATCCCTTACTTAAATACCCTATATCCTTTGTTTTATAATACCCCTCAGACATTTTTGTTAATTTGATTTTCTTATTTTTGTTCTTCATTAATAGGTTTGCTCTTTCTAGCGTAGGTCTAACATTTCGCGCGGTGGTTTGAGAAACTTTAAAGACTTCAATAATTTTATTTGTTAATTGATCATCAGGCACTTCACCGTTGTTTTTTACATATGATAACACCAATTCAAAATCTTCAACTAAACAGTCATTAAGTCTGGGTATAGATAGTATTGATTTATACCTATCCACGGTTTCTTCTATATTTGTCTCTATCTGACTCAATATATTTAAATTGTCCATTTTCCCACCCTTAAATTTTGGATATGCAATTATTACTAGAAACATATGCAATTTTAAAAAGTCTAATTTCCCTGCTATGCAAAGATTATCTTTAATTTAATTATATTATAAAACCCTAAATCAAGAACTCCTTATTAACTTAGGGTTTCCTACATTAATTTATCTAAGTATTCCTTCTTAACTAATATTTCTATTTTTTGTTTTACCACTATTTGTGATACGGTTCACCCCGATTAATCCGAAACGCCCGGTAAATCTGCTCAACTAAAATGAGCCGCATAAGCTGGTGGGGAAAGGTCATCCGTGAAAAGGAGAGTTGCTCATTTGCGCGTTGCAGCACTTCGTCGCTTAAACCGAGGGAGCCGCCGATGACGAAGGCGATTTTGCTTTTTCCGTAGGTGGCCAGTTTGTCTAGGCTGTCGGCCAGTTCTTCGGATGACTGCATTTTGCCGTTGATGGCGAGGGCGATGACGTGGGCATCTGTGCTGATTTTGGCCAATAGGCGTTCGCCTTCCTTTTGTTTGACTTGTGCCATTTCCAAGTCACTCAATTCTTCTGGGGCTTTTTCATCGGCGACCTCGATCATTTCCAATTTTGCATATGCCGATAAACGCTTTACGTATTCCTCAATTCCCTGTTTTAAATATTTTTCTTTTAATTTACCAACCGTAACAATTGAGATATTCACAATCCACAACTCTCTTTTATGTAATTACAAACATGATATCCACAGTTCTTATCCACATATCCACATTTTTTATCCACATATTGTGTGGGATCACTCGTTCCCCACAACATATACAGCCGTATTTCGACAAAATTCACAGTTTGTTGATAAGTTATCCACATCTAATTTTGATAAAATCGGAAATGTTTCAAATTCGTCCACAATCATATCCAGTGCAAGATCCACATGCTCTTCACAACAATAAATCATTTTTCTACTCAACCCTTCATCAGAGAATGTACTCTTAGTCTTAACCAATTGGCCGATCTGCATTCCTGCTGCAGCCTTCCCCATTTTAACACAAAAGAAAACCCGACGATTGGCCAGCCTTTGTACGGTTCAAAAGGCGTAGTTGCCTTATACTGCTTTAAACGGCATGTCCTATCCATCGAGTGTTCAAAATCGCTCGGTATTCTCTAAAGAAAACTCACCGCTCGGCAAGCCTTTGGCGAAGATAGAGATGTAGTTCCCCTTATGCATTCAGAATTTGTGGATATACATTCTGATTAGCCAAGAAAAAAGCGGAGCAATCACCCCGCCTTTTTCGTTATCCCTTGATATTCGTTTTATCTTCACCTAAAGTGACGGTTGTTTCTTGCAGTTTTCCATTCCGATAAAACTTTACAGTCATTTTTTCACCAATTTTTTTATTCTGATATAAGTGTTTACGGAGATCGATGACATCATTGATCTTCTGGCCATCCAGTTCGACAATGACATCCAACTCTTTCAAGCCTGCTCTGTCAGCTGGTGAGCCTGGAATCACTTGTCTTAAAGCAACCCCGTAATTGACATCATTCGGCAGTTTTAACGCTTGCTGCTGATAGTAGGCTGGAATTTCGGCTACTGATTTTAAATCAACTCCCAAGTATGGCCGCTTCACTGTGCCGAATTTTTCAAGGTCGGTGATGATCGGTTTTGCCGAATTAATCGGAATCGATAGGCCAATTCCTTCCACAGCATTCTGGGCAATTTTCATTGAGTTGATTCCGATGACCTGACCGGCAATATTAATAAGCGCTCCGCCGCTATTACCTGGGTTAATTGCCGCATCGGTCTGTAAAACTTCCGCCTGCCAATCCATGACACCATCCTGATTAATATCCACAGGGATGGTACGTTTTAAGCCGGAAATAATTCCTTTTGTAACAGAACCTGAGAAAGTAGGACCAAGCGGGTTTCCAATTGCAATAACTGGTTCACCTATCTTCAACTTATCGGAATCACCAAACTCCGCTACATTTTTCACCTTCGTTCCATCGATCTGCAACACGGCTAAATCCGTCCAAATATCGCTCCCCAAGAGCTTGGCAGGAAGCTTTGTTCCATCATCAAAGCTGACCTCCAGCTTTGTTGCTCCTTCAACAACATGATGGTTTGTCACAACATATGCATACGTCCCATCATTTTTATAAATCACACCTGAACCCGTCCCTGCGGCCTGTTCACCATTTCCCTGCGCACTGCCGCCATCCGACCAGAAATTCGATGATTGAATATTGGTGATCCCAACAACAGCGCTTTTTGCCTTTTGAACAGCTTTTGTCGTATCCGTTTCGACGTCAACAGCAACTTGTCGCTGGACAATTTCGTTTTTGTTTCCGGTAATTAAATTGTTTTGACCAGTCGTGTTTCCCGGTTGGATGTTATTTGGCAGCATACCGCGTTCAGCCAATGATGGAGCTGCAAAGATGACGAGAACAGCACCGATAATAGCCCCTGCCAAACTTGCCAAAAAATAACCGCCTTTTTTTCTTGGCTGTTCTTTATAACGCGATTCTGCATGATCGTCATAATAGCCCAATTACACCATTCCTCTCTCCAAAAAATAAACCCTCTATCCATTATTTTGGCTTTCTCGAAACCATTATACTCAATCCTTTTTCACTTTCTAAAAAATGTTGCCTGTGAAATGCAAAAAAAAGAGACGAAAATTCTTCGCAAAGAACCTTCTCTCTTTTTTATTTCCAATATCAAAATCTGCTAAACCTACACAGCCGTTAAGACGGTCGGATTTTTTGCATCCGTATCATACAAATCAAATTGTTCGCCAACAATCAGGCCTCTTGATTCAAGGGTTTGAGTCACGGACATTCTGGCTAATTCCTTCATATTATTATCAAGACTTAAATGGGCAAGGTACACGCGCTTTGTTTTGTCGCCGATCACGTCGCTCATCGCAATCGCGGCGTCTTCATTCGAAACATGGCCGACATCACTTAAAATTCGGCGCTTAATGTTCCACGGATAGCGCCCCATCCTAAGCATTTGCACATCATGGTTTGACTCAAACACATACATATCTGCGTTCGAGATGATTCCTTTCATTCGATCACTCACATAGCCTGTATCGGTAATGAGGACAAGTTTTTTTCCAGCATGATGAAAGACGTAAAACATCGGCTCGACAGCATCATGTGAGACACCAAACGATTCAATATCAGTCGCACCAAAGCTTTTGACCGTTTCCATGTCAAAAATAAACTTTTGTTCTGTAGGAATTTCCCCAATATGGCTCTCCATGGCCTGCCACGTTTTTTGATTTGCGTAAATCGGAACTTTGTATTTTCGGGCAATGACACCAAGCCCTTTAATGTGATCGCTATGCTCATGGGTAACAAATAAGCCGGAAAGACGGCCCATATCCCGATCAATTTTTTGAAAAAGGGTTTCCATTTGTTTACCGCTTAAACCAGCATCAACCAGAAACGAATGCTGGCCATCTTCTACATAAATGGCATTACCAGTACTCCCGCTTGCAAGGACACTAAACTGCAAAGACATTGTTTTCACTCCACTACCTTATTTTCATCATTTTTAAAATCGATAATCTGCCCTTCAAACGCATTAACGAACAAATCCTGTTTGTTATCAACCACAATATGCCATGTGGGCGCCATCACTTGCGAAGCCGCAAGCTGGATGAGCGTTGCATAGCCAAGCTCCACTTTGGTAATTTTGCTCTTTGGCTTCAGCATTCCTTTTTGATGGAGGGTTTCAATGGCCTTTAACGGCGGGAGAATTTCCTGTTTGGCTGTCAGCTTTTCAATTCCCTCAAGATATGTTTGTTCATATGCATAAATTTGATTATCCTTATTAAAATAAAAGGTAATCATTCCGCTGAGATTGTTAAAAAAAGTGTCGCCCTCGTATTGCTGCAAATACGTTATCGTATTTTTCTTATCATTTTTTTCCCAAAATGCGTAATGCTCGCTGTAAAGAACATTTTCTTTTAAAAAGGAAGACATACTGGCTTCTTCAAACTTTGAATTTAACTGAATCGGTTTATCTAACGTTGATTCAAGTGTTGTTGCATTTTTCAAATAAACCGTTTGCCCTTTAAGCTTTGCAAGTTCTTCTTTGGAAAAAGCTTTCGGCTTCGCGCTAATGTATTGATCCTTAATGGGTGTTTTCGGAAGCTCGACATAGTGAATTTCATCGGCTTTCAACTTGTCCTCAAACGATATTTCGGTTATCAATTCGTATTTATTTGCGTCGCGAATTTTTACAAATTGATAGAAAAGGTACACATCCAAAATCAAAAAGGTCACGATAAAAATGGTCTTGATTTTACTCCAATCCATTCGCTGCCCCTCCCAGATCAGCCATCGTTACCTCATTCCACGTTTTATCATAACGATAAAACCATGTGGGTTCTAAGAGGATGAGCTTTGACGTTTTCGTGTCCCGCTTCATTTTATAGCCAAGCACAATTTTTTCAAGCAGTTCAGGCTTGATTTTCTTTTCATACAATAAATAATTCAACACCCGGGATCCGGATGGGAATTTGATTTTTTTCATCTCTGATTTGAGAGGTAATTCTAAAGATATATTGGGTCGGACATATTTATTAATTTCTCTGCGGCCCCATGTCTCATTGATTTCGGACATGCCGCTATCATTGAAAACCGGGTAACCGTCGTCACTATACATCCGAAATGTTACCTTATGCTGCAGCTCATCTTTCTCAACATAGCGGTACGAATCCGTCCAGCCGCCATGTTCATTGACAAAATCAATGCTGCGCTTCACAAGGTCATTTGTACTTTCCGTAAAATCACTGTCAACCGTTGGATTTACATAAAGAAGCATATTGCGGTCATAGTTAATATTCATTTTGCTCGAGCCATTTGTATATTCTTCGCCTTGCGATACAAAACTCTTTTGCACAAAGCTTGGATCATTAAAAAGAGCTTCCTTAAATTCATCGGAATTGAGGGTAACAGGAAGGTACTTGTATTCCATCATATCCTGATCTTTATCCGGCAAAAAAAGGGTTGGTTTATTGGGCCGGTTATAGGCAAAATAATGCGGATACTGCCATGCCCCTTTATAGAAATCCCGAATAAATTCATTTAAAAAACTAACCGCAATCCGGCTTGCATAAACTTGTTCAGTATTGGTTGAAACAAAATAGACAACCCCGTTATCCTTTTCCGGATTTTCGACATTTACAATCATTTTATCAAAATTAAACGAAAGAATTTTTTTCTCTTGAAAGTGAAGAACGTTCCGGTAAAGATCAATTGGAATATCGGTCGGAAACGCAATTTCAACATTTCCGTTTGCTTGGGTTAACTGATTGATATTGCCCATTTGACTCGTTACATTTTTTACATCAGTGAAAACCCATCTGCTTAATTCTTTCGTCAGCCTGTCCAATTCTGCCGGGTCAACTGTCCCAAAATGCTCACCTTTTATATGATACAACGCGATATCTGGGCGGACAATTTTTTTCACTTCCCGCTTTTGACTTAATGTGACCTGTGCCACATAATTGCTGTTTTCCATCGTGTCATAATTGGGCTGATACGTCCATAGATTCCATGTTAAAAAAATGCTGCCAAACACTAATACAGTTAGCACAATTGATTTGATTTTTTCATATCTCATGACCATTCATCCTCTTCTGAACGCTCATATGGAAGCGAGAATGCAATCTCGGTTCCTTTTCCTTCTTCACTTGTTGCCCAAATGCTGCCGCCATGTGCCTGAACCATCTCTTTTGCAATGGCAAGACCCAATCCTGTTCCGCCTAATTTCCTTGATCTTGCTTTATCTACCCGGTAAAAACGCTCGAAAATTTTTCCAATATTCTCTTTTGGAATTCCCATTCCTTGGTCGGCGACACTGACAATTACTTTCTCTTCCTCTTCCTTTATCGAGAAAGTAATCTGTCCCCCTTCTGGAGAATATTTGATTGCATTTGAAATGATATTGTATAAAACTTGCGTAATTTTATCTTCATCGATTTCCAAAAGAATGGAGTGCCCAGGCAGCTCCCGTTTAAATGTCAGATTTTGTTCTTTTGCCATTTCAAAACGGTCAATAATTTGATTGAAAAAGTCGACTAAATCCACCCATTCTTTTGTTAACTGATAATCGGTACTGTCCATCTTGGAAAGCTGGAGCAAATCATTTACAAGGCGGATCATCCGCTCTGTTTCTGTTCTTGTAACCTCCAAAAAGTTTGGAGCGATTTCTTCATCTCTCCAGGCGCCATCTGCTAATGCCTCCAAATAACTCCGCATTGTCGTCAATGGTGTCCTTAATTCATGCGAAACATTTGCAACAAATTCGCGCCGCTCCATATTGATTTTTTCCTGTTCAGTAATGTCGTGAAGAACCGTAATTAAGCCGTTAACAAACCCCGTTTCTTTTTGAATAACAGAAAGATTTGCCCGCAAAATATATGGCTTATTTTTCGTGCTATAATCCAAAATCAGCGAATCCTTTTCTTCGATTAAATCTTCGAAAGTATATTGGTCGCTTAAACCAAGCAGCGAAACAATTGGCTGCGACAGCACTGTTTCACGTGAAACATCCAGCATCTCCGCAGCGGGATCGTTAATTAAAATCACCCGGCCTTTCCGGTCTGTTGCAATCACTCCATCGGTCATATAAGAAAGGACAGACGAAAGTTTTCTTCGCTCGCCTTCGGTCATCGCCTGAGCTTCTTGAAGTTTTTTCGTTAAGTTATTAAACGTAATCGCAAGTGTACCAATTTCATCAAAGCCATATACTTTTACTTTCCGTGAAAAATTGCCTTTCGTCATTGCCAGTGCTTGTTTTTTCATATCAGCAATCGGCCTTGTGATCGTTTGTGCCAGCAAAATCCCTAATACGGCAGTGATCGATAATGCAATGGCTGTTCCAGTGGCAAAAATCCGATTAATTGTTTTCATTTGTTCAAATACATTTTCAATTTTCGCCACTACATAAATGGCACCGATAACTTTTTTGCCTGATTTAATCGGCGTTGATAAGACCCAAAGCCGATGGCCTGATTGCGGATCAATTAAAATGCTGCTCTGGTCTTCTTCTAAAATAATCGATTGCTTGATTCGCAATTCCGTTGTTCTTGAACCAACAAGGCCTTGATTGCTTGGAGAAGATGTCCCGAGAATTTTCAGCGATCTCGCATCAATCACTCGTACTTCTGAAATATCGACTGCAGAGAAATCCTTAAGAACTTTTTTTATGTCCTCTTCCAGCGTCGGGTCATCCGCTGTGCGCTGTTTCTGCATTTCTTCAACGACATTGTAAGCGAGCAAGTTCACCCGTGCTTTCAAGGATGTTTGAAAGTTTGTCCTTAGCGTCTCTTCCAGTTGCTTAACAAAGTAAACCCCAATGATCTGCATCGCAACCAATAAAAGCAGAACATAAATGATAACAAACTTTACATGAATCGAGCGAAAAAATCCTACTCTTCTCATCTACATTTACTCCTGCTCAGGATTGCGCAAATAGTATCCAACCCCGCGGCGGGTAACAATCCATGCTGGGTGGCTTGGGCTGTCTTCAATTTTTTCCCGCAGCCTCCTGACGGTAACGTCAACCGTTCGAACATCGCCAAAATAGTCATAACCCCAAACGGTTTGCAGCAAATGTTCTCTTGTCATTACTTGTCCAATATGTTTCGCTAAATAATGGAGCAGTTCAAATTCGCGGTGGGTTAATTCAATGACTTCTCCTCGCTTCGAAACAACATAGGCATCGGGATGGATGACAAGAGAGCCAATTTCAATTTCATTTGTGTCCTCATCTGGAACAGATTGGCTGGAGAGCTGCTGATGACGCCGCAGATTGGCTTTAACCCTTGCAATTAATTCCCTTGTGCTAAATGGTTTTGTTACGTAATCGTCTGCACCAAGCTCCAAGCCAAGTACTTTGTCAATTTCTGAGTCTTTGGCCGTCAGCATAATGATCGGCATTTCATACTTTTTTCGGATTTCGCGGCATACTTCCATCCCGTCACGCATGGGAAGCATGATATCAAGCAAAATCAAGTCCGGCTGAATTTCATCCACCATCTCGACTGCTTCGTTCCCGTCATAAGCACAATAAACATCAAAACCTTCTTTTTTTAAATTAAATCGCAAAATATCTGCAATCGGTTTTTCATCATCTACAACTAGAATTTTTTTCTCCATACTGGTTGCCCCTTTCACAATGGCGGTCTATATTAATTTCATCACTAAATTATTCGTTCTCAGATCTATTTCTTAGTCCTAAAAGAGTCTATTTACTCTATCTTACTTTACCATGTTATTTGTCGTAATTCATCTTTTAACAACAATTGACAGCAATCGGTAAAAAAAAGCCTCTAGGAATACTAGAGACTTTACATACTAACGTAGTTTAATGGATTTTGCAGCTGCCCATTTTTGTAGACTTCAAAATGAAGGTGGATACCTGTAGAGTCTCCGGTTGACCCCATTACTCCAATGGCCGAGCCTTTTTCGACACTTTGGCCTGGACGGACGCCTATGGATGCCATATGAGCGTAAACAGTCCGAAAACCATTTTGATGGTCGATTACTACTTTGTTTCCATATCCGCCATCCCAGCCAGCTGAAACCACTACACCATTATCGGCTGCTTTAATTGTCCGGTTGCTTGGTCTGGCGATGTCAATCCCTTTGTGAAGTTTATTCCAGCGCACCCCTTGTTGGCTTGAAATATAGCCGCCGACCGTTGGCCAAACAAAGCTCCCCTCACCACGAGATGGAATAACTTTTGTCCCTTTTACAATCACTTTTTTAACCGGCTGTTTGAGGACATTTTGGCTGATAACATTCTTGGCTGTTGTCGTGCCATTTTGCTCCGTTATTTTGTATGTGACAGCTTGGAGTCCGTCTTGCCCTTCTTGCTTCACCTTTGTTTCACCTGTAGGCAGATTCGGATCTTCAATGACTTCATTTTGGTATGGAATCGGTTCTTGTTGGTTTACTTCTTTTTCAACAATAACATCAAGATACGATTTTGGTACCGTTATATTGATTTCCCGACTAATTTTTAAGACTGAATTTTCATTTAAACCAGGATTGATTGCAAGTAATTCAGCTAATTTTAACTGATGATCATTTGCAATTGATCCAAGTACATCTCCGTCTTTTACCTGATATTTCTTTTCTTCTACCGTTCCTTTTTGTAAAAAGGTCACAGCATTGTCAGCTGTCAATATTTTTTCCGGTGCAGCCTTTGCGTCCGCAAATGAAACATTTTTGGATAAACGAACGTCTACTATTCGTGTCTCGTTATTTTTAAGCGCCGGTAAGGAAGCTGGTGTATTTTTTCTAGCCTCAAGCTCTTTTAACTGCTCTTCCGTCACATATTGAAGTTTAAGTTTTTTTATGACTTCTTCTGCCGTGCTGCTGTTATCAAGGTAAACAATTGGCTGCCCATCGATGACGATTGCAGATGCCTTTACTTGCAGTTGGAAAAAGTTTTTTAACTTCTCAATTGTTTTTTCATTGTCTGCAGTAGAATGGAAAACCTGTTCAGGTATGTATTTAAGTTGTGATGAAAGCTGAAGATTGAGATCTTTATTTGCTTCTGCTAATGTGTTTACTTTTTCTTTTAGTGTTTGGTCAATTTGTTTTTTATCAGAAACTGTGCCTACAAATGTATCGTTTAGATAAACGTAGTAGATGGTTGTTAAATTTGAAGCGCTTGCATTGGCTGTTGGGCTGCTGCTGAAAATAAGCGCTGATGCTGCAATTGCGGATACAAGAGCCGTTTTTATGCCGGCTTTCTTGATCGGTTTGTTGTTGCTCATTAGATTGGATATTCTTTGTTTTTGGAACGCCATTACTTATCCTCCCTAAGATACAGAACAAATCTTCTAAACTAGTTCTTATGGTCTATTAATCAATTTTTTCACCTTTTAACTTTACCATATTTACTATAAAAAAGATGAGAAGCCTTGGTAATGTAACAAAAATGTATAATTGCTGTCATTTTATGACGATAAATAGTAATTTGTGGAATCGTTCAGATTAAGGAATTAATACTTTGTTAATGATGAAAACCTATTAAAACCTTGAAAATACAAGGTTTTTCTTCAAGGATGGACAGATACATTTTGGATTACAAAATAGGACAAGTTTTTTATTTTTTTGCAAAAATTGGTTCAGATTTTACGACAGTATTACGAAGGTAACAAAGATAACCACAGAAAAGGAGTTTGCGCTTGGCAAACTCCTTTCAAGGATGGCTCGGGACGGAATCGAACCGCCGACACAAGGATTTTCAGTCCTTTGCTCTACCGACTGAGCTACCGAGCCGTATATTTCTTTATCTTCTGTAGGTTATGTAGGATGGCGGTCCGGACGGGACTCGAACCCGCGACCTCCTGCGTGACAGGCAGGCATTCTAACCAGCTGAACTACCGGACCAAAATTGTTATGACCCCTACGGGATTCGAACCCGTGTTACCGCCGTGAAAGGGCGGTGTCTTAACCGCTTGACCAAGGGGCCATGTTTAGTTAAATGAATGGTGAGCCATGAAGGACTCGAACCTTCGACCCTCTGATTAAAAGTCAGATGCTCTACCGACTGAGCTAATGGCTCGTATTAAATTTGTACCCTAAGAAATGATTTCCTTCGTCAGATGCTCGAAAAATCTCCCGATCTTTCTCGCAACTCGCTGTTTATTCAAGATGCTTTGCTCGTTGCTCTACCGACTGAGCTAATGGCTCGTATTGGTTATTTTTCTAAATGTTTCTCTAAACTTGACGACGTTTTTAATAATATCATATGCAAATAGAGATTAGCAATAGGTTTTTTAAAAAATATTTATGCTTTCAGAATTTATGGATATACATAACGATGTAAGAAAAACCGGGGAAAAACCGCCCGATCCTTTTTTGTTTGGTTCTGACAACTAGTCTGTTGATTTCCGCTCCAGGTGCACGCTTTCCGGAGGCGTTCGCCGAGTCACTAGTGACCGGTTCACCCTAAAAAATTGGAGAATCGGGCATTAGAGAAGCCAGTAATGACCGGTTCACCCTAAAAAATTGGAGAATCGGGCATTAGGGAAGCTAGTAATGACCGGTTTACCCTAAAAAATTGGAGAATTGGGCATTAGGGAAGCTAGTAATGACCGGTGAACACTGAAAAACAGGAGAATCGGGCATTAGAGAAGCCAGTAATGACCGGTTTACCCTAAAAAATTGGAGAATCGGGCATTAGAGAAGCTAGTAATGACCGGTTTACCCTAAAAAATTGGAGAATCGGGCATTAGGGAAGCTAGTAATGACCGGTGAACACTGAAAAACAGGAGAATCGGGCATTAGAGAAGCCAGTAATGACCGGTTTACCCTAAAAAATTGGAGGATCGGGCATTAGGGAAGCTAGTAATGACCGGTGAACACTGAAAAACAGGAGAATCGGGCATTAGAGAAGCCAGTAATGACCGGTGAACACTGAAAAACAGGAGGGTCGGGCATTAGGGAAGCTAGTAATGACCGGTGAACACTGAAAAACAGGAGAATCGGGCATTAGGGAAGCTAGTAATGACCGGTTTACCCTAAAAAATTGGAGAATCGGGCATTAGAGAAGCCAGTAATGACCGTTGAACACTGAAAAACAGGAGAATCGGGCATTAGAGAAGCCAGTAATGACCGGTTTACCCTAAAAAATTTGTATAATGAAAACCCCGCTCCTTTATCAGGGGCAGGGCATATGAACACTTTGATTAGATTTGTCTCCAAGGGCTGCTGACCACATTGGTCTGGTTGCGGTCTGGGCCGACAGAGAAGGTTGAAAGCGGAATGCCGACCAATTGGGAAACACGCTCGATGTAATGGCGTGCATTTTCCGGTAAATCATTTAATGATTTGCAGCTGGTAATGTCTTCTGTCCAGCCTGGAAGTTCTTCGTAAACAGGCTCGCATTCTTTTAAGATATTCAAGCTTGCCGGGAATTCATCGATCATCTGACCTCTATAGCTGTATGCCGTACAGATTTTTAGCGTCTCAATTCCTGTTAGCACGTCAATTGAATTTAGCGATAAATCGGTGATGCCGCTGACCCTGCGGGCATGACGGACAACAACGCTGTCAAACCAGCCGACGCGGCGCGGGCGTCCCGTCGTGGTACCATATTCGCGGCCTACTTCACGGATTTGGTTGCCAATCTCATCATGCAATTCGGTTGGGAACGGGCCATCGCCGACACGCGAAGTGTAGGCTTTGCAAACGCCGACAACATGATTAATTTTCGTTGGGCCGACACCAGAGCCAATGGTCACGCCGCCCGCAACCGGATTTGATGAGGTAACAAACGGGTATGTTCCTTGGTCGATGTCGAGCATAACGCCTTGCGCACCTTCAAACAAAACGCGGCGACCTTCGTCCAAAGCATTATTTAACACGACGGAAGTGTCACATACATATTGTTTAATCTGTTGGCCGTACTGGTAATATTCTTCTAAAATTTCCTCTTTCGTAAAACCGGTGGTTTCGTAAATCCGCTCGAACAGGCGGTTTTTTTCCTCGAGGTTGCGCACCAGCTTTTCTTCAAAAACTTCTCGGTCAAGCAGATCGGCAATACGGATCCCAACACGAGCTGCTTTGTCCATGTAAGCCGGGCCAATGCCTTTTTTCGTTGTCCCGATCTTATTTGCACCTTTCCGCGCTTCTTCCACTTCATCTAATTTTAAATGGTACGGAAGAATCACATGGGCGCGATTGCTGATGCGAAGATTATCTGTTGTAACCCCTTTTTCATGAATATAGGCAAGTTCTTCAACCAGTGCTTTCGGATCAACGACCATTCCGTTGCCAATCACACAAATTTTTTCCTTATTAAAGATTCCGGATGGAATTAAGTGCAGCTTATACGTTTCTCCATTAAATCGAATGGTATGTCCAGCATTATTACCACCTTGATAGCGCGCAACAACTTCTGCATTTTCAGAAAGGAAATCGGTAATTTTCCCTTTTCCTTCGTCACCCCATTGGGTTCCAACCACTACAACTGATGACATAAAAGCACCTCCGAATGTTAACCATTCATAAAATTTGAAATGAATCCTTCATTAGTTTACCAATTCACCACAAAAAAATCAATTAAACACGAACATTTAATATTTTAAAAGAAAAAGATGTTCGTAAAATACCAAACCATTACTCTATAAAAAAAGGATTAGCACAAATAGGCCAATCCTTTGATTTAGGCACCCGAAGGAATCGCAGAATCATCAAACCGCTTCTCCAAGTTGACAAATTTATTGTATTCTTTGACAAAGGCAAGCTGAACGGTACCAACCGGACCATTACGCTGCTTGGCAATAATGATTTCGATAATGTTTTTGTTCTCTGATTCTTTATCATAGTAATCATCGCGGTATAAGAAGGCAACGATATCGGCATCCTGCTCAATACTTCCCGATTCACGGATATCAGACATCATCGGACGCTTATCTTGGCGCTGCTCCACACCCCTTGATAGCTGAGAGAGGGCAATGACGGGAACTTGCAGCTCACGCGCCAGCGCTTTTAAGGACCGGGAAATTTCCGAAACCTCCTGCTGGCGGTTTTCTCCCGAACGGCCGCTGCCTTGAATCAACTGCAAATAATCAATCAAAATCATTCCCAAACCGTGCTCCTGCTTCAAGCGGCGGCATTTTGAACGAATTTCGCCCACTCGGACACCGGGGGTATCATCAATAAAAATCCCAGCATTTGAGAGGCTTCCCATCGCCATCGTCAGTTTTCCCCAGTCCTCATCGGTCAGTGATCCTGTCCTCAGCCTTTGGGCATCAATATTTCCTTCAGCACAAAGCATCCGCATGACAAGCTGCTCCGCACCCATCTCAAGACTGAAAATCGCAACATTTTCACCTGTTTTGGTTGCAACATTTTGCGCGATGTTTAACGCAAAAGCGGTCTTACCAACAGAAGGACGGGCACCAACGATGATTAAATCATTGCGCTGAAAGCCTGCTGTCATCCGGTCAAGTTCAGCAAATCCGGTCGCAATCCCCGTAATATCACCGACGCGGCTATGCATAAATTCAATATTGTCATATGTGCGAACAAGAACATCTTTAATATTGTGAAAAGCGCCAGTATTTTTCCGCTGAGCAACTTCAAGAATATTTTTTTCCGCTTCGCTTAAAACAATTTCAACTTCGTCTTCCCTCGTATACCCATCCTGGGCAATGGTCGTTGCGGTGCGAATTAGCCTTCTGAGCAAAGATTTCTCTTCTACAATTCTTGCATAATACTCAATATTCGCTGCAGTTGGAACAGATGCCGCCAGCTCACTTAAATAACTGACGCCGCCCGTGTCATCAATAAGCTTTGTCGCAACCAATTCTTCTGTAACGGTAATCAAATCAACCGCTTTACCTTGATCGCTCAACTTCAGCATCACATTGAAAATTTTCTGATGGGCGGCCCGATAAAAATCCTCTGGAATCAAAATTTCCGATGCTAGCGTAAGTGAGGAAGGTTCAAGAAAAATTGCCCCCAAAACAGCTTGCTCTGCCTCAATATTTTGCGGTGGCAGACGGTCCGCAAATAGTTCATTCATTCTATGCTTAACCTCCTCTTCGAAGAAGGATGAAATCTACTCTATAAAGCAGAAAGAGTGATCAGTCTCAACCGATCACATCTTATCTCTTGTTTATTTTATCATGTTTGCTAAGAAAATGAACTGGAAAATTAGTTTCCTTCTTTAACATGTACATCCAGCATTGCCATTACTTCATGATGGAGCTTGACCGGCACTTTCGTATGTCCGAGGGAACGGATTGCATCCTCCAGCTCCATTTTGCGTTTATCAATTTTAATACCGTGTTTCTTTTGCAGTTCTTCAGCAATTTGCTTTGAGGTAATTGAGCCGAATAGACGGCCGCCCTCGCCAGCTTTAGCGGTTAATTCAACCGTAACTTTTTCCAGGATTTCCTTTAATTTTTTTGCTTCCGCTAATTCCTCAGCTGCAAGCTTTTCTTCTTTCTTTTGCTGAGCGGAAAGCGAGCTCATGTTTGCCTGATTTGCCTCAGTCGCCAGCCCCTGTTTGAAAAGAAAATTTTGTGCATAGCCGTCAGCGACGTTCTTTACTTCACCTTTTTTTCCTTTTCCTTTAACGTCTTTTAGAAAAATCACTTTCATTCCTTTTTTCCTCCTTCAAAATAATCATCAATCGCTTGTTTTAATTGATTCTCCGCTTCCTCTAACGTTATCCCGGAGAGCTGGGTAGCAGCATTGGTCAAATGCCCGCCACCATGAAGGCTTTCCATAATCACCTGAACATTTATTTCACCGAGGGAACGCGCGCTTATCCCGATCAGGTCATCCTTCCGTTTGGAAATAACAAATGACGCAACGACCCCGTCGAAGGTTAACAGCGTATCCGCTGCCTGTGCAATCAATACTTGGTCAAACGCTTGATCATCAAGTCCGCGGGCAATCGCAATCCCATCTTTATAAAAAGCTACGGATTCAATCAATTTGGATCTTCGTATATAGGTGTCCAAATCTTCTTTCAAAAACTTTTGAACAAGGACAGTATCCGCTCCTTGGGCACGCAAATAGGACGCCGCATCAAACGTTCGCGAGCCGGTTCTCAAGGTAAAGCTTTTTGTATCCACAATTATCCCAGCTAAAAGAGCCGTTGCTTCGAGCATCTCAATTTTTCCCCGTTTTGGCTGGTATTCAAGCAGTTCTGTCACTAGCTCCGCGGTTGAGGAAGCATATGGCTCCATATAGACAAGCAACGGGTTTTTGATAAAATCTTCGCCCCGGCGATGGTGGTCAATAACCACTACTTTATCAATTTTATTTAAGAGCCTTTCTTCAATGACAAGTCCTGGACGATGCGTATCGACGATGACCAGCAGGGTGCGGTCAGTTGAGAGTTCGAGTGCATTCTCCGGATTAATAAAGCGTGACAGCAATTGTTCGCTTTGGCGAATTTCATTCATTAACCGTTGCACGGCTGTATCAGCTTTTTGAGAATCAACAACAATATGGGCCTCTTTTTGATTCATTTGGGCTACTTTATAGATGCCAATAGAAGACCCAATGGAATCCATATCGGGGTTTTTATGACCCATAATGATCACTTTATCACTTTCGGCTATTAATTCCTTTAATGCATGTGAGATAACCCGTGCCCTTACCCTTGTCCGTTTTTCAATTGGATTGGTTTTTCCACCGAAGAATTTCACCTTGCCGTTTGCTTGTTTGATCGCAACCTGGTCGCCGCCGCGGCCTAAGGCCAGATCCAGGCTGGACTGCGCGAGATCTCCCAGTTCAGGCAAGGACGAGACCCCTGCCCCAACACCGATGCTCAAGGTAACTGAAACATTTTGCTTCGAAGTTGTTTCACGAACAATATCAAGAATTGCAAACTTTTCTTTTTCAAGAACATGCAAAATCCCTTCATTAAAAACGGCTATAAAGCGCTCAGAGGAAGTTCTTTTGAGAAAAATTCCATTATCCTGTGCCCATTTATTTAATAGTGAAGTCACTAGATTGTTGATGCTCGAGCGTGATTGATCATCCATCCCTTGTGTTAGCTCATCATAGTTATCCAAAAAGATAATGGCTAGTGCCGGGCGTTCGTTTTGGTACATTTTCTCAATTTCTGCTTGTTCTGTTACATCAAAAAAATAAAGCAGGCGTTCTTCACGCTTATGTATCACCCGGAATTTGCGCTCATGCAACTTTATAATTTCCGTTTCCACCTCTTGTTTAATTAGCGGAACTAGCGCTTCAGCAACATCATAAAGTGATCTTCCAACAAGGGTATCCTCGCCAAAACATGAGGCAAGAAACGGGTTTGTCCATTCAATATAATACTCGTCATTGATCAGCATGATCCCGATTGGCATTTCCATTAAGGCTTCTTCGCCGACCCTTTTTACCCGGTAGGACAAGGTAGAAATGTATTCTTCCATTTCCCTTCTCTGGCGCCGATCAATCGAGAACATATAATAAACGGGCAAAAACATGATTAATAGACCGCCCAAGCTGAGAATCCAATTATATAAAAACAAGACGATAAGAAGCACCACTGTAATCGCCAATAAACCGTAGAATGGGTATCGGCTTGACCGTTTTTCTAAATATGCAGGCATTGTTTCAACTCCTAACAGTCGTCTTTACTTTCTTGGTTCTGATCGTCTTCTCAAACCAAAGCCTAAGTCAATTATACCTAATATCCCTATAAGATACAGCAATATTGGCACAAGGAAGGAAAAAATCGCAAGGATAACCGGGATGGACTTTGATGTTCCCCTCTGGTGAAAAAAGAAAAACAAAAAGGTTAATCCCTGAAAAACCATAAACAGTTGCAAAATATACGTTAAATTGGTTAAAACATCAAAACCATATGTACCAGCTTTAGGGTGAAACACGATTCCCGCAAGCATTGTAAGCAAATAGTACCAAATAAAACTTTTTGGCAGTGAGATTTCCCGGAACGGCTTCCAATTTTCAACCTTGATCCCGAACCTTCTAAGAATCGGCAAGGAAAGGAGCTGAATGATAAAAACGGTTAAAAATGACACCATTACGAACAAACTGGGCAAAAGGGTTTTAAGCAATGCCAATGCCTTTGTAAATTGGTCTAAAACTTGGGTCGTTCCTTGCGGTGAACCAAAATTCTTCATAATATCTGCTGACATTTTAAAAGAATCCTGCATTGTTTTAAACAATTCATCAATGTAATTTAGTTGAAAAAAGACAATGGAGACAATGTATTGGCCGACAAGGTTGACTAAAAAAACGATGGAAGCCGAAATTAAAATGGCTGTCCTGCTTTTTTGCCTTTGAATCATATACCCCATAATTGCCCCGGTTGTTCCATATGCGAGCGTGAGCGGCAATGCTAATATGGTGCCCGTGATGAAGGAAATCAATAAGGACGCCACAATAAAAACAAGCACACTTTTCCAATCATTTTTTACAGCAAACAGAATAAACGGAACTGGCAAGAACAGATTAACTACGATGCCAATGACCGGAACATAAATAGTTAACAGCAGTAACACCATAAAGGCAGCTAGTAAAATAGCTCCTTCCGTCAATTTTCGCGCATTCTTCACTTCTTCACCCCTAATAATAGTCTGAAATCCT
The DNA here is from genome assembly GCF_050496765.1 of Neobacillus sp. SM06. Classification (NCBI taxonomy): domain Bacteria; kingdom Bacillati; phylum Bacillota; class Bacilli; order Caryophanales; family Bacillaceae; genus Neobacillus; species Neobacillus sp. SM06. Next base: position 20,285 of record NZ_JBNWEO010000017.1, read on the forward strand.
TTCCCTTTATTGTAGCCAGTTCAGCCCCTCGATTCAACAGAACACAATTCTTTTAAAGAAAATCACTTTTAAAATCAACAAAAATACTTTATAATCTCAAGTTTGACAGTTAAAACCACAAGAATGCTGTAATGACAGGCTTTCTTGTGGTTTTTTTGGCGTCAAAAAATGCGTACTTTTTTAGGTTTTGGTTTGTTTTAAAATCTTTCATCATTCTTTTTTCCACTTGGCTCGATAAATGTGCTGTGCTTCCACTGAATAAGGTTCCAGTAACGCTTGCTCTCGTTCAATATATGTAATGCCCCCCTCTGTTAGGATAGATGTCGTAGGGAACTTTAGTGATATACTTTAGTAACTACGGAGGTCGATCGACACATGACAGAACCCAATAGGTTTTTTTCGCATTAAAAAAACAGCGAGGGAATTCCCTTGCTGTTTTTGCTTGTTACGCTTATTCACCTGAAACAAATGGTAGTAATGCCATTTGGCGTGCACGTTTGATGGCAATTGTTAATTTGCGTTGGTATTTTGCACTCGTACCAGTCACACGGCGTGGTAAAATTTTACCGCGCTCAGAGATGAATTTTTTCAATAAATCTACATCTTTGTAGTCGATGTGAGTGATTCCGTTTGCGGTGAAATAGCAAACTTTGCGGCGCTTCGCACGTCCGCCTTTGCGTCCTCCTGCCATGAAAATTCCCTCCTTTGCAATTGTTTGTATCCTAAAATTTCACTGAAAAGTTGTTGGTTAGAATGGAAGATCATCGTCTGAGATATCTATTTGGCCGTTTCCGGCAAACGGATCCTCATCCACTCTTGTAAAACCTTGATTCGAATTAGTTTGGCGTTGATTCTGATTGCCACCCGCAAATGGATTATTTTGTTCCCTTGGGGCATTGTAATAATCGTTGTCATTTCTTGAGCTTGACGCACTGCTCTTTGGCTCTAAAAATTGAACACTTTCAGCCAGCACTTCTGTAACATATACGCGCTTACCATCTTGTCCTTCATAATTGCGTGTTTGAATCCGGCCATCAACGCCAGCAAGACTGCCTTTTTTCAAAAAGTTTGCCACGTTTTCAGCTGGACGCCGCCAAACGACACAATTAATAAAGTCTGTTTCCCGTTCTCCTTGTTGGTTCGTAAACGTACGATTTACAGCCAAAGTAAACGTTGCAACAGGAACACCATTTGGCGTATAGCGCAAGTCCGGGTCTTTTGTCAATCGGCCAACAAGAACGACACGATTCATCATCAGAATCAACTCCTTTTTCAATCATTTATTGTTTCATGTGGAACATTTATTATCAACTAAGATTATGCTTCTACTTTAACGACGATATGACGAATGATATCTTCGCTAATTTTCGCCAGGCGAGAGAATTCTTCAACCGCTGCAGCTGAAGAAGTAACGTTTACGATTTGGTAGTAGCCATCGCGGAAATCATTGATTTCATATGCAAGGCGGCGCTTGCCCCAATCCTTTACTTCTACTGATTCCGCACCATTGTCGCTAAGGACTGTATTGAAACGCTCAACAAGCGCTTTTTTTGCCTCGTCTTCAATATTTGGGCGGATGATGTACATGATTTCGTACTTTTTCATCACTGTCACCTCCTTTTGGTCTAAACGGCCCGAATGGGCAAGGAGCAATTATTCATTACTCACAAGTTAAAAGTATAGCACAGCTTTCTATGAAAAGCAATGACGGTATTTTCACCGAAAAAACCCCGCCAGTTGGCGGAGTTTTTGTCAGGCTATACATTAAAGCGGAAGTGGATGATATCTCCATCTTTTACTTCGTAGTCTTTTCCTTCAAGGCGGACTTTTCCTGCTTCCCGAGCAGCCGTCATTGATCCGGCTGCCATTAAGTCATCATAAGAGACCGTTTCTGCCCGGATAAAGCCGCGTTCAAAGTCAGAGTGAATAATCCCCGCACATTGGGGTGCTTTCATGCCTTTTCGGAACGTCCATGCGCGTACTTCTTGCACACCAGCCGTGAAATAAGTGGCGAGGCCGAGCAAATAATAGGCTGCCCGGATCAATTGATCCAAGCCCGATTCTGCAATTTCCAGCTCTTCTAAGAACATTGCCTTCTCTTCACCCTCAAGCTCGGCAATTTCCGACTCAATTTTAGCGCAGATGACGATCACTTCTGCATGGTCGCTTTCTGCGAATTCACGAACTTTTTGCACGTATTCATTTGCTGACGGATCACTAACATCTTCTTCACCAACGTTGGCCACATAGAGAACAGGTTTACTAGTCAATAAATGAAGGCCTTTCACGATTTTTAGCTGATCTTCGGTAAATTCAATCGTCCGCGCCGGCTTTTCTGTTTCAAACGTTTCACGGAGAAGCGTTAACACTTCAAATTCGGCCACTGCTTCTTTATCCTTCTGCTTGGCCAATTTTTCAACACGGCCAATCCGCTTTTCAACGGTTTCCATGTCAGCAAGGATTAATTCAAGATTAATCGTTTCAATATCGGCAATCGGATCAACCTTCCCTGATACGTGCGTGATATTATCATCTGCAAAGCAACGGACAACTTGGCAAATGGCATCCACTTCACGGATATGGGAAAGGAATTTGTTGCCAAGCCCTTCACCTTTGCTTGCCCCTTTCACAATTCCAGCTATATCGGTAAATTCAAACGTGGTTGGCACGGTTTTTTTTGGCTGCACCAACTCTGTTAACTTGTTTAGCCGTTCATCCGGAACTTCCACAATCCCAACATTCGGATCAATGGTGCAAAACGGATAATTGGCAGATTCTGCTCCTGCCTGGGTAATTGCATTAAACAACGTGGACTTCCCTACATTTGGAAGTCCGACGATTCCTGCTGTCAAGGCCATCGAACGATCACTCCTCTGTTTAAAACATCATCTATTCTCTTAAGTTTTTTTTAAATTTAGTTGGAAATAAAAATAAAAAGCCTCTCACAATTATAGGCATTTGCCGCCCAAAAGACAAGATGCCGCCATGAAAGGACGGCATCATCCTATTTTTTCAATATTTACGAGACAATCGTATAAAGTGCTGCCAAGGCCATTATCCGATTCGAGCGTTGCGGTTAATTGATTAACGGAACCGCCAAACACCTTGCTGATCCCTTCATCCATCACAATCGTATCGGGATGGATTTTCCCAGCAATGGCTACTGTTCCTTCAATAGTGCCGCGCTCATTCCAAACCCTCACCCGATCGCCATCTTGTAAATTCAGTTGATCCGCAATATTTTTGGCAATTTCCACCCTTACTTGCGGTTCATTTTTCCATATAGGATAGTGCTGCGAATGGTTCGAACGAAGCGGGTGAATCGTGAGCAAATGGTATGGATAGTTCTTTGCTAAATCTGGCTGCGACCATTTCGATTCCCTTGGCAGTGAAAGCGTTAATTGCCCATCCATCCCCTTTATTGACGCAAGGCTAGAGGTAAATTCATATTTTCCACTTGGGGTCTGAAATTTACGGTCGGCCCATGGAATTTCCTGAACAGGCAACTCAATCCATCTTTGCTTTTTTAGTTTTTCCAATGAAATTCCCTGGTTTTTAAGTGAAGCTAGACACATCTCCATCCATTGCTCTCTCGTAAAAGCAAAATCACCGCCAAAGCCAAGATGTTCTGCAAGCTTCGTCCATATCCATAAATCAGACTTTGCTTCACCTGGCGGGTCGACTAGCTTCGGGCCGTAATTCACATAGTGATGATACATAGAAGAATAGTAGAAGTCTTCCTCTTCAAAGGAAACCGCAACAGGTAACACGTAATCGGCAAGCTTTGCGGTATCTGTCATGTATGAATCCATCACCACGAGCGTTTCAACTGATGAAAAAGCTTTCTCTGCAATTGACGTATTGGGCAATTGAGTAAGCGGATTGCCGCACGTAACAAAAATCATTTTGATTGGCGGATCGGCTGCTGCTAACACTTCTTCTGCCTGGTGCATGATTGGGAATTGCCGATGCCTTTGTCTTCGATTCGGCAATGTCAATTGTTCAAATGAGAAACTTTGCCCTACTTGGATATTGGCATAATTTGCTCCCCCGCCAGGGATACCAATATTCCCGCTGATGGCCACAAGAGCATCGATCAATCGGATCGTATTGCCTCCATTTCGATAGCGCTGCATGCCAAGACCCATATAGGTGGCGGTTGGTTTATCTGCATAAATTTGCGCGAACTGGCTGAAAACAGGTACCGGAACCTCTGTCAGTTCGCTTATTTTTTCAAGCGAAATCCCGTTGATCAGCTCGAGAAGGTCCGCAAATCCGATCGTTGAAGTCTCAATAAACTCCCTGTCTTCCAAATGGAGACGGATCATTTCCTTCATCATTCCAATCGCTAGAAAACCATCCATTCCTGGTTTAACGGATAGATACTGATTGGCAATCTTGGCCGTGGCATTGTATACGGGATCAATCACGTAAATGGTGGCGCCGCGTTTTTTTGCTTCAAGCAGCTTTTCATAGAAATGCATGTTCGTCCTCGCTGCATTTCTTCCCCAAACAATAATATTTTTACTGGTTGCAAGATCATTTGGAGCATGGCTGATTGCATTGCCAAAATCCCACTTTTGCGCTTCAATTCCCGCTCCCCAGCAAAGAGAGCCGACAATTTCAGTTACCCCGCCATAACAATTGAAAAACCGTTGATCAAGGTTTTTCAAAATCCCGTTATTTGCATAATCATGGCTGTGCAAGACAGCAGTTGAACCATACGTTTGTTTGACATCCGTTAATTTTGCGGTAATTTCATCAAGAGCCTGGTTCCAAGGGATTTGCTTAAATTGCCCATTCACTTGTTTCAATGGGAAAAGCAGTCTTTCCGATCCATTGGCCCGATCAGCCAACATTCGACCGCGGCTGCAGATTTTTCCTTTTGTAATGGGATGATCTGGATCGCCGTTTACTTTTGTTACCTTTCCATCTTCAACGGTTACTTGTAATCCACAGTTGTCCCAGCAATTTAATGGACATGCTGAATGTTGAATGGTCTCCATTTCTCCTCCCCATTTCCTTAGAAAAAAAAGCATGGAAAAATTTATGATTCGTTCAACGAACAATCAGCAGGAGACAGAAGACCCCCACTGAGTGAAGTTTCCCTTTATTCTTCATGCTTCACCAGTATTTTTTTCATTTTACGAGAAAACTCTTTTCTAGGAATTAACACACTATGGGAACAGCCTTCACATTTAATGCGGATGTCCATTCCCATGCGAATAATTTTCCAGCGATTAATCCCGCATGGATGCGGTTTTTTCATTTCAACAATATCGTTTATGGCAAATTCCTTTTGCTCCAACTTGAGTCCCTCCTATTTAAACCCCTGGCTCTTTGGCCTGTTCTCCTTCTCTTGAGTACATGACAAGCCGCGGAAATGGAATTTCAATACCATGCTGATCCAGTACTAGTTTTACCTTTTTGCGCAGCACTCTTGCTATATAAAAGTGCTGCATTGGCAATGTTTCGGCAACAATTCTTAAAACAACCTCTGAAGGACCTAAATTTTGAACTCCCAACAATTCCGGCTTTTTCACAAGCTGTTCATATTGGCCAGGCAGTTTTTCCAAAAGTTCCTCAATTACCGTCTCTGCTTTTTCAATATCTTCCTCATAAGCAATGCCGACATCTACGACTGCAACACTATTGTTCAAGGAAAAATTGGTTACTTGGTTGATGCTTCCGTTTGGTAAAATATGCACTTCGCCCGTCCAGTTCTTAATTTTGGTTGTTCTTAAGCCAATTGCTTCAACATTTCCTTCAAATTGGCCAACGCGAATATGATCGCCGACAGAAAACTGATCTTCAAAAATAATAAAAAAACCGGATAAGATATCTTTTACTAAACTTTGCGCTCCAAAACCGACAGCTAGACCGACAATACCTGCACCAGCAAGCAATGCACTCACATTAATGTTAAAAAGCGAAAGAATCATCATAAACGCAATAAAGTAAACGACATATGACAGGATATTATCAATCAATTTTAGCAATGTCGCCTCCCTGCGTTCCGAAATCCTTAGGGAAACAAACGGCGAAAGCGACGTCCGTGTTCTGATTTTCACCATATTATGGATGGCTAATTTGCCAACACGAATAAGAACTTTTGCAATAATTAAGATGGCGAGGATTTTTAGAATCCCTGTACCGATTACAAGCCATGTCTCTTCATTTTGGAATTTATTCATGAACCCTTGAATAACTTTTTCAGTAGGAAACATTTTACCACCTTCTCATTTGGAAAGATACCATTTATACGGATGAATCTATTTTAGCAAATTTTTATTGCAACATTGTAGTCTAGTGAATTTTTTCTCTTAAAAATTGGTTTCATTCATTTTTATTACAGGAATGTATAGATAACAGCAAATCTCCGTATACTATAATGAATAAAGCGAAGGAGTGGGCTTGATGGATCTGAAATCAAAAATTTTTGACAGGAGGGCAAGTGAGCGAATCAGCCATGAAGAAAGCAATGCAGCCGATCAGCTTGCAGTCGAATTGCTTTCGCTTTTTCCTGCTGTTACCAGCCGTCCGATTGTCTTTGTTTGCATTGGTACAGACCGATCTACAGGCGATTCATTAGGGCCACTTGTCGGCACTTTTTTAGAAGAAAAGAAATTGCCATCTTTCTTCGTATACGGAACGCTTGATGATCCCATCCATGCTGTCAATTTGGAAGAAAAATTAAAATGGATTAAAGAACGGCATTTTCACCCGTTTATTATAGGGATTGATGCCTGTTTAGGCCGTTTTAAAAGCGTCGGGATGATCGAAGTCGGTGAAGGACCGGTAAAGCCTGGAGCAGGAGTGAACAAGGATTTGCCCGCCGTTGGTCATATACATGTTACAGGAATCGTCAATGTCAGTGGTTTTATGGAGTTCTTTGTGTTGCAAAATACCCGCCTCAATTTGGTTTTAAAAATGGCCAAAATGATCGCAAACGGGATCTATAAGGCAAATCTTCGCTACCCGCAGCAGCCAAAATGGCCTGAATACAGTTGGAATCATGAAAAAATCGAAGCAGCCGAGCAATAAAGAAGGGCTCAAAGGAATCGCCAAAAAGGCAGATTCCTTTTTCATTTTGCTTTTTTAAAAATATTGATTGTATTTGTATAAAATGGTGATCATGATGGCGACGACAATAATGGCTGGAAGGAAATTGGCTACTTTTACTTTTGTAATGCCAGCCAAATTGAGGCCAATTGCAAAAATCATTACTCCGCCAACAGAAGTCATTTCAACAATAAATTGATTCATTAACTCCTTTGGTACAATGCGGTCAATCTGTGTGGCAAACAAAGCGATTCCCCCCTCATAAAGAACAACTGGAATGGCCGAAAACAATACCCCAATTCCAAGAGTTGTTGACAAAATAAGGGCTGTAAATCCGTCAATGATTGATTTTGTATACAAAACAGCATGGTTACCGCGAATTCCACTATCAAGAGCACCAATAATTGCCATTGCGCCAATAACAAAGATTAACGTAGCGGTTACAAAGCCTTCCGAAATGCTTCCTCTTTCACTTGATCCAAGCTTTTTCTCCAGCCATTTTCCAAGCTGATTTAATTTTTCCTCTAGTTGGAAAACCTCTCCAAGAACAGCACCAATAACAAGACTTAAGATAACAATCAAAAAATTTTCACTCTTTAGACCCATTTGCAGTCCAAGTACCATAACCGATAAACTAATCCCATACATAACGGTTGTTTTCATGCCTTCAGGAATCCGCTGCAGCAGTCTCCCTAGCAATGTTCCAATAATAATTAATAATCCATTTACAAGAGTACCCAATAAAAACATTTCATTCCACCTAACTTCAAAATAAAGTTTTATTCAATAGTAGGATGTTTTTGTAACAATATAAACACAGGAAACCGGAATAAAAAAAATAAACCATCCTGGTTGATGGTTCACAGTGAAGATTCCCGATCAAGCAATTCCAATATTCGCTCTAAATCTTCAGGAGAGAAAAATTCAATTTCTATTTTCCCCTTATTTTTCGATTGCTTAATGTTAACCGTGGTTCCAAACCGCTCTCGAAGCGATTGTTCTCGTTCTTGCAGAAAAACATCCTTTTTCTTGGCAGGTTTTTTTGTTTCACGTGAAACATTTTCGTTTAATTGCTGGATTAATTTTTCAAGCTGCCGGACATTTAAATTTTCGTTGATTATTTTTTCAACGATCGCAGATAGGGTTTCTTTTTTCCGAAGTCCGAGTAATGCACGCCCATGTCCCATGGATATTTTCCCGTCTGTGATCAGCTGCTGCACTTTTGGCGGCAGCGACAATAAGCGGATATGGTTGGCTATATGCGGCCGACTTTTTCCTAGCCGCTTTGCAACCTCTTCCTGGGTTAAACTCAATTTTTCCATAAGCGTTTGGTAGGCAAGGGCTTCTTCAATTGGATTTAAGTCTTCTCTTTGCAGATTTTCCAGAACTGCCAGTTCCATCATTTGCTGTTCCGAGAGCTCGCGAACCACAACCGGTACTGTTTTTAATTTTGCTTCCTTGGCAGCACGGAATCGGCGTTCACCGACAACAATTTCGTACCCTTTAATACTTTTTCTAACAACGAGCGGTTGAAGTATGCCGTGCTCAATAATTGATTCTTTCAGCTCGTTAATTGTTTCCTGATGGAAATTTTTCCGCGGCTGATAAGGATTTGGGCGCAATTCCTTTAATTGTACTTCCTGAATGGTTTCTTCCTTGTCAACCTTCATATTTGGGAAAAATGCATCAAGTCCTTTTCCTAATCCTTTAGCCATTTGAAACCACTTCCTTCGCCAAATCTAAATATACCTCTGCACCGCGTGATTTGGGGTCATATGTAATAATGGGTTCACCATGGCTTGGTGCCTCACTTAAACGGACATTTCTCGGAATAATCGTTTTATATACTTTGTCTTGAAAATATTTTTTCACTTCTTCAATGACTTGCAATCCCAGGTTTGTCCTAGCATCCAGCATGGTTAGCAGCACGCCTTCTATTTTCAGATCCTGGTTCAAGTGTTTTTGAACAAGCCGGACTGTGTTTAACAGCTGGCTAAGACCTTCCAGTGCATAATATTCACATTGAACTGGAATTAAAACAGCGTCTGAAGCTGTAAGTGCATTAATGGTTAAAAGTCCTAATGAAGGTGGACAATCAATGATAATATAGTCAAAACTTTCCTTTATTTCCTCAAGCGCCCTCTTTAGCCGCACTTCCCTGGAAATGGTGGGGACAAGTTCAATTTCTGCCCCAGCTAATTGAATGGTTGCTGGAATTGCGTACAGATTTTCGACTGCAGTTGGTTTGATCACTGCTTTTGCTTCAACATCATCGACTAAAACATCATAGATACATTGGTCGACATCTGCTTTGTCAATTCCAATTCCGCTTGTTGCATTCCCTTGAGGGTCAATATCGACAAGCAAAACTTTTTTTCCTATGTAAGCTAAGCAGGCGCCTAGGTTGACGGATGTAGTCGTTTTACCGACCCCACCTTTTTGGTTCGCGATTGCAAGTACTTTGCTCACGATGTCACCTACCTTTATTTTTTCATAATAGAAAACTCTTTTAAAAGAAGCTAAACAGCCATAGTATTTATTTTAGCATGAAACTGTTTGGTTGTTGTTTTTTTTTCTAAAAATTTCAATCGTCTATTTTTATTTATAAAAAAAAGAACCAGACTTCTTGAGTGTCTGATTCCTATCAATCTGATTATTTCTTTTTGGGAATGCGGATCGTGAATTGGTAAAATTCATCGAATTCTTCTTCTTCAGAATCAAGCTTGATTCCGCTATCCGTTACCATCGATAGCGATTGGCGGATCGTATTGACCGCAATTCTCATATCCTTGCTAAAAGCCTTTCGCTTCGGCTTGGGTTTTTGCGTTTTGCTTTCCAAAAGGCGGATAACACGCTCTTCAGTCTGCTTAACATTTAAGTTTTTCTCGATCACTTCTTCAAGAAGCTTAACTTGTTTATCAGGGTCTTTCAAAGGAATGAGTGCACGCGCATGACGCTCGGTAATTTGCTTATTCAATAATGCATCCTGGATAGGCTGCGGCAACTTCAAGAGGCGCAGTTTATTTGCGACGGTTGACTGCCCTTTTCCCAGCCGCTGAGCAAGTGCTTCCTGGGTTAAATTGTGCAGTTCAAGCAATTTCCCATAAGCAATGGCTTCCTCAATCGGAGAAAGTTCTTCACGTTGTAAATTTTCAATCAGCGCAACAGAAGCCGTTTCTGTATCGCTTAAATTTTTGATGATGGCCGGGACGAGATCCCAGCCAAGCCTTTTCATTGCCCGCCAACGCCGCTCACCAGCAATAATTTCAAATTGATCCTTTTCAAATTCCCTGACAACAATTGGTTGAATAATCCCATGGATGTGGATTGTACGGGATAACTCTTCAATTTTTTCATCATCAAAAACAGTCCGTGGCTGAAAACGATTGGGCACAATTTGATCAATGGGAATTTTTCGGATTTCGTCTTGTTCACTAGGCTTTTCTATGTCAAAATCTTGGTTTAGCTGTTCTTGCCCTTCTTTTTCACCGAGGCCAAAAAAGCGCGTAATTGTATGCTTCATCCCCCAACACCACCTTTACGAAACTCCCTTATACTAATTCTCTGTGGAAATATCAATTTCCTGCTGCCAAAGCGGTCAATTTTAAAACAAAATTGCCGCGCTTATTCAAGTGGACTTTTCCCCGGTACTCCTGGTTTTCGTGGATATTTCTTTGGTGTCGGCTTTTCCTTTTTGATCATAAAAATGGTGCGTTCACTTTTTTCGACAGGCAACGTAAACGTAAATGAATTTTCCACCTTACCGCCCAAAAGGGAAACGGCCTTTTTTCCAGCAGTCAGTTCTTCCTTCGCCTGGGCTGCTTTCATTGCTAAAAAATGGCCGCCGACTGTCACAAGCGGCAAGCATAGCTCGCTTAGAACAGACATCCTCGCAACTGCACGGGCGGTTACCACATCATACGCTTCCCGATGCTGCGGATCCGTTCCAAGAACTTCGGCTCGATTATGAAGAAAGTGGACTTTATCAAGCTTCAAAACTTGGGCAAGATGTGTTAAAAACGTAATTCGTTTGTTTAATGAGTCCACAATGGTTACTTCAATTTGCGGGAAAGCTATTTTTAATGGAATGCTCGGAAAGCCGGCACCAGCGCCTACATCGCATAGTCGGATTGGTTTTGAAAAATCATAATAAAAAGCAGCCGTGATGGAATCATAAAAATGCTTTAGGTAGACCTCTTCCTTATCGGTAATTGCCGTTAAATTCATTTTGTTGTTCCATTCCACCAATGTTTCATAATATGCTTCAAACTGTTCCAGCTGCTGTGCGGAGAGAGTCAATCCCTTTTCCGCAAGCATGGCTGTAAATTGATCTATTTTCATCGGCAAAACTTCCTCTTCATCATTCATTGGCAATGCGGGCAATTCGGCCTTGCTCCAAGTACACAAGCAGGATTGAAATATCTGCCGGGTTGACCCCTGAAATTCGTGAGGCTTGGGCAATGGACAATGGTTTGATTTTTTTCAGCTTTTGTTTTGCCTCTGTTGCAATACCAGTGATGGCATCATAGTCAATGTCCTCAGGAATCTTTTTATTCTCCATTTTTTTCAGCCGGTCAACCTGCTGCAGCGATTTTTCGATGTATCCCTCATACTTAATTTGGATCTCTACCTGTTCTTTCACCTCTTCTGATAACAGAATATCACATGGTGCGAGGCTTTCAATATGCCCATACGTCATTTCCGGCCGTTTTAAAAGATCAGAAGCTCGAATCCCATCCTTTAATTCGCTGCCACCAATGCTTTTTATCAATTCTTGCACTTGCTCTGTTGGTTTCAAAATGATCGACTCGAGCCTTTTCTTTTCTGCTTCAATTGCTGCTTTTTTCGCTAAAAATTTCTCATACCGTTCATCGGAGATTAAACCAATTCGATGGCCAATCTCCGTCAGCCTTAGGTCGGCATTGTCATGGCGAAGCAGCAACCGGTACTCCGCTCTGGAAGTCAACAAGCGGTACGGTTCATTTGTTCCTTTTGTGACTAAATCATCAATTAGCACGCCAATGTAGGCTTCGGAACGGCTAAGGATTAACTGCTCGCGGCCAAGGGCATTCAATCCGGCATTAATCCCCGCCATGATCCCCTGTCCGGCTGCTTCTTCATACCCGGATGTTCCGTTAATTTGTCCTGCAGTATAAAGGTTTTTCACTACCTTCGTTTCAAGCGTCGGCCAAAGCTGGGTAGGGACGATCGCATCATATTCTATCGCATAGCCGGAGCGCATCATTTGTGCGTTTTCAAGTCCCGGGATTGTTTTTAAAATTTGTTGCTGCACATCTTCCGGAAGGCTTGTTGACAATCCCTGCACATAGACTTCTTCCGTGTTGCGCCCCTCCGGTTCAAGAAAGATTTGATGACGCGGCTTATCATTAAAGCGAACCACTTTATCTTCAATTGAAGGACAATAGCGGGGGCCCGTTCCTTTGATCATTCCTGAATACATTGGCGAGCGATGAAGATTGTTGTCAATCAGCTGATGCGTATGCTCATTTGTATAGGTTAGCCAGCATGGAAGCTGATCGGTAATAAACTTTGTTGTTTCGTATGAAAAAGCTCTTGGTTCTTTATCACCAGGCTGAATTTCTGTTTTGCTATAGTCAATCGACTGGCTGTTGACGCGCGGCGGCGTCCCTGTTTTAAAGCGGACAAGCTCAAAACCAAGCTCTTCCAAATGCTCCGAAAGCTTAATTGACGGCTGCTGATTGTTTGGCCCGCTTGAATATTTTAAATCACCGATAATGATCTCCCCGCGCAGGAAAGTCCCCGTTGTAATGACAACGGTTTTCGAACGGTAAATGGCACCGGTTTTGGTCACAATCCCTTTGCAAATGCCATCTTCAACAATGAGACGCTCAGCCATTCCCTGAATCAGCGTTAAATTCGGCTCGTTTTCAATCGTCTTCTTCATTTCCCGCTGATAATCGGCTTTATCGGCCTGTGCTCTTAAAGCACGAACGGCAGGACCTTTGCCGGTATTCAGCATTCTCATTTGAATATACGTTTTATCAATATTTCTGCCCATTTCTCCGCCAAGAGCATCAATCTCACGTACGACAATGCCTTTTGCAGGTCCGCCTACAGAGGGGTTACATGGCATAAAGGCAATCATATCCAAGTTGATGGTGATCATTAACGTTTTGGCACCGAGCCTTGCTGCTGCAAGGCCGGCCTCACTTCCGGCATGTCCCGCTCCAACAACGATCACGTCATATGTTCCAGCTTCGTACTCCATTTTTCTACTCCTTTTTTACTTTTCACTTATTGCAAACGGATGATTATCAATGTGAACACTTTTCTTCCTCGCTTATTTTCCTAAACAGAATTGGGAAAATAACTGGTCAATCAAGCTTTCATGCACGCTGTCACCAATAATTTCCCCTAATAGCTCCCACGATCTAGTCAAATCAATTTGGGCGATATCAATGGGTACACCCGAGCGAACTGCATCGATTGCCTCCTCAATGGCACGGTGTGCTTGATTCAACAACGCAATATGCCGGCTGTTTGACACATACGTACTGTCTCCCGTTTCAATCGAACCGGAAAAGAAAAGAGAAGCAATCGCTTTTTCGAGTTCTTCAACCCCGCGGTCTTCCCGGAGAGAAGTTGTCACAATTCTTTGATCACCAGCAAGTTCCCGTACTTTGTCCATTTCAATTTGCTGCGGAAGATCCGTTTTATTCACAATCACAATGACATCCATGCCTTTTGTGGCTTTAAACAAATTCTCATCTTCAATGGTTAATTTTTCCGCCGAATTCAACACAAGCAAAATAAGATCGGCTTCCTTTAAAACTTGGCGCGATTTTTCGACCCCAATCCGTTCAACAATATCTTCTGTTTCCCGTATTCCTGCCGTATCAAGCAATTTTAGAGGTACACCTTTTACATTGACATATTCCTCAATCACATCGCGCGTCGTTCCGGGAATATCTGTCACGATCGCCTTGTTTTCATGGACAAGACTATTTAAAAGCGAGGATTTTCCGACATTCGGCCTGCCGACGATTACGGTTGCCAATCCTTCGCGCAAAATTTTTCCTTGCTGTGACGTCTCTAAAAGTTTTTGAATTTCATCACGTACATATGATGCTTTTTCCAGTAGCATTTTATGGGTCATTTCCTCGACATCATCGTATTCCGGATAATCGATATTCACTTCTACATGGGCAAGGGTTTCCAATATTTCTTGCCTTAGTTTACGAATCAATCTCGATAGCCGGCCTTCCATCTGCCCAAGAGCAACATTCATTGCCCGATCGGTCTTTGCCCGGATCAAGTCCATAACCGCTTCCGCTTGCGACAAGTCAATTCGGCCATTTAAAAAAGCCCGCTTGGTAAATTCACCTGGCTCAGCCAACCTTGCGCCATGATTCAAGACAAGCTGCAATACCCGATGAACCGACACCATCCCGCCGTGGCAATTCACTTCAACAACGTCTTCTTTTGTGAACGTCTTTGGACCTTTCATCACGGTCATCATCACTTCTTCGACAACCTGTCCGCTTTTCGGATCGATTAAATGCCCATAGTGGATCGTGTGGCTAGCCACATCCTCTAGCTGCTTGCCGCTGACACTTTTAAAAAGCAGACCGGCGATTGAAATGGCGTCAGACCCGCTTAATCGGACAACCGCAATCGCACCCTCCCCCATCGGTGTCGAAATTGCCACAATCGTATCCATCTCCATCTTGTTCACCACCGTTTCAAATAAAGTACGATCTATATAAATCAAGAATTTATCCCAAACATTTAGAATAGCATAGGTTCATTTCTAGAGCAAAAAAACTTTTCAAGTTATCCACACTCAAAAAACAGTACTCGTTATATTTTAACTTATCCACATGTGAATAACAATAAAACAGCCATGAACAATTATCCACTACAAAATTCTCAAGCATCCGCCCCTGTCCAACCATCGTGAATGCATAAAAAAACACCCTATCATCAAATTGATAGGATGTTTTTTCGTGTTTTTTTCTTTACGTTTTATTTGTTTGGTGTAATCACAATGAAACGGTTAGGCTCTGTTCCGTCGGAATACGTTTTAATTCGACGATTTTCTGCCAAAGCGGTGTGAATCACTTTTCGCTCATAAGAAGGCATTGGTTCTAACGATACAGCTTTTCCTGTCCGCATCGCCTTTTCGGCTAATCGATGCGCAAGCTGGGTCAATGTATCATTTCTTCTTTTTCGATAATCCTCCGCATCGAGTATGACAGTGAAATAGTGTTCGGCAAAACGATTCATGACCAACTGTGTTAAATATTGCAATGAATTAAGCGTTTGCCCTCTTTTTCCGATTAGCAAAGCAATTTTTTCACCCTTCAAGGTAAAAAGAATCTGTTTTCCGTCTTGGTGAACCTCAATTGTGACAGGTGCCCCCATCTTCTCGCTGACTTGAATGAGAAAATTCTTTGCTTCTTCAATTGGATCCGTTTTTACCGTTACTTTGACGATCGCCGGCCGCGATCCAAAAATACCGAAAATGCCTTTTTTTCCTTCATCGATAACGGAAACTTCTGTGCGGTCTTGGGTTGTATTTAATTGAGCTAAAGCTGATTCTACTGCCTCGACAACCGTTTGTCCTGTAGCAGTTACTTGTCTCACTTTTTCGCTCCTCCCGCATTGCCGGATGCTGATGTTTTCTGGAGCTCCGGTCCTTTAATAAAGTAGGTTTGCACAATCATAAAAATATTACCAACAACCCAATATAACGAGAGGGCTGCCGGAAAATTAAACGCAAAGATAACGATCATTATCGGCATCATCCATACCATCATGGCCATTTGCGGATTTTGGTTTTCTGTACCGGCCATCATCATTTTTTGCTGAATAAACGTTGTGATTCCTGCAATAATCGGCAAAATGTAATATGGATCTTTTACTCCAAGGTCAAACCAGAGAAAAGTATCTTGCGCAATCGCGCGCGTTCTTGAAATCGCATGATAAAATCCGATTAAAATCGGCATTTGAATAATCAATGGGAAACAGCCGGCCATCGGGTTGACGCCATGCTTTTGGAACAATGCCATTGTTTCCTGCTGCAGCATTTGCTGTGTTTTTTGATCCTTTGAACTGTATTTTTCTCTTAGTTTCTTTAGTTCCGGCTGAAGCGCCTGCATTGCCTTTGAGCTCTTTGTTTGCTTGACCATCAGCGGGAAAATGATTAACCGGATCACGATGGTAACAACAATAATCGACAGACCGTAACTTCCTCCAAGAACCTGGGCAACCTTTGTAATAAGCCATGATAATGGATAGACAATGTATTCATTCCAAATCCCTTTACTCTCAGGGGTGATCGGCTGATTGATCTGGGTGCAACCTGCAAGCAGCAACAAAAAGATTATACTGATTAAAACAATTATTCGCCTTTTCAACCAAGTTTTCCTCCTTTAATTCTATCTATTTTTTAGAAGCTCCGCTATTGCAGTATGTAAAAGTTCATAAAATTGTTTAAGTGGCTCATCTTTCAGTTTGCTTTTCTCTCTTTAAAACTTTCCCTACTTTTAAAACGTGCTGCAAACTTTTTTTTACATCAAAAAAGGACATTTCAGCCGTCGGTTTTCTGGCAATGATCACATAGTCTCGCTCAGCGTAAAGAAGATCAGCCATTTCGAAAATAGCCTGGCGAATATAACGCTTAACTCGATTTCTCGTAACAGCATTGCCAATTTTTTTGCTGACGGACAGCCCGATTCGGAAAGAAGTCTGTCCTTCTTTCGCTAATACATACACGACAAATTGCCGATTGGCGAAAGATCGTCCTTTTTTAAATACTTCTTGAAATTCCTGATTCTTTTTGATTCGCAATTCTTTTTTCACGGAAAAAACACCTTCAATTTTGGTTAGTCCAACAGATGACGCTCCGTTCTTCCTATTAGAAAAAAGACCACTGAGACGTTTCAGTGGTCTATGCTGATAAAACTTTTCTTCCTTTACGGCGGCGGCGAGCCAGAACTTTACGTCCGTTTGCTGTGCTCATTCGGCTGCGGAAGCCATGAACTTTGCTATGTTTTCGTTTATTTGGTTGATACGTTCTTTTCATCTATGACACCTCCCAAAAGGAATAGCCCTTAAATTCAATTAGACAGTCTTAATTATTATATAGATGATAAACAGGAATTGTCAACCACCTCACAAATTCACTTTTTACCAGCAACATATCCCCAAAAACAGACTGTGGATAAAAAAAACGACAATTTTTGCACTGTACACAAATTATCGACAGTTTTTGCACAAAGGCAGAGCTTGTGGACAAAATTTATTCAGCTAACGTCACTGTTGTGGATAAATACTGAAAAACCATTGCGCCACTATCTATTATCTGGTATTATATTTGTGTTTTCACTCTGAATAACTATAGGGGAAATTTTATTTTATCCACATTATGTGGATAAGTTGTGGATAGTTATTCAACTCATCTGAAGATACTTGTCCACAATGAGTGGATATTGTCGAATCTCCACTTTTATTCCTTATTATATATTTTTCCACAAACAGTCACTTGTATATTTATAAAAATCTGCGCTTCAGGCTGTTTTAGTGTCCAGACAGCCGCTCATAAGCTAGTTTGAACATTTATTTTTTTTCAATTCAAAGGATTGCGGGCAAGCATGGATACGGTAAGAAACAGGTACAGTGGACAAGCTGCAAATCAATTTGAAACAACCAAATTTCAAGTATGAAAAAGGAGGGAACTGATTTGGAAAACATAGCGGATCTTTGGAATGCAGCGTTGACAAAAGTAGAAAAAAAAATAAGCAAACCAAGTTTCGACACATGGTTAAAGTCAACACAAGCACATTCCCTGCAGGGGGATCTGCTAGTTATCACTGCTCCAAATGAATTTGCGCGTGATTGGCTGGAAGAACGATATTCACAGTTAATTTCAGGAATTCTATATGAAATTACAGGTGAAGAACTGGCGGTAAAATTTATTATCCCGCAAAGTCCAACTGAACAAGAATTTGAAATGGCCGTCCCTCCGCAAAAACAAAAAAAAGATGATGATCACAGCGATTTTCCGCAAAATATTTTAAATCCGAAGTATACATTTGACACTTTCGTGATTGGATCAGGAAATCGTTTTGCACATGCAGCATCACTGGCTGTTGCCGAGGCGCCTGCAAAAGCATACAATCCGCTGTTTATCTATGGGGGAGTAGGATTAGGCAAAACTCATTTAATGCACGCAATCGGCCATTATGTGTTGGAACATAATCCAGCAGCAAAAGTGGTGTACCTGTCTTCGGAAAAATTTACAAATGAATTTATCAATTCCATTCGCGACAATAAAGCTGAAAATTTTCGTACCAAATATCGCAATGTCGATGTCCTGTTAATCGATGATATTCAATTCCTGGCCGGAAAAGAATCAACCCAGGAAGAATTCTTTCATACCTTTAACAGTCTTCATGAAGAAAGCAAGCAAATTGTCATATCAAGTGATCGGCCGCCAAAAGAAATCCCAACGCTGGAAGATCGTTTACGTTCACGCTTTGAATGGGGATTAATCACAGATATTACCCCGCCTGATTTAGAAACGAGGATTGCAATTCTGCGTAAAAAGGCAAAAGCAGATGGTTTGGATATTCCGAATGAAGTAATGCTTTATATTGCCAATCAAATAGATTCCAATATCCGTGAGCTAGAAGGCGCACTGATTCGGGTTGTTGCCTACTCATCACTGATCAATAAAGATATTAATGCCGATCTGGCAGCTGAAGCATTAAAGGATATTATCCCAAGTTCGAAACCAAAAGTTGTAACCATCCATGATATTCAAAAAGCAGTCGGGGAACAGTTTAATATTAAGCTTGAAGATTTTAAAGCAAAGAAACGAACAAAGTCGGTTGCATTTCCACGGCAAATTGCGATGTATTTATCAAGGGAATTAACGGATTACTCCTTGCCAAAGATCGGGGAAGAATTCGGCGGCAGAGATCATACGACAGTGATCCATGCCCATGAAAAAATCTCAAAACTACTGCAGTCGGATGCCCAATTGCAAAAGCAAATGAAAGAATTAAATGAAATGTTAAAACTATAAAATTGTGCATAACTTCTTTGGACTTATACACAGTCTGTCCACATGTGGATAGACTGTGTTTCCTTTGAAAAATGAAGTTATCCACAAATCAACAGCGCCTACTAGTACTTCTATTTTTTTTTAAAATTTTATTATATACAATCTGCAAAGTTGCACATCATTCTAAATATATGCCAATGCGGGAGGATTTATGAAATGAAATTTATAATCCAACGAGATCGTCTAGTTCAAAGTGTGCAAGACGTTATGAAGGCTGTTACCTCAAAAACAACAATTCCCATTTTAACGGGGATCAAAGTCACTGCAACTGAAAATGGGGTAACGTTAACAGGAAGTGATTCGGATATTTCCATTGAATCTTCTATTCCGAAAGAAGAAAATGGCGATGAAATTGTCGAAGTGAAACAGACCGGTTCCATTGTCCTTCAAGCAAAATTCTTTAGCGAAATTGTCAAAAAACTGCCGACTGATTTTGTTGAAATTGAAGTATTGAATCATTTGCAAACCATTATCAGATCCGGGAAATCCGAATTTAATTTAAATGGTCTTGATGCGGAGGAATATCCCCGCCTTCCGTTGATCGAAGAAAACAACAAATTTCAAATTGCTGCCGACCTTCTTAAAGCCTTGATTCGCCAAACTGTTTTCGCAGTGTCCACCTCAGAAACACGACCGATCTTGACAGGTGTCAACTGGAAGGTTGAAAACGATGAACTGATCTGTATTGCAACAGATAGCCACCGGCTTGCATTGAGAAAGGCAAAGGTTGAAAGTGAAGCAAACGAAACATACAATGTCGTTATTCCAGGAAAAAGTTTAAGTGAGTTAAGTAAAATCATTGATGATACAAGCGATTTAATTGATATTGTTATAACAGAAAATCAAGTTTTGTTTAAAGCCAAGCATTTATTGTTTTTCTCAAGATTGCTTGAAGGAAATTATCCGGATACTTCACGATTGATTCCAACGGAAAGCAAAACAGAGGTCACTGTGAATACAAAGGAATTTTTACAAGCAATTGATCGCGCGTCGCTTCTGGCTCGGGAAGGAAAGAACAATGTTGTCAAGTTTTCAACAATCGAAGCAGAAAGCATTGAAATTTCTTCGAATACGCCAGAAATCGGGAAAGTTGTGGAAGAAGTTCAGAGTCAATCAATTGAAGGGGAAGAGTTGAAAATTTCCTTTAGTGCTAAATATATGATGGATGCACTGAAAGCATTGGAAGGAACCGATATTAGGGTCAGCTTCACAGGAGCCATGCGACCATTTGTCATTCGCCCCCTTCATGATGAAACCATCCTGCAGCTAATTTTGCCAGTCAGGACGTATTAAAATGTGAAAATAGATCAAAGCTGCTTTACCTAAGGCAGCTTTTGTTCTTTTTAGTGGATTTTTAGTTTTCTTTGTATCTAAGCCGATTATTTAGTAAAATAAAGTATTGGAGACCATTTTAGAAAAGAGTGATAACCTTTGACAATTGAAATCGAGGTAGACACGGAATATATTACGCTTGGCCAATTTTTAAAATTGGCGGATGTGATTCAAACCGGTGGAATGGCAAAATGGTTTTTAAGTGAACACGAAATTTTGATTAATGGCCAACAAGATCAGAGAAGAGGCAGAAAACTTTACCCTGGAGATCAAATCAAGGTTGAAGGCTTCGGTGACTTTATCCTTAAGGATCGGTAGAGGATTAATCCATGTTTATTGAGCAATTATTGTTAAAAGATTTTCGCAATTACGAACAGCTGGATATTACGTTTGAAAACAAGGTGAATGTGATCTTAGGAGAGAATGCTCAAGGAAAAACAAATGTAATGGAATCAATCTTTGTTTTAGCGATGGCAAAGTCCCATCGGACCTCCAATGACAAAGAACTGATTCGCTGGGACCAAGAGTATGGTAAAATAGAAGGCAGGGTTCAAAAACAGTATGGCAGCCTGCCGATGCAGCTCGTTATTTCGAAGCGAGGGAAAAAAGCGCGGCTAAACCATATTGAACAGCAAAGATTGAGCCAATATGTCGGCAACATGAATGTGGTTATGTTTGCACCTGAAGATTTGAATCTTGTCAAGGGCAGTCCGCAGGTTCGACGCCGGTTTATCGATATGGAAATTGGCCAGGTATCCCCTATTTATTTACATGATATGAGCCAATACCAGAAAATACTTCAACAACGCAATCATTATTTAAAAATGATGCAACTCAAAAAGCAAAACGATCAAACCATGCTTGAAATCTTAACAGAGCAATTCATTCATACTGCTGTGAAGATTGTGGCGAAGCGGTTTGAGTTTCTCCTTTTATTGGAAAAATGGGCACAGCCAATCCATAATGGCATTTCCAGAGGTCTGGAAACGCTAAAAATTGAATACAAACCGTCTTTAGAGGTATCAGAAGACCAAGAATTGTCGAAAATGATAGCAAGTTTTGAAGAAAAATTTTACAAAGTGAAAGAAAGAGAGATTGAACGCGGGACGACGCTATTCGGTCCACATCGTGATGATTTGCTCTTTTTTGTCAATGAACGGGATGTCCAAACATTTGGATCCCAAGGACAGCAGCGTACAACGGCGCTGTCGCTGAAACTAGCAGAAATCGAATTAATTCAATCAGAAATAAGCGAATACCCTATTTTGCTGCTAGATGATGTTTTATCCGAATTGGATGACTATCGTCAATCCCATTTATTAAATACCATTCAAGGAAAGGTGCAAACGTTTGTCACCACGACGAGCATTGATGGCATTGACCACCAAACATTAAAAAACGCTGCAACGTTTACGGTTGATTCGGGAACGATCAACAAAAGGAATTGAGGTGTCGGTGTGTATATTCATATCGGTGAAGATCTGAACATTCGAGCGCAAGATGTTGTTGCGATCATTGATAAAAAGAGCGTTAACTCTTCATTCTTTGTTGAAGAGTTTTTAAAACGCCATCCGGAAATGGTCATCAACCTTTCGAAAAAATCATTTAAATCTGTCGTCATTACAAAAGACAGTGTCTATTTATCTCCCCTTGCTTCGGGAACTCTTAGAAAACGGTCAAATCCCCCAGTTATGCAAGGTTTTTTATAAAGAATGGAGCGCCCTGTTTGTCCAAACCTTTGTGATGACATGGGAAAAGCATATAAACGTTTTTCATAGTGTGCGTCTGTATTCAAAATTTAGTAAAAGTAGTTTGGAATTATATTCCGTTTTTCAAAAGAAAGTGCAGGTGAACGGTATGACAATGGAACAAAAAGAAGTCGAAGAGCAAGTATATGATGCCAATCAAATTCAAGTTCTTGAAGGGCTTGAAGCTGTACGGAAACGTCCGGGTATGTATATTGGCTCGACAAGTAGCAAAGGACTTCATCATCTAGTCTGGGAGATCGTTGATAACAGTATTGACGAAGCTTTAGCCGGATATTGCGACGAGATTAATGTGATCATCGAAAAAGATAACAGCATAACCGTTAAGGATAATGGACGGGGGATTCCTGTCGATATTCAAGAAAAAATGGGGCGGCCGGCAGTAGAGGTCATCATGACGGTACTTCACGCAGGCGGAAAATTTGGCGGTGGAGGCTACAAGGTTTCAGGTGGACTGCACGGTGTTGGCGCTTCTGTTGTAAATGCGTTGTCGACAGAGCTCGAGGTTTTTGTCCATCGCGACGGCCATGTTTATTATCAAAAATACGAACGCGGAGTCCCGGTTGCTGATCTTAAAATTATTGGGGAAACGGATCATACCGGCACAACGACCCACTTTTCGCCAGACGGTGAAATTTTCACAGAAACCTTGGAATATGACTACGATACCCTTGCAACAAGGGTTCGTGAGCTTGCCTTTTTAAACCGGGGAATTAAAATCACAATCGATGATAAACGAGTTGAAAATAAACATAGTGAATTCCATTATGAAGGCGGAATTAAATCGTATGTTGAGCATTTAAACCGTACAAAAGAGGTGATTCACGAAGAACCGATTTACCTTGAAGGCGATCGCGACGGCATCACGGTTGAAGTGGCACTTCAGTACAATGAAGGATATACAGAAAGTATTTATTCGTTTGCCAACAATATTCACACGTATGAAGGCGGTACACATGAGTCTGGATTTAAAACAGCTTTAACAAGGGTTATCAATGACTACGCACGAAAAAATGGGATGATAAAGGAAAGTGAAACAAACCTTTCTGGAGAAGATGTACGGGAGGGCTTAACGGCCATTGTCTCTGTGAAACACCCGGATCCGCAATTTGAAGGGCAAACAAAAACAAAGCTCGGCAATTCAGAAGTCCGGACCATTACAGATGCTGTTTTTGCCAATCATCTTGATAAATTTCTCCTCGAAAATCCTATGGTTGCAAGGAAAATTGTAGAAAAGGGATTAATGGCAGCCAGAGCAAGATTGGCAGCCAAAAAAGCACGTGAACTCACGCGGCGAAAGAGTGCACTGGAAGTTTCGAGCCTTCCGGGTAAATTAGCAGACTGTTCCTCGAAAGACCCGTCCATTAGTGAAATCTATGTGGTTGAGGGAGACTCGGCGGGCGGATCGGCTAAACAAGGGCGTGATCGTCATTTTCAAGCCATTCTGCCACTAAGGGGAAAAATTCTCAACGTAGAAAAATCAAGATTGGATAAAATCTTGTCAAATAATGAAGTTCGGGCAATCATTACTGCAATCGGCACTGGAATTGGGGAGGATTTTGATATATCCAAAGCCCGATACCATAAAATTGTGATTATGACCGATGCCGATGTTGATGGTGCCCATATTCGAACATTATTATTAACCTTCTTTTACCGCTATATGCGAAAAATTATCGAAGCAGGCTATATCTATATTGCCCAGCCTCCATTGTTTAAAGTACAACAAGGCAAGCGAGTGGAATATGCTTACAATGATCGGCAGCTTGATGAGATTATGAACCAGCTTGGTGCTCAGCCAAAGCCGAGCATTCAGCGGTATAAAGGTCTCGGTGAAATGAACCCTGAGCAGCTTTGGGAGACAACGATGGATCCCGAGACACGGACATTGCTTCAAGTCAGCCTTGAAGATGCGATTGAAGCGGATGAAACGTTTGAAATATTAATGGGCGATAAAGTGGAACCTCGCCGGCAATTTATCGAAGAGAATGCCTTATATGTAAAAAACTTGGATATTTAACAGAAACGTTTATGTGTGAATTTTTATTCATCAATGAGAATGTCAGGATAGATCGCCGTCTATCCTGCTTTTACATAAAAGAAAAGATTTTTATGGCTTTGGCCATCATCGGTACTTAGCCGCACCGCATTTTAAAGTCAGTACGCTTTTCTTATAAGGAGGTTTGTCAATTATGGCTGATACACCCAGCTCTCGAGTAAAAGAGATTAATATAAGTCAGGAAATGCGTTCATCCTTTTTGGACTACGCAATGAGTGTCATTGTATCAAGGGCGCTACCGGATGTCCGTGATGGACTAAAGCCGGTACATCGCCGCATTCTCTATGCTATGCACGATTTAGGCATGCATGCGGATAAGCCCTTCAAAAAGTCGGCCCGTATTGTCGGAGAAGTAATCGGTAAATACCACCCGCACGGCGACTCGGCCGTGTATGACACAATGGTTCGGATGGCACAGGACTTTAACTATCGCTACATGCTTGTTGATGGTCACGGAAACTTTGGATCTGTGGACGGTGATGCGGCCGCCGCAATGCGTTATACAGAAGCAAGAATGTCCAAAATTTCAATGGAGCTGCTTCGCGACATCAATAAAGACACAATAGATTATCAAGACAACTATGATGGAGCAGAAAAAGAGCCGGTTGTCCTCCCATCCCGTTTTCCTAATTTATTGGTAAATGGTACATCCGGGATTGCAGTCGGAATGGCAACGAATATTCCACCACACCAATTGGGTGAGGTCATCGATGGCGTTTTGGCGCTCAGCAAGGATCCGGACATTACCATTCAAGAACTGATGGATTATATACCTGGCCCGGATTTCCCTACTGCTGGACTTATTTTGGGCAGAGGCGGAATTCGCAAAGCCTATATGACCGGAAGAGGTTCAATTACTCTTCGGGCAAAAGTTGAAATTGAACAAAAATCGAACGGTAAGGAAGTTATTATTGTCTCAGAACTGCCCTACCAGGTAAATAAAGCAAAATTAATTGAAAAAATTGCGGAACTTGTCCGCGAAAAACGAGTTGACGGCATCACGGACTTAAGGGATGAATCAGACCGCAGAGGGATGCGGATTTATATCGAGGTTCGCAAAGATGCGAATGCAAACGTTGTGTTAAATAATCTGTACAAGCATACCGCATTGCAAACAACGTTTGGAATTAATCTGCTTGCACTCGCCGATGGCCAACCCAAGGTATTGAATTTAAAACAATGCCTTGAACACTATTTGAGTCATCAACAAACGGTGATTCGCCGCAGGACTGAATTTGAGTTAAAGAAAGCAGAAGCACGCGCTCATATTTTAGAAGGGTTGCGGACAGCATTGGATCATTTGGATGCTGTTATTAACTTAATCCGCAGCTCGCAAACAACCGATATTGCCCGCGAAGGCTTAATGACGCAGTTTCAGTTATCCGAAAAACAAGCCCAAGCCATCCTTGATATGCGCCTGCAGCGTTTAACCGGTTTGGAACGCGAAAAAATTGAAGAAGAATACCAAAGCCTCGTTAAATTAATTGCCGAGTTAAAGGCAATTTTAGCTGATGAGGAAAAAGTTCTCGAAATTATTCGCGAAGAATTATTGGAAATTAAAGAACGCTTCAATGATAAGCGCCGCACGGAGATTGTTTCCGGTGGTCTTGAAAACATTGAAGATGAGGATTTAATTCCGCGTGAAAATGTTGTGATCACCCTAACGCACAACGGCTACATCAAACGGCTCCCTGTATCGACTTACCGTGCCCAGAAGCGAGGCGGGCGCGGCATCCAGGGAATGGGAACAAATGAAGACGACTTTGTCGAGCATTTAATTACAACTTCCACTCATGATACGATTTTGTTTTTCACAAATAAAGGGAAAGTATATCGCTCAAAAGGGTATGAGATTCCAGAACTGGGCCGTACAGCCAAAGGTATTCCGATTATTAATCTGCTTGGGATTGAAAAAGGTGAATGGATTAATGCGATGATCCCTGTACAAGAATTTGTCGATGACTGGTACTTATTCTTTACGACAAAAGAAGGAATCTCCAAGCGATCACCGCTGACTTCTTTTGCTAATATCCGAAACAATGGATTGATTGCTTTAAACCTTCGAGAGGAAGATGAACTCATCTCCGTTCGCCTCACCGATGGAAGTAAGGAAATTATTATTGGAACGAAAAAAGGCATGCTAATCCGGTTCTCGGAAACCGATGTCCGGTCAATGGGAAGAACAGCAACAGGTGTGAAGGGAATCACGTTAAACAGCGATGATGAAGTCGTTGGCATGGAAGTGCTTGAAGAAAACACGGACATTTTGATTGTAACAAAAAATGGATTCGGGAAGCGTACACCTGCACATGAATACCGTGTCCAAAGCCGGGGCGGCAAAGGAATCAAGACATGCAATATTACCGA
Source organism: Neobacillus sp. SM06 (assembly GCF_050496765.1). Taxonomy (NCBI): domain Bacteria; kingdom Bacillati; phylum Bacillota; class Bacilli; order Caryophanales; family Bacillaceae; genus Neobacillus; species Neobacillus sp. SM06. The sequence goes on from NZ_JBNWEO010000017.1 coordinate 46,983, forward strand.
TAAAAATGGCGATCTTATTTCCATGAAGGCCGTCACTGGCGAAGAAGACTTAATGCTTATCACGACAGGTGGAGTTTTGATCCGGATTGCCGTTGACAGTATTTCCTCGATGGGACGTAATACAATTGGCGTCAAATTAATTAACTTAAAAGACGAAAATGAAAATGTCGCAACAGTTGCGAAAGTCGAAAAAGAAGAACCATCAGTGGAAAATGAAAATGATGAACAAGAAACAGAAGCCGATATGCCTGAAACCACTGAAGAATAATTTTTAAGGAGCCTGATCCCTTCAAGGCTCCTTTTTATGTGCGCCTAATCAGACATTTTGCCCTTCACTTATGGTAAAATAGAGAAAAAATAAAAAGCTAATACGTTAGTTGAGGTGTAGTTCTTTGCGCGTTACTGTACAAGAGCTTCAAGAAGGCTGCATTCTTGAAGCTGATCTATTCAGCAAAACAAACCGCCCCATTTTTGCAAAAAAAACAGTACTGACAGAAGAATTAATTGAAGTACTAAAGGCATTTATGATTAATGAAGTTGAAGTTGAAAAAACACTTGTCGATGGTTCACGTTTTATTCCGTCTTTTATAAGCACAGATGAGTATGAAAATGAGGACAAGAAAGAGAAAGTTCAGTTAAGCTTTACGGATTTATTTTTGAAATCAGTGTTGAAATATAAAAAGGAGTTTATGTCTTGGCAAGCGGGACTTCCAATTGATATTTCCAAAATTCGAAGATTACTGCTGCCATTATTGGAAAAGATCGATGACAATCCTTTTGAAGTTTTCAACCTTTATCGTTTTTCAACGATGGATACCTATCTTTTTCAACATCCAGTTGCAGTCGGCCTGATCAGCGGCTATATCGGGAAAAAGCTGGATCTTGAAAAAGGAGAATGGCTTCAGCTTGCACTAGCCGGCTGCTTAGCCGATTGTGGAATGGCAAAAATTAACCCAACTATTCTTAATAAAAAAACGTCATTAACGATTCGCGAATATGAAGAAATTAAAAAACACCCTATTCTTAGTTACAAGCTTGTTGAAAACATTCCTGTTTTAAGAAAAGATGCCAAAGTAGCTATTCTTCAACATCATGAAAGGCTGGATGGGAGCGGTTATCCGTTAAAAAGTACAAAAATACATCAATATGCGAGAATAATAGCCATTGCGGATACTTTTCATGCGATGACGTCGGAAAGGCTCTACCGGAATAAGCAGTCTCCATTTAAAGCGTTAGAAATGATTTTGGAGGATAGTTTTGGGAAGTTTGATCTTGCTATCGTATCTTCCATTTGTTCAGCGATTATTCATTTTTCACCAGGGGATAAAGTCAAATTATCGAATGGGCATGTTGCAGAAGTTTTATTTGCAGATCAGAAAGCGCCAACTCGTCCGCTAATTAAAATTGAATCAACAGGAGAGATTCTCCACCTCGAAAGAACCCGGCAGCTTTACATTGATGAAATCCTTCGATAATCTAACACATATGCATGTTCGTATATGTGTTTTTTATTGCCTTATTACTAACTGGAGGGGATTCAAGAGAAGGCGAAACGTCCGTCTGCTGTAGATTATTTCTTGCGCTACTTTATACAAGTTTGCTTGATTCGTAAAAAATGCTTGTCAAATTGTATAACTGCTGATATAATCATCAAGTCGACAAAAATAGTTATTTTTTAGCGAAAGTAAAAAATAAAATAATGTTGACAAAGTATTTTTTAAGTGATATATTATAAAAGTCGCTTCTGAGCGACGAACTTAATGCGACTATTTAGAGTAGCTTTGTTCTTTGAAAACTAAACAAACAATTACGTCAACAAATAATCATGATGTTTGCTTTTAAAAGCAACATCAGCCAACGTTAATTTTAAATGAGCTATATCAAACGTTTCTGTTCTTCGGTCGACTAAAAGCCGCAACGTCCTGTTGCGAACGTCGACACTAGAGCATCCTGTTCTTCGGAGAGTTTGATCCTGGCTCAGGACGAACGCTGGCGGCGTGCCTAATACATGCAAGTCGAGCGAATCATTGGGAGCTTGCTCCTGATGATTAGCGGCGGACGGGTGAGTAACACGTGGGCAACCTGCCTGTAAGACTGGGATAACACCGGGAAACCGGTGCTAATACCGGGTAATTCTTTCCTTCGCATGAAGGAAAGTTGAAAGACGGCTTTTGCTGTCACTTACAGATGGGCCCGCGGCGCATTAGCTAGTTGGTGAGGTAACGGCTCACCAAGGCGACGATGCGTAGCCGACCTGAGAGGGTGATCGGCCACACTGGGACTGAGACACGGCCCAGACTCCTACGGGAGGCAGCAGTAGGGAATCTTCCGCAATGGACGAAAGTCTGACGGAGCAACGCCGCGTGAGTGATGAAGGTCTTCGGGTCGTAAAACTCTGTTGTTAGGGAAGAACAAGTATCGGAGTAACTGCCGGTACCTTGACGGTACCTAACCAGAAAGCCACGGCTAACTACGTGCCAGCAGCCGCGGTAATACGTAGGTGGCAAGCGTTGTCCGGAATTATTGGGCGTAAAGCGCGCGCAGGCGGTCCTTTAAGTCTGATGTGAAAGCCCACGGCTCAACCGTGGAGGGTCATTGGAAACTGGGGGACTTGAGTGCAGAAGAGGAAAGCGGAATTCCACGTGTAGCGGTGAAATGCGTAGAGATGTGGAGGAACACCAGTGGCGAAGGCGGCTTTCTGGTCTGTAACTGACGCTGAGGCGCGAAAGCGTGGGGAGCAAACAGGATTAGATACCCTGGTAGTCCACGCCGTAAACGATGAGTGCTAAGTGTTAGAGGGTTTCCGCCCTTTAGTGCTGCAGCTAACGCATTAAGCACTCCGCCTGGGGAGTACGGCCGCAAGGCTGAAACTCAAAGGAATTGACGGGGGCCCGCACAAGCGGTGGAGCATGTGGTTTAATTCGAAGCAACGCGAAGAACCTTACCAGGTCTTGACATCCTCTGACACTCCTAGAGATAGGACTTTCCCTTCGGGGGACAGAGTGACAGGTGGTGCATGGTTGTCGTCAGCTCGTGTCGTGAGATGTTGGGTTAAGTCCCGCAACGAGCGCAACCCTTGATCTTAGTTGCCAGCATTCAGTTGGGCACTCTAAGGTGACTGCCGGTGACAAACCGGAGGAAGGTGGGGATGACGTCAAATCATCATGCCCCTTATGACCTGGGCTACACACGTGCTACAATGGATGGTACAAAGGGCAGCAAGACCGCGAGGTTAAGCCAATCCCATAAAACCATTCTCAGTTCGGATTGCAGGCTGCAACTCGCCTGCATGAAGCCGGAATCGCTAGTAATCGCGGATCAGCATGCCGCGGTGAATACGTTCCCGGGCCTTGTACACACCGCCCGTCACACCACGAGAGTTTGTAACACCCGAAGTCGGTGGGGTAACCGTAAGGAGCCAGCCGCCTAAGGTGGGACAGATGATTGGGGTGAAGTCGTAACAAGGTAGCCGTATCGGAAGGTGCGGCTGGATCACCTCCTTTCTAAGGAAAGTGTCCTTTCGGACATCAATGAGTTGGATGATTATTGACGTATATTGTTTGTTTGGTTTTGAGAGAACAATTCTCGCCAAGTTTGCTCCTGCGCCGCAGTGATTCGGGGAAGCAATTCCTCAGCCCGTCGCAAGGCAGCTTGAAGAAAATTCAATGAGGCCTTTCGCGAAGTTATTCGTAGATGTAGCCTTGTTTCGTTTTGAGAGAACAATCTCTTATAAAATATGGGCCTATAGCTCAGCTGGTTAGAGCGCACGCCTGATAAGCGTGAGGTCGATGGTTCGAGTCCATTTAGGCCCACCATTTCATACTGGGGGATTAGCTCAGCTGGGAGAGCGCCTGCTTTGCACGCAGGAGGTCAGCGGTTCGATCCCGCTATCCTCCACCATTCGTTCTTTGAAAACTAGATAATCGTATAGAAGAAGTAACCAAGCAAGAACCGAGTGATCGCCATTTTAGATTTTCAACCTTTTTCAAGGCGAAATAGAAGCATAGCTGATATGAGCCGCAGGTTAAGTTAGAAAGGGCGCACGGTGGATGCCTTGGCACTAGGAGCCGATGAAGGACGGGACTAACACCGATATGCTTCGGGGAGCTGTAAGTAAGCTTTGATCCGGAGATTTCCGAATGGGGGAACCCACTGTTCGTAATGGAACAGTATCTTTACCTGAATCCATAGGGTAATGAAGGCAGACCCGGGGAACTGAAACATCTAAGTACCCGGAGGAAGAGAAAGCAAACGCGATTCCCCAAGTAGCGGCGAGCGAAACGGGAACAGCCCAAACCGAAAGGCTTGCCTTTCGGGGTTGTAGGACACTCAATATGGAGTTACAAAGGAACGGGGTAAATGAAGCGATCTGGAAAGGTCTGCCGTAGAAGGTAAAAGCCCTGTAGTTGAAACTTCGTTCCCTCCTGAGTGGATCCTGAGTACGGCCGGACACGTGAAATCCGGTCGGAAGCTGGGACGAACCATCTCCCAAGGCTAAATACTCCCTAGTGACCGATAGTGAACCAGTACCGTGAGGGAAAGGTGAAAAGCACCCCGGAAGGGGAGTGAAACAGTTCCTGAAACCGTGTGCCTACAAGTAGTCAAAGCGCGTTTTTGCGTAATGGCGTGCCTTTTGTAGAATGAACCGGCGAGTTACGATTACATGCAAGGTTAAGTCGAAGAGACGGAGCCGCAGCGAAAGCGAGTCTTAATCAGGGCGTAAGAGTATGTGGTCGTAGACCCGAAACCAGGTGATCTACCCATGTCCAGGGTGAAGGTAGGGTAACACCTACTGGAGGCCCGAACCGACGCACGTTGAAAAGTGCGCGGATGAGGTGTGGGTAGCGGAGAAATTCCAATCGAACTTGGAGATAGCTGGTTCTCTCCGAAATAGCTTTAGGGCTAGCCTCACGTGCAAGAGTCTTGGAGGTAGAGCACTGTTTGGACTAGGGGCCCTCATCGGGTTACCGAATTCAGACAAACTCCGAATGCCAAAGACTTATCCGTGGGAGTCAGACTGCGAGTGATAAGATCCGTAGTCAAAAGGGAAACAGCCCAGACCACCAGCTAAGGTCCCAAAGTATACGTTAAGTGGAAAAGGATGTGGAGTTGCTTAGACAACCAGGATGTTGGCTTAGAAGCAGCCACCATTTAAAGAGTGCGTAATAGCTCACTGGTCGAGTGACTCTGCGCCGAAAATGTACCGGGGCTAAACGTATCACCGAAGCTGTGGGTGGACACCGATGGTGTCCGCGGTAGGAGAGCGTTCTAAGGGCGTTGAAGCTGGACCGGAAGGACCGGTGGAGCGCTTAGAAGTGAGAATGCCGGTATGAGTAGCGAAAGATGAGTGAGAATCTCATCCACCGAATGCCTAAGGTTTCCTGAGGAAGGCTCGTCCGCTCAGGGTTAGTCGGGACCTAAGCCGAGGCCGAAAGGCGTAGGCGATGGACAACAGGTTGATATTCCTGTACCACCTCTTTATCGTTTGAGCGAGTGGGGGGACGCAGGAGGATAGGGTAAGCGCACTGCTGGATATGTGCGTGTAAGCAGTTAGGCTGTCAGTGAGGCAAATCCCGCTGACATTAGGCTGAGCTGTGATGCCGAGGGAAATCGAGTACCGAAGTTCCTGATTCCACACTGCCAAGAAAAGCCTCTAGCGAGATAAAAGGTGCCCGTACCGCAAACCGACACAGGTAGGCGAGGAGAGAATCCTAAGGTGAGCGAGAGAACTCTCGTTAAGGAACTCGGCAAAATGACCCCGTAACTTCGGGAGAAGGGGTGCTCTTTGGGGTTTACGCCCCGAAGAGCCGCAGTGAATAGGCCCAGGCGACTGTTTAGCAAAAACACAGGTCTCTGCGAAGCCGCAAGGCGAAGTATAGGGGCTGACGCCTGCCCGGTGCTGGAAGGTTAAGAGGAGGGGTTAGCTCACAAAGCGAAGCTCTGAATTGAAGCCCCAGTAAACGGCGGCCGTAACTATAACGGTCCTAAGGTAGCGAAATTCCTTGTCGGGTAAGTTCCGACCCGCACGAAAGGCGTAACGATCTGGGCACTGTCTCAACGAGAGACTCGGTGAAATTATAGTACCTGTGAAGATGCAGGTTACCCGCGACAGGACGGAAAGACCCCGTGGAGCTTTACTGTAGCCTGATATTGAATTTCGGTACAGCTTGTACAGGATAGGTAGGAGCCGTAGAAACCGGAGCGCCAGCTTCGGTGGAGGCGTCGGTGGGATACTACCCTGGCTGTATTGAAATTCTAACCCACACCCACAAATTCTGGGTGGGAGACAGTGTCAGGTGGGCAGTTTGACTGGGGCGGTCGCCTCCTAAAGAGTAACGGAGGCGCCCAAAGGTTCCCTCAGAATGGTTGGAAATCATTCGTAGAGTGTAAAGGCACAAGGGAGCTTGACTGCGAGACCTACAAGTCGAGCAGGGACGAAAGTCGGGCTTAGTGATCCGGTGGTTCCGCATGGAAGGGCCATCGCTCAACGGATAAAAGCTACCCCGGGGATAACAGGCTTATCTCCCCCAAGAGTCCACATCGACGGGGAGGTTTGGCACCTCGATGTCGGCTCATCGCATCCTGGGGCTGTAGTCGGTCCCAAGGGTTGGGCTGTTCGCCCATTAAAGCGGTACGCGAGCTGGGTTCAGAACGTCGTGAGACAGTTCGGTCCCTATCCGTCGTGGGCGCAGGAAATTTGAGAGGAGCTGTCCTTAGTACGAGAGGACCGGGATGGACGCACCGCTGGTGTACCAGTTGTCTTGCCAAAGGCATCGCTGGGTAGCTATGTGCGGACGGGATAAGTGCTGAAAGCATCTAAGCATGAAGCCCCCCCTCAAGATGAGATTTCCCATAGCGTCAAGCTAGTAAGATCCCTGAAAGACGATCAGGTTGATAGGTCAGAGGTGGAAGCGCGGTGACGTGTGGAGCTGACTGATACTAATCGATCGAGGACTTAACCAATGTAGTTGAATGCGCGAACTCGTTCTTCGTTTACTTCTTCTTGATTACCTAGTTTTGAGGGAATGAACCTCAACAAAATAGCTTGGCGGCAATGGCGAGAAGGTCACACCCGTTCCCATACCGAACACGGAAGTTAAGCTTCTCAGCGCCGATGGTAGTTGGAACGCAAGTTCCTGTGAGAGTAGGACGTTGCCAAGCAAAGAAAAAGACAATCCTTTAAGGATTGTCTTTTTCTTTGCCCAAAATAGTCGGCTAACCAGTTTATTTCTCCATCAGAAATTGATAGATAAGAAAAGGACTTTTCTGTTCTGTAATGGATAAAAAAGCCTCGATAAAGGGATAGTCCTTTGTGGGCATTGATTTGGTTAGATCACCCCACCATTCCGTTTCATAGCGGGCTATCATGCTCAAGTTATAGAGAAGTAAATAATGAACAAGCAGCTCTGGATAATGGAAAAAAGTATTTTTAATCAATGGCAGTACAACAGTTTGGTCTTCAATATTGTATTTGAAAGGTGTAATCTTATTAAGAAAAGAGTCGTTCAAGGTACAGGAAAGAGTGTCAGCTGAAAGCGATACGCTATCAGCAAACCGTGAAAGCAAGAATTCATTAAAGCGGCTAGCCGTCATATGGTAATGGTCTAATACCTTTTCAGGAATAAGAAACTGTCCATTTTGAGGCAGTAGCTCTGCAAAGGTTCTTTTCCCATCAAGTTGGAAAAAAAGAGAGCTAAGTTCAGGTACCAACTGAAACAGTACTTCCATCGTAATTTTATCGCCTTCCAATTGTTCCATGTGAAACATTGTCTTCGACATATAGGGGAAAAGTCCATATTTTTGTAACTTAACTTCATCTTGGAAAAAGTGATAATTTTGTTTTTTTCGTTTGCGTGTGGATACTCCATGGGCCAGAACGGTTGTAGACTCAGGGTAGTTCGGATCAATCGTTAAGATGCTAGCTTTAATTAAATGAACAAGCCCGTAGAAAATTAGGATTGGCTTCAAAATGAGCGGGGCTTTTTCAGCCTGCTCATAATAAATTTGCCCGTGCTCCAAATAATATAAAAAGGTGTAGCAGTTATCAAAACTTTTTTCATGGGCAGATTCTATATGGCAAAGCTCATATTTTTTCTTTAAAAATGCTTGAGCATCTTCTGCTGAAAAAAAACGGAGAAAGCTTCTCCAGCCGGTATAGTGCAACACAGTGATCATCCTTTTTTTGAAAAGTCAAATAAATATCTTCTTCTTGACAGTATTTTGTCCAATTGATAACCTACAAATAATAATTTTTTGATCGGGAGGAAAAGGAAATGTGGGAACATAAATTTGCAAAAGAAGGATTAACTTTTGATGATGTGTTATTAATCCCAGGAAAGTCGGAAGTACTTCCTCGTGATGTCGATCTTAGGGTCGAACTTGCACCTGGCGTAAAGCTGAATATCCCTATCATCAGTGCTGGTATGGATACGGTCACAGAGGCCGAAATGGCAATTGCAATGGCACGTCAAGGCGGCTTGGGAATTATCCATAAAAACATGACGATTGAGCAACAAGCAGAGCAAGTAGAGAAGGTAAAAAGATCAGAAAGCGGAGTCATCACGGATCCATTTTATTTAACTCCCGAGCATCAAGTATTTGATGCAGAGCATTTAATGGCAAAATACCGCATTTCCGGCGTGCCGATCGTCAATAATTTTGAAGAGCAAAGGCTTGTTGGTATTATTACGAATCGAGATCTTCGTTTTATTCAAGACTATTCTTTTAAAATATCAGATGTTATGACAAAAGAGGATCTTGTCACTGCACCGGTAGGGACAACATTGCAAGAAGCGGAAAAAATTTTACAGAAGCATAAGATTGAAAAGCTCCCTCTTGTGGATGATGCAGGTGTTTTAAAAGGGCTAATCACCATTAAAGATATTGAGAAAGTCATTGAATTTCCTAATTCGGCAAAGGATAAGCAAGGCCGTTTGCTGGCAGGGGCTGCAGTAGGGGTTACAAAAGACACGATGAAGCGCGTGGAACATCTTGTTAAAGCAAATGTTGATGTCATTGTTGTTGATACGGCACATGGCCATTCCAAGGGTGTACTTGATACCGTAAAAGAAATTCGCACTGCCTATCCGCAATTAACCATCATCGCCGGGAATGTGGCAACAGCAGAAGCGACAAAAGATTTAATCGAGGCAGGGGCCGATGTAGTAAAAGTGGGCATTGGACCTGGATCCATTTGTACGACAAGGGTTGTTGCCGGTGTCGGTGTTCCGCAAATTACGGCTGTATATGATTGTGCTGCAGAAGCGCGCAAGCATGGCAAAACGATTATCGCTGATGGGGGAATTAAATACTCGGGTGACATCGTCAAAGCTCTTGCCGCTGGCGGACATGCTGTTATGCTAGGCAGCTTGCTGGCTGGCGTATCAGAAAGCCCGGGGGAAACAGAAATTTTCCAAGGGCGCCGTTTTAAAGTCTACCGTGGAATGGGATCTGTTGCAGCAATGGAAAAAGGCTCAAAAGATCGTTATTTCCAGGAGGAAAATAAAAAGTTTGTACCGGAAGGAATTGAAGGACGCCTGCCGTACAAAGGGCCTTTAGCGGAAACGATCTACCAGCTTGTTGGCGGATTGCGCTCCGGAATGGGGTATTGCGGGACGAAAGACTTATCAGAGCTAAGAGAGAATGCCCAGTTTATCAAAATGACTGGTGCAGGCTTGAGAGAAAGCCATCCGCACGATGTGCAGATTACAAAAGAAGCTCCAAACTATTCCCTTTCTTAAAAAGAAGCGTTTGCTTCTTTTTTTGTATTTCCTGAAAATTGGTAAAGATGTTGGAATTGGAAATAAGATAGGCCAATGCTCTGTCTATGATTTAGTTTTGAATTGTGTTAAAATAACCAACGTGTATTTAAATCGTTGGAGGGCATTACCGTGAAAAAACACTTTTATCAAAAATGGATTGCCAGCATGATGGCGGTCATTCTCTTTTTTGGCTTCTTTACCGGCTTTGGCAAAGCAGAAGCAGAAACGGCTTTGAATGTAAATGCTGCAGGAGCTATCTTGGTTGATGGAAAAACAGGTCAAGTTTTATACGAAAAAAATGCTGACAGTGCATTGGGCATTGCCAGTATGACAAAGATGATGACAGAATATATACTGCTTGATGCAATTAAAAAAGGACGGGTCAAATGGGATCAGCAGTATTCGGTCAGTGATTTAGCCTATAAAATTTCACAAAATGGCGATCTATCAAATGTTCCACTAAGAAAAGACGGAAAATACAAAATCCGCGATTTGTATCAAGCAATGGCGATTTATTCGGCAAATGCCGCGACGATTGCGATTGCCGAAACGATTGCCGGGTCAGAAACAAATTTTGTGAAAATGATGAATGACAAAGCGAAACAACTCGGATTAAAAAATTATAAATTTGTTAATTCTACCGGTTTGAATAATAAAGATTACCAAGGAATGCAGCCAAAAGGGACAAGCCCTGATGCGGAAAACGTCATGTCCCCCCGCTCAGTTGCAACTCTAGCATTTCGCTTAATTAATGATTTCCCGGAAGTGTTGAAAACAGCCAGCACTCCAACGAAAACCTTTGTGGAAGGGACGAAAATGGACAACTGGAACTGGATGCTTCCAAGCCTGGTGTTCGGGTATCAAGGAATGGATGGCTTAAAAACAGGTACGACTGATTTTGCCGGCTATAGCTTTACCGGTACAGCGATGCGGGATGGACAGCGGTTTATCACGGTTGTTCAAAAAGCAACAGATGACAAAGGACAGGGCGGCTATAAAGCACGGTTCGATGAAACGCGAAAAATGCTGGATTATGCTTTTAGCAATTATAAAAAAGAAGAGATCCTTCCGAAACACTATCAAGTAAAAGGATCGAAAACTTTACCAGTTGTAAATGGAAAAGAAAACCAAGTGAGGATTTATACGAAATCTCCGATAAACATGTTACTATTAAATGGTGAAAAGAAAAATTATCAACCCGTTTTTGTTCTAGATAAAACGAAACTAACGAAAGATGGCAAACTGGCCGCCCCGATTAAAAAAGGGGAAAAAGTGGGATATATAACACTGCAGGCGAAAAATGGCGGAAAGGTTCGTTTCTTAACACCAGAGGGTGCCAAAAGTGTTCAAACTGATGTTGTCGCAGCACAGGATGTTGAAAAAGCAAACTGGTTCGTGCTGATGATGAGAGGAATTGGCGGATTTTTCAGCGGACTAGGCCACGGGATATCGTCAACAGTGAAAGGTTGGTTCTAAGCCGCCATTTGCTTTAATGGAAAGGTATAAATCGCCGCAAGGGGTTTATACTTTCTTTTTAGCCAAAAAAGGGATTTCCGCCTTGACAGGAATTCCTTTTTGGTGTTTATTTTCAATATGGAAAAGAAATTATTCCGATTTAAATAATAAAATTTCCGTATTGTGTCTAAAAAATTCATAATAATAAAATTAAAGGGGGATTTACAATGAAAACAGGAACAGATCGTGTAAAACGCGGAATGGCCGAAATGCAAAAAGGCGGCGTCATCATGGACGTAGTCAATGCCGAACAAGCAAAAATCGCTGAGGAGGCCGGTGCAGTTGCCGTAATGGCTTTGGAGCGTGTCCCATCAGATATTCGTGCTGCCGGCGGTGTAGCGAGAATGGCGGATCCGCGCATTGTTGAAGAAGTAATGGGGGCAGTAACCATTCCGGTAATGGCAAAAGCGAGAATCGGCCATATCGTTGAAGCACGCGTCCTTGAAGCTTTGGGTGTTGACTATATTGATGAAAGTGAAGTTTTAACGCCAGCAGATGAAGAGTTTCATTTAAATAAAAAAGAATATACAGTTCCATTTGTTTGCGGCTGCCGCGATCTTGGCGAAGCTGCCCGCCGTATTGGCGAAGGTGCTTCCATGCTGCGTACTAAAGGGGAGCCGGGAACGGGTAATATTGTTGAAGCCGTTCGTCATATGCGTAAAGTGAATGCACAAGTGCGCAAAGTTGTCGCAATGAATGAAGATGAGTTGATGACAGAAGCAAAACTTTTAGGCGCGCCATATGAAATTTTACTTGAAATCAAGCGTCTTGGGCGCCTTCCAGTTGTTAACTTTGCAGCCGGCGGTGTAGCGACACCTGCAGACGCCGCCTTAATGATGCAGTTAGGCGCAGACGGCGTTTTTGTTGGATCAGGTATTTTTAAATCTGAGAACCCTGCGAAATTTGCAAGAGCGATTGTGGAAGCAACAACGCATTATCAGGATTATAAATTGATTGCCGAAATTTCGAAGGACCTTGGGATTGCCATGAAGGGAATTGAAATTTCATCACTTGCTCCACATGACCGTATGCAAGAGCGCGGCTGGTAAGGAGTTTTGTAAGATGGTGAAAATTGGGGTTTTAGCGCTGCAAGGTGCTGTTCGTGAACATGTGAAATCAGTGGAAGCGTGCGGTGCAGAGGCAGTGGTGATTAAGCAAAAAGAAGAGCTAAAAGATGTGGACGGGCTTATCCTTCCTGGCGGCGAAAGCACGACAATGCGCCGTTTGATTGATAAATACGATTTCATGGACAGCCTTAAAGAGTTTGCACAACAAGGGAAACCCATGTTCGGCACGTGTGCAGGTTTAATTTTACTGGCAAAAAAGATTGTTGGTTATGAGACACCGCACATTGGTGTGATGGACATTACGGTTGAGCGCAATTCATTTGGCCGCCAGCGTGAAAGTTTTGAAGCTGACATTGCCATTAACGGGGTGGCTGATGATTTCCCTGCTGTGTTTATCCGTGCGCCGCATATCGTGGAGGCAGGCGAAAATGTTGAGATTCTCGCTAAACACAATGACCGCGTCGTGGCAGCAAGGGAAGGACAATTCCTCGGATGTTCTTTCCATCCGGAATTAACAGATGATAGCCGTTTGACGGAATATTTTGTGCAAATGGTTAAAGAGGCAAAGGAAAAACAATTTGCATAATTTTATTGCTTTTGGTTGATAATCATAGTAAAGTAAATATTACCAATTTTCATATGGAAAAAGCTTTGAAGGGAACTAGTAGCATGTTTTCTCTCTTAAGAGAGCCGATGGCTGGTGAAAATCGGCGAGAGATGTATGTGAATCCATCCCTGAGCAAAGTGTGGAACGACCTAGAAACGATGGTCAAGTAAACACTTTCGGTTGCAGCCGTTAGTTTGATCAAGGTGGACAATTTCAATTGTCAACCAGGGTGGCAACGCGGGTAACTCTCGTCCCTGTTTTGGGGATGGGGGTTTTTTATTTTGGAAAAAAGGAGCGGTTTTGAAATGCTGGATTTAAAATACTTAAGAGCTAATTTTACAGAGGTGAAAGCGAAGCTGCAGCATCGGGGGGAGGATTTAACCGATCTTGGCAAGTTTGAGGATTTGGATCAAAAAAGAAGGGAACTGATTGTTGAATCGGAGCAGTTGAAAAGTAAGCGAAATGAAGTTTCTCAGCAAGTAGCAGCGTTAAAGCGTGAGAAAAAAGATGCAGATCATCTTATTGCAGAAATGAGGGAAGTTGGTGATCGGATCAAAGTTCTTGATGACGAGCTTCGGAAAGTAGAAGAAACGCTTGAAGTTCTCTTGTTGAGCATTCCGAATATCCCTCATGAAAGCGTGCCGATTGGTGATACAGAAGAGGATAATGTTGAAATTCGCAAATGGGGAGAGCTTCCTGATTTCCAATTTGAACCGAAGCCGCATTGGGAGATTGCCGAGCATTTGGATATTTTAGATTTTGAACGTGCCGGAAAAGTAACCGGGAGCCGCTTTGTCTTTTATAAAGGGCTCGGCGCCCGTTTGGAGCGTGCATTGTTCAATTTTATGCTTGACCTTCATGTAGATGAACATGGATATAAGGAAATTTTGCCGCCTTATATGGTTAATCGCGCGAGCATGACAGGCACAGGCCAGCTGCCCAAGTTTGAGGAGGATGCTTTTCTAATTGAAAGCAAAGATTATTTTCTGATTCCAACGGCTGAAGTACCCGTTACCAATTTGCATCGGGATGAGATTTTGAGCGGGGATGAACTCCCAATCCGCTATGCAGCATTTAGTGCTTGTTTCCGTTCAGAAGCCGGGTCAGCAGGACGGGATACAAGAGGACTGATTCGGCAGCATCAATTTAATAAAGTGGAATTGGTTAAGTTTGTTAAGCCGGAGGATTCATACGAAGAGTTGGAGAAGCTAACCAATGATGCAGAACGGGTATTACAGTTATTAAAGCTTCCGTATCGTGTTTTAAGCATGTGCACGGGAGATTTAGGATTCACTGCAGCAAAAAAATACGATATTGAAGTGTGGCTTCCAAGTTATGAAACGTATAGGGAAATTTCTTCTTGCAGCAATTTTGAAGATTTTCAAGCAAGGAGAGCCAATATTCGCTTCCGCCGCGATGTAAAAGCAAAACCAGAACATGTTCATACGTTGAATGGTTCCGGCCTTGCGATCGGCCGTACCGTTGCCGCTATTTTAGAAAATTATCAGCAGGAAGACGGCAGTGTGGTAATTCCAGAAGTATTAAGGCCGTATATGGGGAACCGTACGGTAATCAAGCCAGAATAGCGCAAATCTTGGGCTGGGAGTTTCCCGCCCAAGATTTTTTAATTATTGACATGGTTACTATGCATATGCTATATTATCTCTTGTCGATATGGAGGAATACCCAAGTCTGGCTGAAGGGATCGGTCTTGAAAACCGACAGGCGGGTTAAACCGCGCGGGGGTTCGAATCCCTCTTCCTCCGCCATTGAGTAATGAATAGTAACCAACGCGCATAAATTGGAGATCAACACCGCTGTACTCAGTTACAGCGGTGTTTTTTTAAAAGAAGCAGTGAGCTTGAATGGCGATAAGATGACCATTCGAAAAAAAACTGCCTTTATTCGGCAGTTTTTTCTGATCACGGTGTTGCCTTTTTGACAACATGAAAATTATCCACGATGAGCAGCCAATTTTGCGGAAACGATAGGCCAAGCTTCCAATAGCTCATTCCCCTTAGTTTCAGCGTTTTGATTAAATCAAATTTTGCTTGAATGGACCGGGCATCTTCAAACCATACTTCATGTTGTTTTCCCGCTGAATCACGGTATCGGAAAAAGGGAGCCTGTGCCTTCGTATCGTATTGAATAGCCGCATGATGCTGTGCTGCAAGCTGTATCGCTTGCTGCGGACTGACGGCTTTTGCAATGGTTCCCTGCACAAACGGGAGTGTCCAATCGTAGCCGTATAAATTTTGCCCCATTAAAATTTTCGAAGAAGGCATTTCAGTTATGGCATATTCGAGAACCCTTCTAACTTGGTCAATTGGCGATACGGCCATGGCTGGCCCACCGCTATAGCCCCATTCATAGGTCATGATGACGACAAAGTCGGATATTTCCCCGTGTGCTTTATAATCATGGCCTTCATACCATTTTCCTTTTTGGGTTGCACTTGTCTTTGGAGCAAGGGCTGTCGACATGAACCAGCCTTCCTGTTTAAACCTTGTCTTTGCTTTTCGTAAAAAGCGATTGTATGCTTCGCGGTCAACCGGGCGAATATACTCAAAATCAAAATGAATATCCCGAAACCCATATTTTTTTGCTGTTGCGACAATATTGTTTAAAAATTTATCTTGAACTGAAAGATCGTTAAGCAAAATTCGTCCTAATTCATCACTGAATTGGTCATTTTCCTGGTTATTTATAACCATCATTAAGACGTTTTGGTGGCTCTTGGCAATGGCGGGAAAGTTATCGAGCAATGGTTCCTTTAGTGTTCCATCACGGCGTGCTTGAAAACTAAATGGGGCCAAATACGTTAAATATGGTGCGGCATCGCGTGCGCTGTTAATGAGTGATGGTGCAACGGCAGTGCCGCGCGGTTCTACGTAACCATTAAACTCAGCCTGCCTTTTAGGAGCTTGCGGCAGGTAGAGCTGAAAACCAATCTGCAGGGGCTGGTTTAATGGGATGCGATTAATTGAAGCCAATTGTTGGGCGGTAATGCCTGCTTTCCGTGCAATCGAGTAGAGTGAATCACCGGATTGAACGGTATAAAATCTGCCGATAATTGGAATGACCATCGTTTGTCCAACAACCAAATTGTTCGGGTTCGGAAGTTCGTTTGCATCAATTATATCGTTTACGGTCGTGCGGTATTTTCTTGCGATGCTGGTTAAAGACTCATTTCTTTGAACTACATGAATTTGCATGCTAATCCCCTCCCTATGCAAATACGCTACAACTATTCTATGAGTGGGTTTGGGGATACATGTTATAATGTTGATAAATTTCGTGATCAGTTGTTTCGATGTTTGCTTTTAAAACGTTCTGCATCATCGTTAATGCATACTGATTGTCTTGATCTTCCACGGAAGCAATGCAGTTTTTCGGGACAAATAATCGGTATTCGCGCATGTAAGCATCATTGGCGGAAAAGAGTACACAAATATTGCCGGCAATCCCCGCAAGGATAAGGGTATCAACCTTAAGTTGATGCAGCAATGTATTTAAAGCCGTTCCGTAAAAGGCAGAATGCTTTGGTTTAATTAAAAAATAATCCTCCGAGCCTGGCAGGAGTTCTTCAAAAATTGAATTGCTTTTTTCGTTTCGGCAGAAATCAATTATTTTTCCCATATCGGCCTGCCAAAGATTGTAGTGATCATTAACAAAGATTACCGGATAGCCTTTTTGGTTAAACTGTTCCTTTAGTTTTTTGATCGGCTGCACAATTTGCCTTGTTTTTTCCGCAAGAGCAGCACCGTCAGGGAAGTCAAAATGATTTATCATATCAATGATGATAAGAGCAGGGGGGATTTTAGTCATATTGTCTCACCTTCTGTTAGTATTTTTTGTGATACTTTATCTTCTATAACACATCGCAATCAAATAAAACTTAGTTTGTGCAGTATGGAGGTTTTCTATAGTGGATTGGCATGAATATGACGAAATGTTTATGCGTGAAGCAATAAAAGAGGCAAAAAATGCCGAGAACCTAAATGAAGTTCCAATTGGCGCAGTGATCGTGCTTGATGGAAAAATTATTTCCCGGGGATTTAATTTACGGGAGAGTGAGCAAAATGCTGTTGCACATGCAGAACTGCTCGCAATCGAACGAGCATGTGAAAAAATGGGAACATGGCGGCTGGAAGAAGCTGTTTTATATGTCACATTGGAACCGTGTCCGATGTGTTCTGGAGCGATCCTTCTATCAAGGATCAAAAAGGTGGTGTATGGCGCGCCCGATCCAAAAGCAGGCTGTGCCGGTACACTAATGAATCTGTTGCAGGATGAACGGTTTAATCACCAATGTGAAGTAACTTCAGGTGTTTTGCAAAAAGAATGCAGTGACATGCTCTCATTGTTTTTTCGCCGAATTCGCGAGAAAAAAAAGGCGGAGAAAAGAAAGAATGAATAGTATTTTACAGTATTTAACAGGTGATAAATATTGCTTTTTTGTTTGAATCTTAGTATACTAAATAAGCATCAAACATTGATGCATTAAAAATTGGTATTAAGTTTGCCGTGCTAGGCGGGGAGGTAGCGGTGCCCTGTACTCGCAATCCGCTCTAGCGAGGCTGAATCCCTTCCTGAGGCTGATTTCCTGTAGGGTCTGCCTTAAGTAAGTGGTGTTGACGTCTGGGTCCTGCGCAATGGGAATCCATGAACCATGTCAGGTCCGGAAGGAAGCAGCATTAAGTGGACCATCCCATGTGCCGCAGGGTTGCCTGGGCCGAGCTAACTGCTTAAGTAACGCTTATGGGAGTCAGTCGACGGAAGGTGCACGGCAGTTAATTACATACACAAAAGCCAACTCATCCCGATCGGGGGTGGGTTTTTTGTTGTGCAAAAGACTGAATCGGCTCAAATTTTATTACATACACGAAGAGATCCTCAATCATTCTTATTGTATTTTCTTTTATATTAGCTTTGTAAAATGGAAAAGGGATACGGTATAATGAGAAAGATAGAAGATTCGGAAGGGGGCTCTTGTAGATGGCTTATCAAGCATTGTACCGTGTATGGCGTCCACAGACATTTTTGGATGTTGTCGGCCAAGAGCATGTAACCAAGACATTGCAAAATGCCCTGCTTCAACAAAAAATTTCCCATGCCTACCTTTTTTCAGGGCCAAGGGGTACGGGAAAAACAAGTGCGGCGAAAATTTTGGCAAAAGCGGTTAACTGCGAACACGCCCCTGTTGCTGAACCATGCAACGAATGTGCCGCGTGCAAAGGGATTACAAATGGATCCATTCCCGATGTAATTGAGATAGATGCTGCCTCCAATAATGGGGTTGAAGAGATCCGCGATATCCGTGATAAAGTAAAATATGCACCGAATGCTGTTCAGTATAAAGTGTATATTATTGATGAAGTGCATATGCTCTCCATTGGGGCATTTAATGCATTGCTTAAAACACTGGAAGAGCCACCGAAGCATGTTATTTTTATTTTAGCAACAACTGAACCGCATAAAATTCCTCTGACGATTATTTCACGCTGCCAGCGTTTTGATTTTAAACGAATTACTGCTCAATCAATTGTTGGCCGAATGAAAGTAATTGTAGAAGAAACGGGTATTGAGTGCGATGAAAAGGCACTAAAGATTATCGCAAGAGCAGCTGAAGGTGGGATGAGGGATGCGCTTAGTTTGCTGGATCAAGCCATCTCCTTCAGTCAGGATCAAGTCACAGTTGAAGATGCGCTGACCGTTACTGGCTCAGTCTCACAGCAATTCATGAACCAACTGGCAATGGCGATTGAAGAGAAAAATGCTGCCAGTGGTCTTGAAGCCCTTGAGGAACTCCTCTTTCAAGGTAAAGATCCTGTTCGTTTTATTGAGGACTTTATTTTATTTTATCGTGACATGCTGCTTTTCAAAGCTGCTCCCAATTTGGAAGAGTCAATGGAACGAGTACTGATTGACGACGATTTCCGAAGAATGGCTGAAAAGACTGAAACAGATCACATCTACCAATTGATTGATATACTCAATAAAGCCCAACAGGAAATGCGCTGGACAAACCATCCACGGATATTTCTTGAAGTCGCAATCGTGAAGTTATGCCAGATGGAGAAAAAAAAGGAAAACCATCCCCAAACTGCAGATGTTGAACCACTGCTGATGCGAATTGAACAGCTTGAAAAACAATTGCAAGAGCTGAAGAGCACTGGGTCTGTCGTTGCACATGAACCGGCTGCTGCTGTGCAAAAATCGGCACACCGCTCTTCGAGAAAAGGATTTCAGGCACCGGTTGGGAAAATAAACGAAGTTTTAAAACAGGCAACGAAAACGGATTTGAATCAGTTGAAGAGCCGCTGGGGAGAAATGCTTTCAAGACTGTTGAAATCCCATTCGGCCTTGCTGAATGAGGCGGAACCAATTGCTGCCTCTGCCAATACATTTATTATTAAGTTCAAACATGAAATTCATTGCCAGATGGCGATGGAGAATGGCCGTTTTCTTGAAGCGGTTAGTCAGGCTTTTCAGGATATGCTTGGCAAGAGGCTTTCGATTCTCGGTGTTCCTGAAGATCAATGGCAAGCGATTCGAGAAAATTTTTTAAACAGTCATCATAGTCATGAAGGTGACGACGGAGAACATGAAACATCACCAGCTTCAGAGAATACGCACATCGCTGAAGCAAAAAAACTATTTGGTGCTGAATTTATAGAGGTTATAGAATAAACTGGAGGGAACAAAATCATGCGTGGAATGGGAAATATGCAAAACATGATGAAGCAAATGCAAAAAATGCAAAAGAAAATGATGGAGGCTCAAGAAGAGCTCGGTCAACAAAAAATAGAAGGAACTGCTGGAGGCGGGATGGTTACAGTCGTTGTAACGGGACATAGAGAAGTTGTGTATGTGAAAATTAACCCGGAAGCAGTTGATCCGGAAGATGTTGAAATGCTCCAAGATCTGATTCTTGCAGCAACAAACGATGCGCTTAAAAAAGTAGAGGAAATGACAAACAAAACAATGGGACAATTTACACAAGGGATGAATCTTCCCTTCTAGGAGTGGGACAATAAAAAATGCACTATCCTGAACCGATATCAAAGCTAATTGACAGCTTTATGAAGTTGCCAGGTATCGGCCCGAAAACGGCCGCTCGTCTGGCTTTTTTTGTTTTAAGTATGAAAGAAGATACAGTGCTTGATTTTGCAAAAGCATTAGTCAATGCAAAACGTAATTTAACATATTGCTCTGTTTGCGGGCATATTACGGATCAAGATCCATGCTATATATGTGAAGATGTACGAAGGGATCGATCGGTTATTTGCGTTGTCCAGGATCCAAAAGATGTAATCGCAATGGAGAAAATGAAAGAGTATAACGGCTTGTACCATGTCCTAAACGGAGCAATTTCACCTATGGATGGAATTGGCCCTGAGGATATCAATATTCCGGATTTATTAAAACGGCTTCAAGATGATACGGTACAAGAGGTCATTCTTGCCACCAATCCAAATATTGAAGGTGAGGCAACAGCCATGTACATTTCCCGTTTGTTAAAGCCGTCTGGCATTAAGATTACGAGAATTGCTCATGGACTCCCT
>NZ_JBNWEO010000017.1:72500-333861 GCF_050496765.1 Neobacillus sp. SM06
GGTTCACGCCCCGAAGAGCCGCAGTGAATAGGCCCAGGCGACTGTTTAGCAAAAACACAGGTCTCTGCGAAGCCGCAAGGCGAAGTATAGGGGCTGACGCCTGCCCGGTGCTGGAAGGTTAAGAGGAGGGGTTAGCTCACAAAGCGAAGCTCTGAATTGAAGCCCCAGTAAACGGCGGCCGTAACTATAACGGTCCTAAGGTAGCGAAATTCCTTGTCGGGTAAGTTCCGACCCGCACGAAAGGCGTAACGATCTGGGCACTGTCTCAACGAGAGACTCGGTGAAATTATAGTACCTGTGAAGATGCAGGTTACCCGCGACAGGACGGAAAGACCCCGTGGAGCTTTACTGTAGCCTGATATTGAATTTCGGTACAGCTTGTACAGGATAGGTAGGAGCCGTAGAAACCGGAGCGCCAGCTTCGGTGGAGGCGTCGGTGGGATACTACCCTGGCTGTATTGAAATTCTAACCCGCACCCACAAATTCTGGGTGGGAGACAGTGTCAGGTGGGCAGTTTGACTGGGGCGGTCGCCTCCTAAAGAGTAACGGAGGCGCCCAAAGGTTCCCTCAGAATGGTTGGAAATCATTCGTAGAGTGTAAAGGCACAAGGGAGCTTGACTGCGAGACCTACAAGTCGAGCAGGGACGAAAGTCGGGCTTAGTGATCCGGTGGTTCCGCATGGAAGGGCCATCGCTCAACGGATAAAAGCTACCCCGGGGATAACAGGCTTATCTCCCCCAAGAGTCCACATCGACGGGGAGGTTTGGCACCTCGATGTCGGCTCATCGCATCCTGGGGCTGTAGTCGGTCCCAAGGGTTGGGCTGTTCGCCCATTAAAGCGGTACGCGAGCTGGGTTCAGAACGTCGTGAGACAGTTCGGTCCCTATCCGTCGTGGGCGCAGGAAATTTGAGAGGAGCTGTCCTTAGTACGAGAGGACCGGGATGGACGCACCGCTGGTGTACCAGTTGTCTTGCCAAAGGCATCGCTGGGTAGCTATGTGCGGACGGGATAAGTGCTGAAAGCATCTAAGCATGAAGCCCCCCTCAAGATGAGATTTCCCATAGCGTCAAGCTAGTAAGATCCCTGAAAGACGATCAGGTTGATAGGTCAGAGGTGGAAGCGCGGTGACGTGTGGAGCTGACTGATACTAATCGATCGAGGACTTAACCAATGTAGTTGAATGCGCGGCCTCGTTCTTCGTTTACTTCTTCTTGATTACCTAGTTTTGAGGGAATGAACCTCAACAAAATAGCTTGGCGGCAATGGCGAGAAGGTCACACCCGTTCCCATACCGAACACGGAAGTTAAGCTTCTCAGCGCCGATGGTAGTTGGAACGCAAGTTCCTGTGAGAGTAGGACGTTGCCAAGCAAAGAAAAAGACAATCCTTTAAGGATTGTCTTTTTTATAATATCAGAATTTATATCTTAACTTATCTCTTGACCATTAAAAGGTAAAAATGAAGAAGTCCAATTCTCATATTTATCAAGATAAATGGTCACTAGAGGCTTCTCTAATGCCCGATTCCCCTGTTTTTTGGGTCAAAGCGGTCATTACTAGCTTCCTTAATGCCCAATTCTCCTGTTTTTTGGGTCAAAGCGGTCATTACTAGCTTCCTTAATGCCCAATTCTCCTGTTTTTTGGGTCAAAGCGGTCATTACTAGCTTCACTAATGCCCAATTCTCCTGTTTTTTGGGTCAAAGCGGTCATTACTAGCTTCCTTAATGCCCAATTCTCCTGTTTTTTGGGTCAAAGCGGTCATTACTAGCTTCCTTAATGCCCGATTCCCCTGTTTTTTGGGTCAAAACGGTCATTACTAGCTTCCTTAATGCCCAATTCTCCAATTTTTCAGGGTAAAACGGTCACTAGTGGCCTCCCGAATGCCCAATTCCCCTATTTTTCAGGGTGAAATGGTACTACTGGTTCCCCCGCACGCCCCCCGGAAAGCGAGTGACTGGAGCGGAAATCAACAGACCCCGTTTATCCACCAAACTAAAAAGGACCGGGCGGTTTTTGCCCGGTTTTTCTTACTAACCAGAAGTTAAAAGTATAGTTAGAAAAATGATGTTTATAATAAAATCGCCCTGCAATTCATTTCATATAGACATACACGCGGAATTGTTGATACACATAAACTAAATAGAGTGCACAGATTTTTTGGAAAATTGTATACAAATCGTTAAACAGGAAAGAATGAGTGTATGGAGGTGGAGGAAATGAGTTCGCTGGCAGCACATAAATTCGTTGGGGAAAAGTGCGTGATTTGTGAGCAAATGAAACCGAAAGGAATACATCTATACACATCTTTTATCTGTACTGACTGTGAAAAGGATCTAATTCAAACAGATACAAACGACCCGAAATATAAATTTTTTTTGAAACAGCTAAAAAAAATTGCAACACCGGGGATCTTTTCATAACAAGTCCGCATTTGGACTTCTTTTTTTTGCAAAGAAAAGAAGAATTGAATAGAATTTTTGTTAGAATAAAGAAGAACCATAGAAGGAAGTAGTATAAATGAATCAATCCGCGACACCTTTATATGATGCGTTAGTAAATTATTCGAAGAAAAATCCGATTTCCTTTCATGTACCCGGTCATAAAAATGGAAAGATTTTTGAGCCGAAAGGAAATTCTTTTTTTCACGATTTATTAAAACTGGATGCTACCGAAATAACGGGTTTGGATGACCTGCATGCACCGGAAGAGGCCATTTACGATGCCCAAAGTTTATTAGCTGATCTATTTCAAACAGAGAGAAGCTTTTTCCTTGTCAATGGTTCAACCTCAGGGAATCTAACGATGATACTGGCTGCGTGTGAAGAAGATGCCATTGTTCTTGTCCAGCGAAATTGCCACAAATCGATCATGAATGCGTTAATGCTGGCAAAAGTGAGGCCAGTTTTCTTAGAGCCTGAATATGATCCGCAATGGAAAGTGGCCGGAGGGGTTTCATTCGAGACCATTAACGAAGCACTTAATCGCTATCCGCAGGTAAGCGCCGTCATCTTAACCTATCCGAACTACTACGGCAGAGTGTTCGATTTGCAGCGCATTATTGAAAAAGTTCATCAGTTTCACATTCCAGTGTTGATCGATGAAGCACATGGCGCTCATTTTATTGCGGGTGACCCGTTTCCGCCATCTGCTGTTCAATTAGGAGCAGATATCATCGTTCAATCTGCACATAAGACGCTCCCGGCCATGACAATGGGGTCTTATTTGCATTTTAACAGTGCCTTTGTAAAAATGGACAAGGTGCTTGATTATCTGCAGATTTTTCAATCAAGCAGCCCTTCTTATCCTATTATGGCTTCACTTGACCTGGCACGAAGTTATTTAGGTACATATGAGTCCGCTGACAGCGGCTATTTAATAAGACAAATTAACGATTTCAAGCAGAAACTGAAGGCGATTCCCGGTTTGCGCGTTCTTGACTCCGAAAAAGGAGGAGATCCGCTGAAAATAACAATCCGATCAACATCTGGCTTCTCGGGGTATGCACTACAGAAACGGATTGAAGAGGCTGGGGTATTTACCGAGCTTGCCGATCCTTACAATGTGCTGCTCGTCTTTCCTTTATTGAAAAAAGCAATGAGCTTTCCATTGGACGAGGCAGCTGAAAAAATAAATCGCGCATTGAAATCGGTTCAGCCTATTAAGGGAACAGGATTGGCCGATTGTTTTTTCAAAAACAAGGAGACGGTTTCTTCATTAGGCGTGTCTTATAAAGACATGGCAAATTATCAGATAGGCGAGGCAACGATTGCTGAGGCTGCAGGGAAGCTGGCTGCAGAAACGATTATTCCGTATCCGCCAGGGATTCCATTGTTTTTAAAGGGAGAGGAAATGACAAAGGAAAAACTGCAAATGCTGCAAAACAATCTCGAGCTGGGTGCGCGATTCCAGGGAGGATCCTTGCTTGAAATAGGAAGGGTCAAGGTATTTTTAAAGTAATTTGTCAGCGGAAAGAAATTTCTGCAATGACATTGGTTTTTGGAGGTTTTTTATGTTAAATGGAAGATTTATCACGTTCGAAGGTCCAGAGGGGGCTGGAAAAACGACTATTATCAATATGATTGCCGATTGCTTTCCTGAAGCCGTTTTAACGAGGGAGCCGGGCGGAATCGAGATTGCTGAACAAATACGGGAAGTCATTTTGGATAAAAAAAATACGGCAATGGATGCACACACAGAAGCATTGCTTTATGCCGCCGCAAGACGCCAGCATTTGATCGAAAAGGTCAAGCCGGCATTGGAGGCAGGAAAAATGGTCTTATGCGACCGGTTTGTCGATAGTTCGCTTGCCTATCAGGGACACGCACGCGGCCTTGGAATTGAAGAAGTATTCAGCATTAACCGATTTGCCATCGGAGATTTGATGCCGGGGCTGACGCTTTATTTTGATATCGAACCAGAGGCCGGCTTAAACCGGATCAATAAACAAGAAGGACGGGAAATTAATCGTCTTGATCTTGAAGCACTTGATTTTCATCATAAAGTCAGAGAGGGGTATCACATGTTATTGCGGTGCTTTCCAGAGCGAATCGTGAAAATTGATGCTTCCAAAAGTCTCGAAGAAGTGTTTGAAGAGACATTAAAAATAATCAAAGAAAGAGGGAACAAAAAGGTCTGAGTATGGCCTTTTTGTTGTTTTTCTTTATAAGACGTTGCTAACATATACTTTACAAAAAATATACAAAATATTTCGTTAATTCGCAAAAAGTGTTATCGTAGGAATGAAGGTGAAACTGTAGAAAGGTGTGGGAAAGATGGAATGGAAAGTAGAAAAAGCTATTCAAGATGAATATCCGGCAGAGTTTGCCTGGTGTTACGGATGTGGACATTTAAATGAAGAAGGGCATCACTTTCGCACAGGATGGCACCAGAATGGAACACAGACGATTACCTTTTTTACACCAAAAGCGGCTCACACCGCACTTCCCGGTTTTGTATATGGCGGGATGATCGCTTCATTAATCGATTGCCATGGGACGGGATCGGCATCGCTGGCCCTTCATCGGAAAAATGGACACGAGTTAGGCGAGGGAGCCGAACCGCCGCGATTTGTAACTGCATCCCTTCGTGTTGATTTTATCAAACCTACTCCGCATGGTGTGCCATTAAAGGCGATTGGAACTGTTACTGAAATTCATCCGAAAAAGTGGAAAGTTGATTCGGAAATTTTTGCAAATGAACAGCTATGCGCTAGAGGTGAAGTAGTCGCAGTCGTCATGCCAAAAACATTTTTAACAAAAGAATAGTAGATTTGTGGTCGGCAGGAAATTGATTTTACTAAATGATTGCTTATAATGGAGATGGCAAGCGCAACATGGCAAGACAAGGGGGAAATTTTAGACATGGCAAAAAAAGTAGTTGTTTATTCGACACAAGGTTGCATTGAATGTGATATGGTCAAAAAAGTTCTGACTCAAGAAGGAATACCGTTTGAAGTGAGAGATGTTTTGGCTAATCCCGATTACCAAGCGGAGGTCGAAAAGTTTGGCTTTTTAGGTGTTCCGGTAACAGTTGTCGGTGATCGGGCCGTAAAAGGATTCAATAACGAACTTCAAGAATTGTTAAAGGATGTAAAATAGCAGCATCGTAAAAAAACCTGCTCCGCCATAAAGACCTTGGAGCAGGTTTTTTTAGGAAATTGATAACGTATGATCTCAGTGTTTTTACTCATTCATTGGTTTTGCACAATGAAAGGAAAGAAAATAACTGTTATAATGTTAGTAAGGATTGTCGGAAAAAAAACAAAAGGAGCTGGATCAGATGAAACTTATTGTTGCCATTGTACAGGATCAGGATAGCAATCGTTTATCAAAAGCGTTAATGGAAAACAACTTTAGAGCCACGAAACTTGCAACAACAGGCGGGTTTTTGCGGTCGGGCAATACAACGTTTATGATCGGAACAGATGATGATCGGATTGAAATGGCCTTAGAGATCATCAAAAAAAATTGCCAGTCGCGGGAACAGCTGGTTGCTCCTGTTTCTCCGATGGGTGGCAATGCGGATTCATACGTTCCTTTTCCAATTCAAGTGGAGGTCGGTGGAGCAACAGTGTTTGTTCTCCCGGTTGAGCAATTTCTGCAATTTTAACAGAACAAGTGGTGATCAACATGTTGAAAACGTGGGAACAGTTGGAAGGAATGCAGCCGATTGTTTTAAAAATGATGAAAAATAGTCTGTTGAAAAATCGACTCGCGCATGCCTATTTGCTTGAAGGAATGCGGGGAACAGGGAAAAAGGATACAGCCCTATTATTGGCGAAAACCTATTTATGCGAGGCGCCGGCGGATGGCTACAAGCCATGTGAGTCGTGTGCCAATTGCCGGAGGATCACTAGCGGAAATCACCCGGATGTTCACATGATCGAACCGGATGGATTATCGATAAAAAAACAGCAAATTAAAGAGCTTCAAGAAGAGTTTACAAAAAAGGGAGTCGAATCGGCTCGAAAAGTATATATTATTGTCGATGCTGATAAAATGTCTGTCAGTGCTTCAAATAGCTTGCTCAAGTTCTTGGAAGAGCCTAATTCGCAGACGCTCGCTTTTCTTTTAACGGACCAGCCACAAAAAATCCTTCCAACCATTCAATCAAGATGCCAAATGTTAACATTCAAACCGTTGCCACCAAAGGCAATGGCGGATGTCCTGGCAGGAAAAGGCGTTGACCGAAAAGATGCTCTGCTTTTAGCTCAAATGACAAATAATGTCGACGAAGCATTGAGGTTAAATGTCGATGAATGGTTTGCACAAGCGCAAAAAATAGTGTTAAAATTATATGAAGTGTTGAAGAAAAATCCGCTGGAGGCAATGGTCAGCCTTCAAGGAGATTGGCATCAGCACTTTAAAGAAAAAGAACAGATTGATCGCGGCTTAGATCTTTTACTTCTTATATTTAAGGATTTATTATATATTCAGCTGGGAAAACCGGAGCAAGCTGTTTATCAAAAGGAATTCGAACGGCTTAAACAGTTTGCATTAAAGGAGCCTGGCAGGCTTATTACCGAGCAGATAACTGCCATTCTCGATGCAAAGCGAAAGCTGCAAGCCAATATGAATCCTCAGTTGCTGATGGAACAGCTTGTGTTAAAATTGCAGGAGGGATCTTCAGTTGTATGATGTTGTAGGAGTACGCTTTAAAAAAGCGGGAAAAATCTATTATTTTGATCCCGGAGATCTTGCAATTGAAAAGGATGACTATGTCATTGTCGAGACGGTTCGCGGCGTAGAATATGGAAAGGCAGTCATTGCCCGTAAACAAGTAGGGGAGCATGACATTGTCCTGCCATTGAAAAAAGTCGTCCGGATTGCAGATCAAAAGGATCGAATGATTGTCGAGGAAAATAAGCAAGCTGCTCAGGAAGCATATGAAGTTTGCAATCAAAAGGTAAGCGAGCATCAGCTGGATATGAAACTGGTAGATGTTGAATATACATTTGACCGCAATAAAGTTATTTTTTATTTCACCGCGGATGGGCGCGTGGATTTTCGCGAATTGGTAAAAGATTTGGCAGCCATTTTTCGGACAAGAATTGAGCTCAGGCAGATCGGTGTCCGCGACGAGGCAAAGATGCTCGGCGGTATCGGACCATGCGGGAGAATGCTGTGCTGTTCAACATTTCTTGGTGATTTTGACCCTGTTTCGATTAAAATGGCAAAAGATCAAAATCTCTCTTTAAATCCAACAAAGATTTCTGGATTATGCGGCAGGCTGATGTGCTGTTTGAAGTATGAAAATGACGAATACGAAACAGCGAAAGAACAGCTTCCGGATCTTGGAGAAATGATTGACACCCCCCATGGTGTTGGGAAAGTTGTTGGCCTCAATATTCTTGAAAGGGTTCTCCAAGTGGAGCTAAAGAATCAGGAACGGGTTTTAGAATACACATTGGACGAAATTAAAGAGGGTGCATTCTCTATTCAATCCACAGATTAATGAGGTGGAAGGCGTGGATAAAAAAGAAATTTTTGATTCAGTCAGTAAAATGGAAATACAAATTGGAAACCTCTACCAAAAGCTTGGTGAATTAAAGCAGCATTTAGCCGAGATACTAGAAGAGAATCACTCTTTAAAATTGGAGAATGAAAACTTGAGGCGCCTTTTGGAAACAACTTCAAAGCGTGGAGGGCAAAAAAACTCGGAGCACAAGAAAGGAACGGCCAAAGCTGAAATCGATCAAAATAAGATGTTTGATATCGGCGAAGGGTATGATAATCTTGCCCGGTTATATCATGAGGGGTTCCATATTTGCAATCTGCACTTTGGCAGTCTGCGCAAGGAAGGCGATTGTTTGTTCTGTTTGTCTTTTCTTAACAAAAAATAATACATGCCTTCCTTTCCAAAGGAAGGCTGTTTTTATATAAAGGATACAGCAAAACCCTCCTAAAAGGAACAGTTGCCTGAACCTTTTCCTATAAAATACGAACGCTTGTTAGATAAAAAATAGTTGAATCGGTGTCTAGATGGAGGTTATGAATGGTAAATTTGAAAGAAGATGAAAGACTGGATTACTTGCTGGCGGAAAATTTGCGCATCATTCAGAGCCCATCTGTTTTTGCTTTTTCCCTTGATGCTGTGCTGCTTGCGAAGTTTGTCCATGTTCCGATCCAAAAGGGAAAGTTGCTTGATTTGTGCAGTGGAAATGGCGTTATTCCTTTATTTTTAAGCACACGAACAAAAGGAAAAATAACAGGAGTTGAAATTCAGGAACGTTTAATGGATATGGCGCAAAGAAGTATTGCGTACAATGGACTTGAAACAAGACTCGATATGATTCATGGCGATATAAAGGATATGCCGAGCCGGCTAGGTTATGGTCAATACGATGTGGTGACATGCAATCCCCCTTATTTTCTCACTCCATCCAAAGAGGAAATCAATCCAAATGAACATTTAGCCATTGCCCGGCATGAAATTTTATGCACGCTTGAAGATGCTGTTCGGGTATCAAGCCAGCTTGTTCGCCAAGGCGGGAAGGTCGCATTTGTCCATCGACCAGGGAGGTTTATTGACCTGATCGCGTTAATGCGGCACTATCGTTTAGAACCAAAAAGAATCCAATTTGTTTATCCGAAAAAAGACAAGGAAGCAAATATATTGCTGGTTGAAGCGGTTAAGGATGGGCGGCCCGATTTGAAACTAGTACCACCGCTTGTCGTTTATAATGATCAAAATGAATACACTCCGGAAATAAGTGAAATTTTATATGGAAAACAATGAACATTATTTTTATGTATTGACCTGTAAGGATGGAAGTTTTTATGGAGGCTATACGAACAACCTTGAACGGCGCATGAAACTCCATAATGAAGGAAAAGGCGCCAAGTATACAAGGGGCAGAGGACCGGTTGCGTTAACATTTTTTAAAAAATATCAAAATAAAAGCGATGCCCTTAAAGCAGAATGGAATTTTAAACAGTTAACAAGGAAGAAAAAAATTGAGTTTTTGCGAAAGGAAATGGGTGGATTTGATGTGGCAGCAGAAGAGTTTTGAAAATGAGGCGGATAAAGGCATTCTTTATCTTGTGCCAACACCGATCGGCAATTTGGAGGACATGAGCTTTCGCGCAATTCGAATATTAAAAGAAGCGGATCTTATTGCTGCAGAAGACACAAGAAATACGAGAAAGCTTTGCAATTATTTTGAAATTCACACACCTGTTGTCAGTTATCATGAACATAATAAAGAATTAAGTGGGGAAAAGTTAATTGGGAAATTAAAAGACGGCTTGACCATTGCGCTTGTTAGTGATGCGGGGATGCCGGCTATTTCCGATCCTGGTTATGAACTGGCCGCCAAGGCGATTGAAGAAAAGTTAACAGTTGTCCCATTGCCAGGAGCAAATGCTGCTCTTACATCATTGATTGCCTCCGGACTCTCCACTCAGCCTTTTTATTTTTATGGATTTTTAAATCGCCAAAAAAAAGAAAAGAAACGGGAGCTTGAAAGGCTAAAAAAACAAACAGGTACGATTATTCTTTATGAATCTCCACATCGGCTGAAGGAAACATTGGTGCTGATGATGGAATATTTTGGTGATCGAAAAATTTCCCTATGTCGGGAAATAACGAAAAAATATGAAGAGTTTATTCGGGGTACTATGGAAGAGGTGCTTGAATGGGCGGAACGTGAGGAGGTACGCGGGGAATTTTGCCTGATTGTAGAAGGAGTGCAATCAGGCACGAATGAAGAAGATGACTGGTGGAAAGATCTTTCGATTCCAGAACATGTCGAACATTATGTTTTAGTGAATCAGCTGTCGCCAAAAGAAGCGATGAAACAGACGGCAAAAGACCGCGGGCTGCAAAAAAGAGATATTTACCAAACCTATCATCAGCTAGAATAAAAAATGGCAATGAGAAAAGGCTGGCCAAATGCATGGTCAGCCTTTCTACTAATCTCGCAATTTTATTTAGCCATTTCGAAAGATTCTTGAATTTCTTTTAAGAGGATTTCAGCACCTTCACGGCTAAGAATTAACTTTCCGCCAGCTAAGGTTAAGTTGTCATCTGACACTTCTCCTGTTACTTGGCAAGTCATATTTGGTTTGTATTTTTTCAGGATGATACGCTCATCGTCAACATAGATCTCAAGAGCGTCTTTTTCAGCAATCCCTAATGTACGTCTTAACTCAATTGGAATCACTACCCGACCTAACTCATCAACTTTACGGACAATACCAGTAGATTTCATACTTCAATCTCCTCCCAGAAATAGGTTTTATTTCTTGCATTTACTCGTCATTATTCGACAAATTTCTCGTTACCTTTATAATACCAGCCATTCCCATATCCGTCAATTATTTTATTCTAAAAAAAATTAATTTTTCATGAGAAAGTTTACATTTGCTCTATATCAAAGGTTGGACAGGATATCATTTTTTTAATTGAAATGGTCACGACTCCTAAGAAAAAAGAAAGGAAAATGGATTTTCGCCAATTACCTACAAGTATTCGACAAACTTCTACACTTTCCTGCTTGTCTATTAAAAAATTCAAAATGGATTCCCTTTTTTTTGGGGTCGGTTGCGGTAATTTTTTCGTTGCTTATATATGAACTTGAATGATGAATCCTGCAAAGCTGGCTTTGTTGCACAAATCTTTATTTTTCGGTATATTTTGATGATAGAAGTACTAAAAAAAGGCAATAATGATCGAATAGGTTATTTTTCAAGGAGAGATACAGATGCAGGAAAAAACGAAAACATTTTACATCACTACTCCGATTTATTACCCGAGCGGAAATTTACATATTGGGCACGCTTACACAACGGTTGCGGGGGATGCGATGGCCCGCTATAAACGGATGCGCGGTTTTGACGTGATGTATTTAACGGGAACGGATGAACATGGCCAAAAAATTCAACGGAAAGCGGAAGAAAAAGGGGTTACGCCGCAGCACTATGTAGATGAAATTGTTGGCGGGATCCAAGAACTTTGGAAGAAACTCGATATTTCTTATGATGATTTTATTCGCACAACCGATGAGCGCCACAAGCAAGTCGTCGAGAAGATTTTTGCCAGATTGCTTGAGCAGGGGGATATTTACCTTGACCAATATGAAGGCTGGTATTGCACACCGTGTGAATCATTTTACACGGATCGGCAGCTTGTAGACGGCAATTGCCCTGATTGCGGCCGTCCTGTTGAAAAGGTTAAAGAAGAGTCGTATTTCTTTAAAATGAGTAAATATGTTGATCGCCTCCTGCAATATTACGAGGAAAACCCGGAATTTATTCAGCCGGAATCACGCAAGAACGAAATGATCAATAATTTTATTAAGCCGGGGCTGGAAGACTTGGCCGTTTCGAGAACGACATTTGATTGGGGAATCAAGGTGCCGGGAGATCCAAAGCATGTGATCTATGTTTGGATTGATGCATTGTCCAATTATATTACAGCACTTGGCTACGGTACGGAGAACGATGCAAAATATTTAACGTATTGGCCTGCTGATGTTCATCTTATGAGCAAGGAAATTGTTCGCTTTCATACGATCTATTGGCCAATTATGCTGATGGCTCTGGATATCCCGCTGCCAAAGAAAGTATTTGCCCATGGCTGGCTCTTAATGAAAGACGGGAAAATGTCAAAATCAAAGGGAAATGTTGTTGATCCTGTTACATTGATCGATCGCTATGGCCTGGATGCTTTACGCTACTATTTATTAAGGGAAGTTCCGTTTGGGGCTGATGGAGTGTTTACACCTGAAGGATTTGTCGAAAGAATTAATTTTGACTTGGCAAATGATTTGGGGAATTTGCTCAATCGGACCGTTGCGATGATTGAACGATATTTTAATGGTGTCATTCCTGTTTATGGAGGCTCTAGCAGTTCATTTGATTCAGCATTGCTAAAAGTGAATCAAGAAGTGGTTGCAAAATACGAAGAAGCAATGGAAAAGATGGAATTCTCGGTTGCCTTAACGACCATTTGGCAGCTAGTAAGCCGGTCCAACAAATATATTGATGAAACCCAGCCGTGGATTTTGGCAAAAGAAGAAGAGCGGAAACCGGAATTGGCAAGCGTCATGACGCATTTAGCTGAGTCACTAAGAAGAATTGCGATCCTTCTTCAGCCATTTATGACTCGTACACCGGAGGAGATTTTTAACCAGCTTGGAATAAACGATTATTCGTTAAAATCATGGGAAAGCTTAGAGACTTTTGGCAGGATTCCTGAAGGGACAAAAGTGGAGAAGGGGACACCACTATTCCCTCGACTTGAGATGGAAGAAGAAGTTGAATTTATTAAAACGAAAATGCAGGGTGCCAGTGCTCCCCAAGCAGAGAAGCCAAAAGAAGAAGAAAAACCTGAACTTCCAGATGAAATTTCCATTGATGAATTTATGAAAATTGATCTCCGCGTTGCTGAAGTGATTGCAGCCGAGTCGGTGAAAAAAGCGGATAAACTGCTGAAACTACAGCTAGATCTAGGCTATGAAAAGCGCCAGGTTGTCTCCGGTATTGCCCAATATTATCAGCCGGAAGAATTGGTCGGGCGGAAAGTAATTTGCATTACGAATTTGAAGCCCGTTAAACTACGCGGTGAATTGTCGCAAGGCATGATTTTAGCAGGCTCAAAAGACGGTCAACTCTCATTAGCTACGGTTGATCAAACCTTGCCAAATGGGGCAAAAGTAAAATAAACGATCCATGTGCAAGCGCCTATAAAGGCGCTTATCATTTGTAAAAAGCTTTGGTTCGTCAAATTATCTTGGTAAAGTCGACAATTTTCATCATAAATGTTTCACGTGGAACATAATTCGTGTTTTTTCTCATGTTCTAGTAAATTATTTTGAAGGAGAGTTAACATGTTGTTTGATACCCATGCTCATTTAAATGCTGACCAATATGCAGATGACTTGGAAGAAGTGGTTGAACGGGCAAAACAGGCTGGCGTTTCCAATATGGTGATCGTGGGCTTTGATCGGCCGACGATTCAAAAAGCAATGGAATTGGTTGAACACTATGATTTTATGTATGCAAGTGTCGGCTGGCACCCGGTTGATGCGATTGACATGACAGATGAGGATTTAGCATGGATTGAAGAACTGGCTTCACACCCAAAAGTGGTGGCACTCGGTGAAATGGGGCTGGATTATTATTGGGACAAGTCACCAAAAGAGATTCAAAAAGAAGTTTTCCGAAAACAGATTCGGTTGGCGAAGAAAGTAAAACTTCCAATCGTTATTCACAATCGTGAAGCGACTGCGGATATAGTGGAAATTTTAAAGGAAGAGGGTGCAGAAGAAGTGGGTGGGATCTTGCACTGTTATAGCGGGAGCCCTGAAATAGCCAGAGAAGTTGTCGAAATGAATTTTTATATTTCTCTCGGAGGCCCTGTTACGTTTAAAAATGCAAAAAAACCAAAGGAAGTAGCCGCGGAAATACCGCTGAATAAGTTGTTAATTGAAACCGATTGCCCATATCTATCACCACATCCGTATCGAGGAAAACGGAATGAGCCAGCCTATGTTAAATTTGTTGCAGAACAAATTGCAGAAATTAAGGGACTGTCTTTGCAAGAAGTAGCAGAGGCAACGGCGGCAAATGCGAAAAAATTGTTCGCCATAAAATGATAAGGAAAGGTGTCGAAAGGAAGGGAAGATTGTCCTAATTTTTTCTTATACCAAAAAGTTCTACATGTCTCCTTTTCCTCATAGGATAACCATGTCGATAAGTTTTTCTTTGCAATTGATCCAACATTCGGCATAATTAGTAATACGTTCTGGTAAAACGCAAAGGTTGACAGTCGGCGAGGTAGTTCTTTATAATCACTCCAAGAAAAGGAGGCGTTTTTCATCGTATTCAAAAACATGAAAAACCTGTTTCCGAAATCTTTGAGTGGAAAAACATTGACGATTCTTTTTGCTAGTTTCCTAGTTTTTGCAGCAACTCTTGGGATTCTTTTTTTTGAAGGTTCGAAAAAGACAGTTGCTCTTACGTTAAATGGCGAAAAGAAAACAGTCAAAACACATGCGGATACGATTCAACAATTACTTGAGGAACTGCATGTGCCGATCCGCTCAAAGGATTACGTGTTTCCCAGGCCCAACACAAAGCTGAAAAATCATCAAACCATTGTCTGGAAACAAGCGAAACAGGTTGAAATTGTCAAAGACAACGAGGATAAAACGGTTTGGACAACAGCTGCCACTGTTGCTGAGCTCCTCAAAGCGCAAAAGATTGTTTTAACTGACCATGATCAAATCTCGCCCGAACCGAAAAAGGCAATCAAAAATAAGATGAAGATTTCCATCAAACAAGCAAACCGTCTTACTCTAGTTGATGGCGGAAAGCAACATCAAGTTTGGTCCACTTCGACTACGGTCGCTGACTTTTTAACACAACAAGGCATAAAACTAAACGACTTAGACCGAGTTGAACCGTCATTAAATGAGACAGTAAAGGATAATGGTGTGGTAAACATCATTCGCGTCGAAAAAGTCACCGATGTAGTGGAAGAACCTTTGCAATTTGCTGTCGTCACTCAGAAAGATACAAATTTGGAAAAAGGCAAGCAGCAAGTAGTTGCGGAAGGCCAGCCAGGTCTTGCATCCAAAAAATATGAAGTGACATTGGAGAACGGCAAAGAAATTTCAAGGAAATTGATTAGCCAAGAAACGGTCAAGAATAAACAAGATAAAGTCGTGGCAGTTGGAACAAAGGATTTAGCTTATCAAGTATCTCGTGGAGAAGTAAGCGGCGGGAAAGAGCTATATGTAAATACAACCGCATATACTGCAGACTGCAATGGATGTTCAGGGAACACATCAACCGGCATTAATCTCCGCGCCAACCCGAACGCAAAAGTAATCGCTGTCGACCCATCTGTTATCCCGCTAGGAACGAAGGTGTATGTAGAGGGTTACGGCTATGCGATCGCTGCCGATACCGGCGGCAGGATTAAAGGATATAAAATAGACGTCTTTTTTTCATCGAAGGCCGATGCCTATCGTTGGGGAGCGAGAAAAGTAAAAATAAAAATTTTAAACTATATAAATGGAATTAAAGGATTTTAAGAAAATTTGTCCAATTCTTATAGGTAAATAAAACCTTTAGGAAGGCGGACACATAATGAAAATCCTTCAAAATGAAAACATGGATTCAATTCAGGAAGTTAAAGCTTGTATGCATGGTTTAAGGGATCTACGGATGTTTAAACGTTATCAGGCTATCCTCATGCATTTAAAAGGACGGACTTATGTAGAAATCGC
The DNA here is from genome assembly GCF_050496765.1 of Neobacillus sp. SM06. Taxonomy (NCBI): domain Bacteria; kingdom Bacillati; phylum Bacillota; class Bacilli; order Caryophanales; family Bacillaceae; genus Neobacillus; species Neobacillus sp. SM06. The sequence continues at coordinate 88,237 of NZ_JBNWEO010000017.1, forward strand.
TGACCTTTTAGAATGTACGGAGCAAACTATATATAACTATGTTCGAGCCTATAAAACTAACGGTTTGGAGGGATTAGTTCCCGGACAATCTCCCGGACGCCCTTGTCAACTAACAGAGGAACAAGAAAAGGAACTCTATCAGTTAATTGTTGAAAAAAAGCCAGCTGCTGTTGGATTTCCCGCAGAAATGAATTGGACTTCATTTCTTGTTCGCGATTGGATTAAGCAAACATTTGACATTGTTTATACGGACCGGGGTGTAAGGAGATTGTTGACTCGTTTGGGATTTAGTTACACAAAACCAACGTATACCCTAGCAAAGGCTGACCCCGAGAAACAGGAAGCGTTCAAACAAGAATTTGAAACGATTAAAAAAAATGATGAATGACGAAATTGATCGAATTCTGTTTCAGAGCCACAGGACAAAAATCCTGAACCCTTGATAGTATTGACTTTATTTGATTATTAATTGAAAAAGTGTTTCCACGGTCACTGCGTGGAACGAATGCCTTTCGAGTTGTCAAATCTCACTTTAGACGAAATAGGACCAAATTCGGTCGTTTTATAATTTTTTTACCCTAATTTTTTACAGGGGTTTAATGGAAGATAGAAACTTTGCCTATTTAGACAAAAAGAAAAGCCATAATGAATCTCCTTTGGTAAAATAGAAGTACCAACACAACCATTACGAAAGGAATTCATTATGACTGATTCTATTATACCAAAATCATATTCAAATGTAATCTACCTTCAACCCTCATTTTCATTTGCGCAAGACAACTTCTCCTCTTTGCGCCACCTTCCTTATGTAAAATTGGCGCTTGATTTCCCTTGGGAAGAGGTTTTCGCTCCCATTGAACAAGAGTACATTAATGCAAGGTTTCAGCGAAATTGGGACAAGAGGAATCAAAGGAATTCTGATGAATCTCAAGTCGAATTATTTCCACATTTGCCAAGGGACGTGAGTGCGAAGCCAAAAAAATCGTCTAGAGGACGAGAGGGAATTGACTTTTATGTACTGTTAAAATCGTTTCTCTTAGCCCCACTTCTTTATGTGGAAGTCATGGTCACAAGTGTTCATTTCCAAGTGGTGGGGAACTCTGATTTTCGAATGGTTTGCGGTTTTACCAGCACTCCGTGCCTTAGGACCTTTGAACGTTTTGATCAGATTATGATCGAAAACGGATTATGGGAAAAGGCTCGTCAGCTTATGGTGAATTTCAACATCCAACAAGGAATTATAGAGAAAGAAGAACAATTGGCCGTCGATACTACACATGTCGAAGCCGAAGCCACTTTAAATGCAGTTCGCAAATGTGGCCATTCTGAACCATGCGATTGTCCGAAAATCCCTACGGATGACAATGTTGGACTTATGAGAAAAAGCAATACTGTTTCTTACATAGCCCATAAAGTAGCGCTTGTATGCGGTGTTAAATCGGAACTCCCATTATCTAGATGTGTTTTTAAAGGTGGAGAAAGTGATGCCATAACTCTCGAACCGACTTTGGAAAAGGTAAAGCAAGATCTTCCTGAAAAATTTCTGGAAAACGTGCAATACGTAAGCGCAGATGGAATCTATCAAAGTAAAGATAATCAACAATATGCAAAAAACATTCTTCAGACCAAACTATTGGCTCCGATTAATCCACGAAAAATCAAGGATCAAGAACTGGATGCCCGTGGAATGGCAAAACTCGATAAGTATGGTGTTCCACATTGTATTAGTGGACATAAGTTAAAATTGAAAGGGCTGGATGAAACAAAAAAGCAATACGTTTGGACATGTCCCGTATTTGATCCAAAGTATAAACAAGAAGGGCTCACTTGTTCGGAAGCCTGCCATATTCAATGTTGTAGCGGAGCCCAAACAGGCAGAACAATTCGGATTCAACAATCGCAAACGCCGCAAATAGATCCGGAATTTCCGCAACATCTTCAATCATTTAAAACAAAATTTTCGGAAAGAACGGCCATCGAGCGAGTTAACGCACAAGCCAAAGAAGGACTTAGCTTACGTAGAGTCCACAAACGGGGACGTGTAGCAGTAGAGGCCCATGTAGATCGATGCATCATAACCTCACACGTCTTGGCTTATATGTCCGTTCAAGAAACTGGACAGCTCTATCGAGGGTGGACAAAACTATCCGCATAGAAATTTTTAATAACGTAACTACCAGTTATTGTAAGTGCGAAAACTGATGACGGGATAAGTATGCCCTTTTTTAGGTTCCATTTACAAAAAAGATAAATAAGAAGTCGAGAAACTAAGAAAAATCATCTAAGGCCTTCTCCTCCATCCCAAAAATTTCAAGTTGCTTTATCCCAATTTTAATTTAGTCCTGTTGCTCTCAAGATGAATCCATGATCAGGGACTACCAAGCTTTAGCCAATACATGGTTTCCTAAAGGGCAACAAAAAGTGATACCTACTTATGGAAAACATCACGGGGTTAAATTAATTGGTACCCTCGATTACGAAACAGGCGAAGTGTTTGTCACAGAAGAAGAACACTATGATGCTCAAGTTTTCCTATCTTTTCTTGAAAAAGTTGTAGTCAGATACAAGGGTGAGAAGATTGTAATGATACTGGATAATGCTAGAATCCACCACTCGAAACTGATTCAACCTTTTCTCGAAGCCCATAAAGATCATCTGCAACTTGTTTTTCTCCCACCATACAGCCCAGAGTTAAACCTAATTGAAGGACTGTGGGGATGGTTAAAAAAATCAATTATTTATAATGTTTTTTATAAAACGGTAGAAGAAATTAGAGTGGCTGTCCAGACATTCATTACACAAATCAATAAAGACCCTATGAAAATCGTTAATCGTCTATGTCTTAAGCTTTAACTATTGACTCAATTACACCTTTAGCCAGATTGCCAGGATCGGATTGAGCAATAAATAGCCTAAAACGATATTCGACAAACTCCGATGATTGCAGGTATATTGTGCTTAAATTTTGTAGAATATTGTCATTAATCTAGGAAATCGTTACAGAACCAAATTGTTTAGTTCCATATATATATATAAATGGAATTAAAGGATTTTAAGAAAATTTGTCCAATTCTTATAGGTAAATAAAACCTTTAGGAAGGCGGACACATAATGAAAATCCTTCAAAATGAAAACATGGATTCAATTCAGGAAGTTAAAGCTTGTATGCATGGTTTAAGGGATCTACGGATGTTTAAACGTTATCAGGCTATCCTCATGCATTTAAAAGGACGGACTTATGTAGAAATCGCTGACCTTTTAGAATGTACGGAGCAAACTATATATAACTATGTTCGAGCCTATAAAACTAACGGTTTGGAGGGATTAGTTCCCGGACAATCTCCCGGACGCCCTTGTCAACTAACAGAGGAACAAGAAAAGGAACTCTATCAGTTAATTGTTGAAAAAAAGCCAGCTGCTGTTGGATTTCCCGCAGAAATGAATTGGACTTCATTTCTTGTTCGCGATTGGATTAAGCAAACATTTGACATTGTTTATACGGACCGGGGTGTAAGGAGATTGTTGACTCGTTTGGGATTTAGTTACACAAAACCAACGTATACCCTAGCAAAGGCTGACCCCGAGAAACAGGAAGCGTTCAAACAAGAATTTGAAACGATTAAAAAAAATGATGAATGACGAAATTGATCGAATTCTGTTTCAAGATGAATCCATGATCAGGGACTACCAAGCTTTAGCCAATACATGGTTTCCTAAAGGGCAACAAAAAGTGATACCTACTTATGGAAAACATCACGGGGTTAAATTAATTGGTACCCTCGATTACGAAACAGGCGAAGTGTTTGTCACAGAAGAAGAACACTATGATGCTCAAGTTTTCCTATCTTTTCTTGAAAAAGTTGTAGTCAGATACAAGGGTGAGAAGATTGTAATGATACTGGATAATGCTAGAATCCACCACTCGAAACTGATTCAACCTTTTCTCGAAGCCCATAAAGATCATCTGCAACTTGTTTTTCTCCCACCATACAGCCCAGAGTTAAACCTAATTGAAGGACTGTGGGGATGGTTAAAAAAATCAATTATTTATAATGTTTTTTATAAAACGGTAGAAGAAATTAGAGTGGCTGTCCAGACATTCATTACACAAATCAATAAAGACCCTATGAAAATCGTTAATCGTCTATGTCTTAAGCTTTAACTATTGACTCAATTACACCTTTAGCCAGATTGCCAGGATCGGATTGAGCAATAAATAGCCTAAAACGATATTCGACAAACTCCGATGATTGCAGGTATATTGTGCTTAAATTTTGTAGAATATTGTCATTAATCTAGGAAATCGTTACAGAACCAAATTGTTTAGTTCCATATATATAGTGTCTTAATGCAGAGGATTCCTCTGCATTTTGCTTTTTAGGCAAAATTCATTATACTAACAACTGAAGATGCCTTGCTTTATACTTTATTTGTATGAACAGTTACGTCTATATAGACGTAGAACATTACAAAAATGTTTCAAGTTTTTTTCAATTATTTTAAAAAGATTTCTTTACAGATAGATGAAGTCGTTTTGGATGGGGGAAGGTATGAAAATTAAAGAATTCATTGTCGTAGAAGGAAAAGATGATACAACTGCGATTAAACGAGCCGTCGATGCTGATACCATTGAAACAAATGGTTCTGCTCTTAACATTGAAACCATTGAAAAAATTAAACGAGCCCAGCAAACGAGGGGCGTGATTATTTTTACAGACCCTGATTTTCCGGGGGAGAAAATTCGCAAGACCATTTCCCGCCATGTGGCCGGCTGCAAACATGCATTCCTTGCGAAAGAACAAGCAATCAGCAAATCCGGCAAAGGGCTGGGTGTGGAACATGCGTCCCCTGAAGCGATCAGGAATGCATTGCAAGATGCGCAATTGATGCACGAACCGATGAACGAAGAGATTAGCCAGGAAGATTTAATCACGGCTGGTCTTATAGGCGGTGAAGGGGCCAAGGACCGGAGAATTAAGCTCGGGAAAATATTAAAAATTGGTTATACAAATGGCAAGCAGCTTCACAAACGGCTGATGATGTTCCGGATTAGCCCGGAGGAATTTGTAGCGGCGCTGAATGTGATACGGCAGGAGGAAGAACAACGAAATGAATAAAGACATTGCTACACCGATTCGAACGCGGGGGATACTTGAAAAGTACGGCTTTTCTTTCAAAAAGAGCCTCGGACAAAATTTTTTAATCGACACGAACATTTTAAAAAAAATTGTCGAATTTGCCGGGCTGACGGCAGAAACGGGCGCAATTGAAATCGGGCCGGGTATTGGAGCGCTAACAGAGCAGTTAGCGAGAAGCAGCAAGAAGGTGGTTGCTTTTGAAATTGATCAGAGGCTGCTCCCGATTCTTGCAGAAACGCTTTCTCCTTATGAAAATGTGAAAATTATACATCAGGATGTTCTAAAAGCCGATGTCAACAAAGTAATTGCCGAGGAATTCGACGGGCTTTCCGATTTGATGGTTGTTGCGAACCTCCCATATTATGTAACAACGCCGATCATTATGCGGCTTCTTGAAGAGCAACTGCCGATTCGAGGCATCGTCGTCATGCTGCAAAAGGAAGTAGCCGATCGCATTTCGGCAAAACCAGGGACAAAAGAGTACGGCTCGCTTTCGATTGCAATCCAATATTATACAGAGGCGGAAATGGTGATGGTTGTTCCAAAAACCGTGTTTGTTCCCCAGCCAAATGTGGACTCGGCTGTTATTCGCCTAACAAAGCGGCAAGCGCCTCGTGTAGTAGTCAAAGACGAACCGTTCTTTTTTCAGATCACAAAAGCAAGTTTTGCGCAAAGAAGAAAAACGCTTGTGAATAATCTGACAAGCCAGCTTCCGGATGGGAAGTTAAAGAAAAATGAAATTTTGCAAGCATTGAATGTAGCTGGTATTGATCCGTCCAGACGGGGCGAAACGCTCTCCCTTGAGGAATTTGCCCGCCTGAGCGATGAATTATACCCTTATTTTTCATAGACCCTTATTACGGGTCTTTTTTTCACATCTCTGCCAATTTTGCATAGCCTATGAGAGAAAAACCTTATTTACGAGGCCTTGCGGGTCAAATTGGAGTGACGGCAGTGGATTTGAAATTGATGGATATTGTTGCTAGACGATCACATAACTATGATATCCTTTTTCGAGTGATTGATATTCGTGAAACAGATGGCCAAAAAACAGCCATTCTTTATGGTGAAGATATTCGTCTCGTCGCTGATGCTCCCTGTACCGACTTGGTTGTTATGAACCAAAACGAGCGGAACAAACTTTCCCAGGAATACCGTTCTCTTGAGGAACAATCGTTTCGTCTGTTTTCTCAAGATGTCGAATTGCTTAGACAAAGGCAAGAATACAGTGCAACAAGCGGTTATACAAAAACAACAAATTTCTTCCAAATTCCTGGGAAAGTATTGCATATGGATGGAGATCCGGAATATTTAAAGAAATGTTTAAATTTGTACGAAAAGATCGGTGTTCCGGTGTTTGGGATCCATTGCAATGAAAAAGAAATGCCGCAAAGAATCGGCCCCCTGCTAGATTATTACCGACCCGATATATTGGTCATCACGGGGCATGATGCATACTCAAAGGCAAAAGGAAACATAAATGACATTAATGCGTATCGTCATTCGAAGCACTTTGTACAGACAGTCAATGAGGCAAGGAAGAAAGTACCTCACCTAGACCAGCTTGTTATTTTTGCAGGAGCCTGTCAATCGCATTTCGAGTCGTTGATTCATGCGGGAGCCAATTTTGCAAGTTCTCCATCAAGAATCAATATCCATGCCTTGGATCCGGTTTATATCGTGGCTAAAATCAGCTTTACGCCATTTATGGAACGGGTCAATGTATGGGACGTTTTGCGGAATACATTAACAGGAGAAAAAGGACTGGGCGGTATTGAAACAAGAGGTGTACTGAGAACCGGGATGCCTTACCGGCCTATAATTGAAGAGTAATGATGATGGATTTGTGCAGGGGAAATTGCGGACTTAGGCAAGGAGTCGAACCTAATGATAACATGGCTGAAGGTAAGCGATGCAGCAGCATCGTATTTTTTTTGAAAAAAAACACACATATTCTCCTCGTTTAATGGCAATCTAAAGGTGTTGAAATTTACAAGAAAATGTAGATCAAAAAATATTGACAATTATTTTAGAGGACTGTTATAATTTATGTTTTTATTTGACAGAATTGTGTCAGCGTGTTATACTTTACATAGTGAGGTGGATCAAATGCCAAAAACCTTAGCAGATATCAAACAAGCTCTGGACTCGAATTTAGGGAAAAGATTGTTGCTGAAAGCAAATGGCGGACGAAGAAAAACAATTGAGCGTTCCGGTGTCCTAGCTGAAACGTATCCGTCTGTTTTTGTGATTGAATTGGATCAGGATGAAAATGCATTTGAGCGTGTTTCTTACAGCTATGCCGATGTGTTAACAGAAACGGTTCAAATTACCTTCTACGAAGATACAACAGGACATGTAGCACTTAGCTGAATAGTACCTTTTTGCTTGGCAGCAGACTTTTTTTATGTTTGCTGCTTTTTGCTTGCGCTTTTTCACCCTTCTTCAAAAGAAAGGGAAAATATAACAGGTGATGAAACAGTCGTTCCATCAAATACTAAAAATGCCGCGAGTGATGAAAGGGGTTGTTTAGAGTGGGTAGAAGAAGAGGAGTTATGTCCGAGCGTTTTAAAGAGGAACTTGCAAAGGAGCTTGGCTTTTATGATGTCGTCAAACAGGAAGGCTGGGGCGGCATCCGGGCGCGGGACGCAGGAAACATGGTCAAGCGGGCAATTGAACTGGCAGAGCAGCAATTGCTGAACAAACACTAACCGATTCCAGCGCAGTGAAGAATTCCACACTTCTTGAAATTTAAACAAACAAACAGTCACCGCGGCAAAAGGTCAGGGAAACAATCCCTGACCTTTTTCTTTTTGGGAGTACGGGGAAGGCGAGTGCCCGGAGTGGAAATCAAAAATAAACTAACTTCGATTAGAGTTAAAGATAAGTAAAAGGTAATTTGAGCATATATAGATGAATTCTCTTGTATGTACGGCAATTTTAAATGGGTAAAATAAATATTTTGAACAGTGGGACGTCTTACATTTCGCTTTTTGTGGTAAAATAGGACAAAATGTGGAGCGAAGAAAGAAACACCCATAAAAAGAGTGTATATATGGATAAGATCTAAATTCTGATTAGCCAACAAAGTAGGTGGACTTGAGTGAAGCTTTTAGTAAAAGCACCCGCGAAAATTAATCTTTCATTAGATGTATTACATAAACGGCCGGACGGTTATCATGAAGTCGAAATGATCATGACAACGATCGATTTGGCTGATCGGATTGAACTAACATTGCTCAACGAAGACAAAATCAACATCCTTACACATAATCGTTTTGTCCCTGATGACCAGCGCAATCTTGCTTTTCAGGCAGCAAAGCTGTTAAAAGAACGCTTTGCCATTAAGGAGGGCGTTACGATTGCCATTGAAAAAAACATTCCAGTTGCAGCAGGGCTTGCCGGAGGGTCGAGTGATGCAGCGGCAACGTTAAGAGGATTAAACAAGCTGTGGAATCTTGGTTTATCGCTTGATCAGCTGGCTGAATTGGGTGCTGAGATTGGTTCAGATGTGTCGTTTTGTGTATATGGCGGTACGGCGCTCGCAAAGGGACGGGGAGAATTGATCACGGAAATCCCTGCACCCCCGACATGCTGGGTGATTCTGGCCAAGCCCTTTATCGGCGTTTCAACAGCAGAAGTATACCGGCGGCTTGATTTGAAAAATGTGCACCATCCAAACATCGGTAAAATGATCGAAGCACTTCAAACGAAAGACTACGATAAGGTGTGTGGACAAGTGGGGAATGTGCTAGAGGAGGTCACGCTTCATCTCTATCCGGAAGTGGCACAAATTAAAGAGCAAATGAAGCGTTTTGGGGCAGATGCCGTTTTAATGAGCGGTAGCGGTCCAACAGTATTTGGACTTGTTCAGCATGATTCAAGAATGCACCGGATCTATAATGGCCTGCGGGGATTTTGTGATCAAGTGTTTGCTGTTCGTCTGCTCGGAGAACGGTTTCCAATTGATTAAATACGTATAATAGTGATATATTACTATTAAAACATTCGGATTTTCGGAGGTAGACCATGAAGTTTCGCCGCAGTGAGCGCTTAATTGATATGACCAATTATTTATTGGAACATCCTCATCAGCTTGTTCCACTAACGTTTTTTGCAGATCGCTACTCATCGGCCAAATCGTCGATCAGTGAGGATTTGGCCATTGTAAAGGAGACGTTTGAACAGCGGGGGATTGGAACACTTCAAACCGTACCGGGAGCTGCAGGCGGTGTCCGCTTTTTTGTAAAGGTGAGCGAGGAAGAATCGAAACCGTTTGTCGAAAAACTATGCGGCATGATTGCAGAGCCTGATCGGCTGCTGCCTGGAGGCTATTTGTATTTAACAGATATTCTAGGCGATCCGGCTATTGTTCAAAAAGCAGGAAAAATTATTGCCTCAGCCTATGCAGATTCCAACATCGATGTTGTTGTAACGGTTGCCACAAAAGGAATTCCACTTGCCTATGCTGTAGCAAGTCAGCTGAATGCCCCGGTGGTCATTGTTCGGCGGGATAGCAAGGTGACAGAAGGGCCGACTGTTAGCATTAATTATGTTTCCGGATCGACGAAGAGGATTCAAACAATGGTTTTGGCAAAAAGGAGCCTTGCAGAAGGAGCAAAAGTGCTGATTGTTGACGACTTTATGAAGGCGGGCGGTACAGTGATGGGCATGATGAATTTGCTCGAAGAATTTAAGGCCGAGGTAGCGGGCATCGCCGTCCTGGTGGAGGCGGAAAAAATTAAAGAGCGGTTAGTGGATGAATATTTGTCGCTTGTACGGCTTTCAGATGTCGATGTCAAAGAAAAGAGAATTAGTGTGCACGAAGGTAATTTTTTTCAAAAAATAAATGAAGTTAGGAGTGTTCTGAAATGAAAGCAGTTCAAACAAATTTAGCGCCAGCTGCAATTGGTCCATACTCTCAAGGAATTGTCGTTAACAACCTTTTTTACAGCTCCGGGCAAATTCCGTTAAAACCGGATGGCACGATGGTGACCGGCGATATTAAGCAGCAGACGAGACAGGTGTTCGAAAATTTGCAGGCTGTTTTGGATGCGGCTGGTGCATCGCTTGATACGGTGATCAAGGCGACTGTATTTGTGAAAAGTATGGATGATTTTGCAGCGGTAAACGAGGTATACGGAGAGTACTTTTCGACTCATAAACCAGCACGCTCTTTAGTGGAGGTTGCACGGCTGCCGAAGGATGCTCTGATTGAGATTGAAGTGGTTGCCCTCGTTAAAGGATGAGAGTGAGGAAAAAATTCTCCTGTTTTGGCGCTGGTTCGGTTTATTTTCAAAAAGTTCATTAATTCGCCTAATTTTTCTAAAAAAATTAAAAAAAATAGAAGGAAAACGGTTACGAATGTTGAATTAATTAAACTAGGTTTCTATCTATTGAGAAAAGGGTGTGAACACATGGAAGTAACTGACGTAAGATTACGGCGCGTTAATACGGATGGACGCATGAGAGCAATTGCTTCGATCACTTTGGACAACGAATTTGTTGTGCATGATATTCGTGTGATTGATGGAAACAATGGCCTATTCGTAGCAATGCCTAGTAAACGTACACCAGACGGAGAATTTCGAGATATTGCGCATCCGATTAATTCAGGAACACGCAGCAAAATCCAGGAAGCTGTTTTGGCTGAATACCATCGCCTAGGCGAGTTAGAGGTTGAATTCGAAGAAGCCGGAGCTTCCTAATCATATTGTCCACATCAAGAGCCTACTCAAAAAGTGGGGCTCTTTTTTCTTCTATTTTTCTCTCCAATCGCCGCCCGTATTTTCTCCAACATTCTACTTTGTATGACAAATATCGGCACTTGCTGATCAATTGTTGAAAAGATACGTCAATTGAGATAATATTTTTAATGGATAAAAAGGTTAAATTGGAGGCTAGTTCATGTCTAAACGTTATGCCATAATTTTAGCTGCAGGGCAGGGAACGCGAATGAAGTCAAAGCTTTACAAAGTACTTCACTCTGTTTGCGGCAAGCCAATGGTTCAGCATGTTGTGGATCAAGTTTCAAAGCTTACTATACAGGAAATTGTAACAATTATTGGTCATGGTGCGGAAAAGGTGCAATTGCAGCTTGGGACGAGCAGTCAGTATGCGCTCCAGGAAGAACAGCTCGGAACGGCTCATGCGGTGATGCAGGCTGAGGGAATTCTCGCAGGAAAAGAGGGAGTGACAATCGTTGTTTGCGGCGATACGCCGCTGATTAAAGCGGAAACGATGGAAGCCCTATTTGCACAGCATGAGAAGCAGAAGGCAAAAGCAACGATTTTAACGGCAAAAATTGACAGCCCTGCTGGTTATGGACGGATTGTCCGTAACGGTGACGGCCTTGTTGAAAAAATTGTCGAACATAAGGATGCCAGCGATGAAGAGCGGAAAATAAACGAAATCAATACGGGCACGTACTGTTTTGACAATCAGGCTTTGTTTGCGGCCTTAAAAAGTGTATCGAATGAAAATGCTCAAGGGGAATACTATTTACCGGATGTCATTGAAATCATAAAGAAACAAGGGGAAATCGTAACGGCCTATCAAACGGATGATTTTGAAGAAACCATCGGTGTAAATGACCGAATTGCCCTTTCGGAAGCGGAAACCATTATGCGCAAGCGGATTAATCAAAATCATATGCGCAATGGGGTCACGATTGTCGATCCTACAAGCACCTATATTGAGGCAGATGTTCAAATTGGCCAGGATACGATTCTTCTTCCGGGAACCATGATTAAAGGAAATACAGTGATCGGTACGGATTGCCAAATTGGACCAAACTCGGAAATTGAGGATTGCGTAGTAGGCGATAACACGGTGATTCGTCAATCGGTTGCTGTGAAAAGTTCCATTGGCTCAAAAGTCAATATTGGACCGTTTGCCCATATTCGTCCGCAATCGGCCATTGAGGACGAAGTCAAAATCGGCAATTTTGTTGAAATTAAAAAAACGGTATTTGGAAAGGGCAGCAAGGCATCCCATTTAAGTTATATTGGAGATGCTGAAGTTGGGCGCGATGTCAACATCGGCTGCGGTTCGATTACGGTTAATTATGATGGAAAAAATAAGTTCCTGACAAAGATAGAGGATGAAGTATTTATTGGCTGCAACTCAAATCTTGTTGCACCGGTTACAATCGGAAAAGGGGCATACGTTGCTGCAGGATCGACCATTACAAAGGATGTGCCTGGGGAGGCATTATCGATTGCGCGCGCACGCCAAGAAAATAAAGAGAACTATGTGCATAAACTTCATTTAAAGAAGTAAATCGCAGGACAACAACAGTTTGCTGTCTGTCATTGCTACACCACAATCATACTGGAGGGCATTATGTCGAATCAATATTTAGATCCAAACTTAAAGGTTTTTAGCCTCAATTCCAACCATTCCTTGGCTGAAGAAATTGCCAGGGTGATTGGAGTAGAACTGGGAAAATGTTCGGTTACACGCTTTAGCGATGGGGAAATCCAGATTAATATCGAAGAAAGCATCCGGGGTTGTGATGTTTTTGTGATCCAATCAACAAGCGCACCTGTAAACGAAAACATTATGGAACTCTTGATTATGATCGATGCGTTAAAACGCGCGTCAGCGAAAACGATTAATATTGTGATGCCGTATTACGGCTATGCCCGCCAAGACCGCAAAGCCCGTGCGCGTGAACCGATTACAGCAAAATTGGTTGCCAATCTGCTGGAAACTGCCGGAACAACTCGTGTCATTACGCTTGATCTGCACGCACCGCAAATCCAAGGATTTTTTGATATACCGACAGATCAATTAATGGGTGTGCCGATTTTAGCAGAATACTTTAAAAATAAAAAGTTTGATGGCGATATCGTTGTTGTTTCGCCTGACCATGGCGGCGTAACAAGGGCGCGTAAAATGGCAGAGCGCTTAAAAGCGCCGATTGCCATTATTGATAAACGCCGCCCAAGACCGAATGTTGCAGAGGTTATGAATATTGTTGGGAATATTGAAGGGAAAGTCGCAATCCTGATTGATGACATTATTGACACAGCAGGCACGATTACTCTTGCTGCCAATGCCTTAGTTGAAAATGGCGCTGCTGAAGTGTACGCTTGCTGTACACACCCGGTTTTATCCGGCCCTGCTTTGGAGCGGATTCAAAATTCAAAAATAAAAGAACTGGTGATCACAAACTCGATTCAATTGCCTGAAGAAAAACGGATCGATAAAATTGTGAATCTCTCGGTAGCACCGTTAATTGGAGAAGCAATTATTCGCGTACACGAAGAACAGTCTGTAAGCACCTTGTTTGATTAAACTTTCATGTTTAGATCTTCTTGTTTTAGGGCATTTTATATAGATAGTAATGACCTAAAAGGGAAGGTGGCAATTTTATGATTTCTACTATACAAGCGATTGAACGAAAAGATTTTAAAAAATCAGCATTAAAATCGATTCGGCGAAATGGGAATATCCCGGCAGTCGTCTACGGTGCTAAAATAGGAAACAAACCCGTGTATGTAAGCTCGGCTGACTTGACAAAAACGATTCGGGCGGTAGGACGTAATGGTGTGTTCTCTCTAAACGTGGGGAACAGCACCCATGATGTTGTCTTAACAGATTATCAAGAAGACATCAAGAAAGAAATCATTCATGTTGATTTCCTTGCTGTTGATAAATCTTCGAAAATAAATGTGAATGTTCGGCTGGTGCTTGTTGGAGAAGCAGCAGGTGTAAAAGACGGCGGCGTGTTGCAGCAGCCGTTGCATGAAGTTTCGATTACCGCAACACCTGATCAAATTCCACAGCAAATTGAGGTTGATGTAACACCGCTTCAAGTAGGCGAGACAATTACAATTGCGGATATAAAAATCGGCAGCTCTTACTCGATTCATCATGATGATGATGAAGTAATTGCATCGATTCTTCCGCCAAAACAGGAAGAAGAAATCAATTCGGGTGAACAGCAGGCTGCGGGTCATCCGGAAAATGAAGAAGGAAGAGAAACTGAACCGATTGGCGAATAACGTAAAACTTCAATTAGCGGGGGATTTTTCCGTTAATTGTCAGTTGAATCAATCGGTGGATACAATAAAGACGTAGCCTTTCTTGGAGGTTACGTCTTTTGTAGTTACGATGATGGGGTGAAACGCTTGAAACTGATTGTAGGTCTGGGGAATCCGGGAAGAGAATATGCGAAAACACGGCATAATATTGGGTTTGAAGTCATCGACGAATTATCAGCGCGGTGGTCAATTCCGCTTGATCAAGCCAAATTGAAAGGTTTGTATGGCATCGGGTTTGTAAACGGAAAAAAGGTTTTATTATTAAAGCCGCTAACCTACATGAATCTGTCTGGAGAATCAATCAGGGCGGTAATGGACTATTATGAAATTGATCAAGAAGATTTACTCGTCATTTATGATGACCTGGATTTGCCGGTTGGTAAAATCCGGCTGCGCCAAAAGGGAAGTGCTGGCGGACATAATGGTATTAAATCAACGATTGCCCATCTCGGTGCACAGCAGTTTAATCGAATTAGGATTGGGATTGACCGTCCGATAAATGGAATGAGAGTCCCGGATTATGTCCTTGGCCGTTTTCGTAACGAAGAGCTAATCGATATTTTGCCGGCAGTCAAAAGGAGTGCCGATGCTTGCGAAGCATGGATCGACAAGCCATTTCTTCAAGTAATGAATGAGTTTAATCAATAACCTTTTTGAAAATAGAAATCGATTGTGATGACAGCCACTGAATATTTTTCCTGAAACCGTTTATACTAAAAGTATTCGAGTTCGCACAGGGAGGAATCAATGTGGCAATTCATTATCATTGCCGCCATTGCGGTACAAAATTGGGTTCTGTAGATAAAATCTCTATTCACAGCGAATCCCTAGGACTTCATAAACTAACAGAACAGGAAAGAAACGAAATGGTAACGTACGGCCAAGATGGAGATATCCATATTTCTTCGATTTGCGAGGACTGCCAGGAGGCATTAGAGCGGAATCCAGAATACCATCAAATGGATTATCTTATACAGTAACAAGCTTTGGAATCAATCCAAAGCGTTTTTCTGTTTTAATTACGAAGGAAGAGTATTTTTTTGAATAGGGAGACATAGACCAATGAATTTTAGCGGAGAGAGAGGATGCAGTTGAAAGCTTTAACATCTTTATTTACACAGCAAGACGACTTTCAATCGATTGTGACCGGTGTTTCTGAAGGGTTAAAAGAGCAGCTGATTGCTGGATTGTCCGGATCAGCGCGGACCGTGCTGATAGCATCTTTAGCCGAAAGAATGGATAAGCCGATTCTGCTTATAACCCATAATTTATTACAAGCACAAAAGCTATATGATGATCTTGTCAATCTAGTAGATGAGGATGAGGTATTTCTCTATCCGGCAAATGAATTGATTGCAGCGGAAATGAGCGTTGCCAGCCCCGAACTGCGTGCCCAGCGGATCGAGGCATTAAATCATTGGTGCAAAAAAACGAGCGGGATTGTGATTGCACCGATTGCTGGCTTACGAAAAGTGATCCCGCCAAAAGCAGTATGGCAGCACTATCAGCTTACATTAAAAGTTGGAAATGACCTTAATGTAGAAGAACTGCTCCGTACATTAGTTGAAATGGGCTATGTAAGAACTGAAATGGTTGCAACTCCCGGAGAATTTAGTGTTCGCGGAGGAATAATCGATATTTATCCGATTACGGAAACGGATCCAATAAGAATTGAATTGTTTGACACTGAAATCGACTCCATTCGTTCCTTTTCTCTCGATAATCAACGGTCGAAAGAAAAGCTGTCAGAAATCTCGATTGGACCCGCCTCGGAAGTTTTGCTGAATGAACAAGAGTTGCATCTTCTTGCCAAGAAACTGCAAGCTGGATTGGCAGCCAGTCTAAAAAAGATCAATAATGAAAAGGCGAAAATCCAACTTTCGCAAAATATCAGCAGTGAAATTGAACAACTAAAGAATGGACAAAAGCCTGAGCAAATCTTTAAATATTTGGGAATGGTCTATGAGTCATCTCATAGTTTACTAGATTATTTGCCGAAAAATGGCTTGATTGTTGTCGATGAAATAAGCAGGGTTCAGGAAATGAGCGATTCTCTCGATAAGGAGGAAGCGGAGTGGTACACATCCCTTCTCAGTGAAGGGAAAATCATCCATGATTTGAAGATTTCCCACGAGCTGTACAGCTTGATCCATCGGAATCCTTATCCTGTTCTTTATTTGTCTTTATTCCTTCGTCACGTTGCAAACACAAATCCGCAAAATATTATCAATATGTCCTGCAAACAAATGCAAAACTTTCATGGCCAAATGCATCTGTTAAAAGCGGAAGTGGAGCGTTGGAAAAAAGGCCATTATATGATTTTGTTTTTAGGTGCCGACGAAGAGCGCGTGAAAAAACTGGAGCGCGTTTTGGAAGACTATGATATTGAAGCAGTCCCGCTCCATTCTGATGGCACTACGCTTCAGCAGGGAATTGTACAAATTTTACAAGGAACTTTGCATACCGGTTTTGAATTGGCGATTCAAAAAGTGGCAATCATTACGGAAGAAGAGTTGTTTAATAAGCGCGTTAAAAAAAGCAGTCCACGCCAGAAACTGTCAAATGCTGAGAGAATCAAAAGTTACTCGGAATTGCGGATTGGCGATTACGTTGTGCATGTGAACCATGGAATCGGAAAGTATTTGGGGATTGAAACCCTTGAAATTAACGGGATTCATAAAGATTATCTTCATATTCGATATCAAGGGTCCGACAAATTGTATGTACCGGTTGAACAAATTGATCTTGTGCAAAAATATGTAGGATCAGAAGGAAAAGAGCCGAAGATTTACAAGCTTGGCGGCACCGACTGGAAGCGGGTTAAGAAAAAGGTACAATCCTCTGTTCAAGATATTGCTGATGATTTGATTAAACTATACGCAGAGCGCGAGGCCGCGGTAGGTTATGCTTTTTCTCCGGACGGTGATTTGCAGCGGGAATTTGATACATCCTTTCCGTATCAGGAGACAGAGGACCAGCTTCGCTCTATTCAAGAAATTAAGCGGGATATGGAGAGGCCGCGGCCAATGGATCGCTTGTTGTGCGGCGACGTTGGCTATGGCAAAACAGAAGTGGCAATTCGTGCGGCCTTTAAGGCTGTTGCGGATGGAAAGCAAGTAGCCATTCTTGTTCCGACAACGATTTTGGCTCAGCAGCACTATGAAACGTTGAGGGAGCGTTTTCAAGATTATCCCGTTACAATCGGCCTGCTTAGCCGCTTTCGGACAAAAAAGCAACAAACGGAAACCATTAAAGGTCTAAAAGCTGGAACCGTTGATATTGTGGTCGGCACCCATCGGCTTCTTTCAAAGGATATCGTTTATCATGACCTCGGCTTGCTGATTATCGATGAAGAGCAGCGTTTTGGTGTAACCCATAAGGAAAAAATTAAAAAGCTGAAAACCAATGTTGATGTACTGACATTGACTGCAACGCCAATCCCAAGGACACTGCACATGTCGATGCTAGGAGTGCGGGATTTATCCGTTATTGAAACGCCGCCGGAAAACCGCTTTCCTGTACAGACGTATGTGATGGAGTACAGTGGCGGGCTTGTAAGGGAGGCAATTGAACGGGAGCTTGCACGCGATGGCCAAGTTTACTTTTTATATAATAGAGTTGAAGATATTGAGCGAAAAGCAGAGGAAATTTCCATGCTTGTTCCCGATGCAAGGGTAACGTTTGCCCATGGGAAAATGACAGAAAATGAATTAGAGTCGGCCATGTTGAGTTTCCTTGCCGGAGAATATGATGTGCTTGTCAGCACAACGATTATTGAAACCGGTGTCGATATTCCGAATGTAAATACTTTAATTGTGTATGATGCCGATAAAATGGGCTTATCGCAACTTTACCAGCTTCGCGGTCGTGTGGGGCGGTCAAATCGGGTTGCCTATGCCTATTTCACCTATCGGAAAGACAAAGTATTAACGGAAGTGGCTGAAAAGCGTTTGCAAGCGATAAAAGAATTTACTGAATTGGGATCAGGTTTTAAAATTGCGATGCGGGATTTATCCATTCGCGGTGCTGGAAACTTGCTGGGAGCCCAACAGCATGGCTTTATTGATTCCGTAGGCTTTGATCTATACTCGCAAATGTTAAAAGAAGCAATTGAAGAAAGAAAGACGGATTTGAAAGTCGAAGTGAAGCCATCTGTTGAAATTGATTTAGAAATTGACGCCTATATCCCTGATAGCTATATCAAAGACGGTCACCAAAAAATCGAGATGTACAAACGATTCAGAGGTGTTGAGAATTTGGAAGAGCTCGAGGAACTTCAAGAAGAGATGCTCGACCGATTTGGCGACTATCCAGATGAGGTGGCCTATTTATTCCAAATTGCAGAAATGAAGGTTTATGCTAATGCTTCAGGGGTGGAATTGGTAAAACAAAATAAGCAGGAAGTGACAATCCTGTTGAATGAGCAGGCGAGCAGTTTGATCGATGGCCAGCTTCTCTTTAAAGTTAGCAATCAGTTTGGAAGAATGGTCAGCCTCGGCATGGATGGGAAGAAACTAAAAATTGTTCTTCATATCAAAGGAACGGAAATAAGCAAGTGGCTACATGTTGCTTTTGAAATGATCAAAGGATTGCAAACAGCCAGAAAAACGCTTAGCGACTCAATGAAACCATAAAAGGCGCCGCTTTTAAAGATGATTTTGAACGAAAACTTTCAAAACGGGTTTAGCCAAGAAATTTCGGGGTAATGATACAGTGTTGTTCCCTTTGGTATTTTTCTCCTCAAATGGAACGATTGTTAATCAAGAGAAAAATATAACGAATACGCATAGAACTTTCCATATGAAAGATACTAAGGTCAACATTGGTGATGTTTACTAGAACTTTCCTTAAAATTCCACGTAGCTTAGGAAAGATAAGCATTGCCAAAGTGATTAAAATCATCAGATGAAAGGTAGGCAACGTTGAATGAAAGCAACTGGTATTGTTCGTCGAATCGATGATTTAGGTCGTGTAGTCATTCCGAAAGAGATCCGCAGAACCTTAAGAATCCGCGAAGGGGATCCACTTGAAATTTTCGTAGACCGTGATGGTGAAGTCATTTTAAAAAAATATTCGCCTATTAGTGAATTAAGCGATTTTGCAAAAGAATATGCAGAAGCCCTTTATGATAGCCTTGGGAATCCTGTGCTGATTTGTGACCGGGATGCGTACATCGCAGTAGCCGGCAGCTCCAAAAAAGATTATTTAAATAAAAATATTAGCGACATTGTCGAAAAAGCAATGGAAGATCGGAATTCTGTGTTACTGAATCAGCAGGAAAATGTCGCATTGGCAGATGGAAGCGAGGAAACCCTTAGTGCCTATACGATCGGGCCAATCATTGCGAATGGCGACCCAATTGGTGCGGTGATCATTTTTTCCAAAGACTCAAGCCTTGGGGAAGTTGAACAAAAAGCCGTTGAAACCGCAGCCGGATTCTTGGCAAGACAAATGGAACAATAGCTTCACACTGATGGGTTATGGCAAGAAACCATCAGTCCACTTATACCTTATCCTAATCGAAAAAGACAGCGTAACGCTGTCTTTTCTTTTGGCTAATCAGAATTTAGAGTTGACCCTTTTTTGTGAAAATGACGCCTTTATAGTTAAGTACATTTCTTTTAACCGATTCTCAGGTTTTTCAGCGCAATACTGTCGTTAGAGGCTTCCCTAATGCCCCAATTCTCCAATTTTTCAGTGTAAAACGGTCACTAGTAACTCCTCTAATGCCCGATTCTTCTATTATTCGTGGTAAAACGGTCACTAGGAGTTTCCCTAATGCCCAATTCTCGAATTTTTTAGAAAGGAGTATTCGTATTGCGGCTATGGTATAATACTGTCGAATTGGTATGTTGACGGCACCATTGCGGTGCTGTTCGTCGGAAGGAGATTGAGATGAAGCCCGTTCGGCAATCAAGAAATTTATTTAAAGGGGCATTTATTTTAACCATTGCAGCACTGATTACAAAACTATTAAGTGCCATTTATCGTATACCGTTTCAAAATATTGTTGGTGACGTTGGTTTCTATATCTACCAGCAAGCCTATCCGTTTTACGCAATCGCTGTTGCACTGGCAACAACGGGCTTTCCAGTCGTTATCTCCAAACTATATGCTGAAGCTGAAGCACGGCGGGAAAATGAAGGCGAAGAGCGGCTGTTCGTGATCTCATTTTTATTTTTGCAGTTTTTGGGAGTTGTTTGTTTCGTTATTCTGTTCGCCGGAGCGGGTAAAATTGCCGGATGGATGCACGATTCAGAGCTTGCAGTCCTTTTAAAAGTCATTTCATTTATCTTTTTGCTTTTTCCGCCGATTTCGTTATTAAGGGGATATTTCCTTGGAAGAGGATGGATGTTTCCGACAGCTGCCTCGCAAGTCAGCGAACAAACAATACGGGTACTCACCATTCTGATCCTATCATTTTATCTTACAAAGAAAGGGTACTCGCTTTATTTTGTTGGCGGCGCGGCGATGCTTGGCTCCATTATCGGCAGTATTTTTTCGTTCCTCGTTTTGCTTTTTTTCTTTACAGATAGAAAAAAATGGGCAAAAGCTCTCTTTAACAGACAGCCAATTCGTTTCATCGGCAAAGATTCCGGCTGGATTATAAAGGCACTTGTTTTTCAAGGATTGGCAATTTGCTTAAGCGGGATGCTGATGATTTTTCTGCAAATAGCAGATTCACTCAGTCTTTACTCGGAGCTTGTTTCAAGCGGCGTCGGAAAAGAAGCGGCAAAAAGCTTAAAAGGGATTTACGACCGGGGGCAGCCGCTGATTCAGCTCGGAACTGTTGCAGCAACATCCATGTCATTATCGCTCGTTCCTTTGATTGCAAGTGAGCGGCTAAAGAAAAAACCAGCTTTTTTGGAGCATACAATTCGATTAAGCATGCAAATTAGCCTTGTTTTGGGTGTTGGTGCATCGGCGGGGCTTTGGTCGATTATGGAACCGGCCAATACAATGCTGTTTGAAAATGACTTCGGTTCAGATGTCATGAGGGTTCTCGGCCTCGTGATTTTATTTAATTCCGGTATTTCCACGATGACAGCGATTATGCAGGGCATGGGATCCCTTTTGTTTCCGGCTGTCATGATTGTGTTAAGTTTCCCGCTGAAGTATTCTATGAATCTTTTTTTAATACCGGTATTCGGAACCATGGGAGCAGCACTTTCATCTGTTTTCACGCTTGCGATTATAAGTTTATTCTTAACGGTAAAATTAAAAAAGGAACTGCCCTTTTCCTTTTATACCGGGAAGTTTTGGGTTATAACGATCCTAGCGGCCCTTTCAATAATGGTTTTTTTAAAAGGTTATTTATGGATGATGTCGAATTGGATCATGGAGGGTGCCGGAGCAAACCGCATCGGTGCGGCCCTTTTGTCACTGAGTGCAGTCTTTCTTGGTGGCGCTGTTTTTTTAACGGTTGTATTACGAGGAAAAGTATTTTCAGAAGAGGATCTGTCGCTGTTTCCATTTGGTAGCAAATTGACGATCTTTTTGCCAAACCGGAATAGGAGTCGAAACAATGGAAAAGAAAATTGAAATTTTAGGTCTTGGGGCCGGGGATCTTGATCAGCTGCCTTTTGGGGTATATAAAAAACTGCTCAGCGCAAAGCATGTTTATTTGCGGACAAAAGAGCATCCCGTTGTTCCCCAGCTGGCAGAACAGGGACTCCGATTTTCTTCATTTGATGGAGTTTATGAAAAGCATCAGCAATTTGCCGATGTATATGATGAGATTGTTCACGTTTTATTGGATAAGGCTCAAACAGAACAAGTCATTTATTGCGTTCCCGGCCATCCGCTTGTGGCAGAGATGACCGTACAAATGTTAATCGAACAAGGGCCAGTCCAAGGCGTTACGATTGCAATTGGCGGTGGGCAAAGCTTTCTTGACGCGATTTTTCAAGCGTTAAAAATTGACCCGGTTGAGGGGTTTCAATTGCTAGATGGAACCAATTTACAAGCGGACGATGTGCAGCAGACACAGCATCTCTTCATTACCCAGGTTTACGACCAGTTTGTAGCATCTGAGGTAAAGTTAACATTAATGACTCGTTACCCGGATGATTATGAAGTTTGGATGGTTACGGCTGCAGGAAGCTCAGCTGAAGAGATAAAAAAATTTCCTCTATATGAGTTGGACCGCCAAGCCTTTATCAGCAATTTAACGTCCGTTTACGTTCCGCCAGTTACAGAGGAACAAATCCTGCTGAAAAATTTTGCAAACCTGCGGGAAATTATTGCCGTTTTAAGAGGACCTGAAGGCTGTCCATGGGATAAGGAACAAACACATGAATCATTGAAAAAATATTTAATTGAAGAAACATTTGAGGTCATTGAGGCGATTGATCGTGGTGATATTGATCATTTAGTTGAAGAGTTGGGTGATGTGCTACTTCAAGTGCTGTTGCATGCACAAATCGGCGAGGATGAAGGTTATTTTTCGATTGAGGATGTCATTGCCGGTCTCTCAGCGAAAATGATTCGCAGGCATCCGCATGTGTTTGGCAGTGTTCAAGCTGAGACGGCCGAACAGGTTGTGCAAAACTGGGAAGAGATTAAGCAGACGGAAAAGCAAACGGAAGAGCAATCATTGCTTGCCGGTGTTTCGTTATCACTTCCAAATTTAATGAGAGCCTACGAACTGCAAAAAAGGGCGGCAAAGGTTGGTTTTGACTGGAAGGAACTGAAACCTGCTTTTGAAAAGGTAAAGGAAGAGCTGAAAGAGTTTGAGGCAGAGCTAAACGATTTAAGAAATCCGACGCCGACAGTTGAGGCAACGAAAGAGTTTGGGGATTTATTGTTTGCTTTTGTTAATGTTGCGAGATTTTTAAACATACATCCCGAGGAAGCATTGTTTGCAACAAACGAAAAGTTTATTCGCCGTTTCCGGTATGTGGAAGAAATGGTGAAAGAAAGCGGCAGATCGTTCCAGGAGCACACGTTGGAAGAACTTGATCACTATTGGGACAAGGCAAAACAAAAAGGATTGTGAAAAGGAGGTGCGACTAGGATGCGTCTAGACAAATTTTTAAAGGTATCCCGGATCATTAAAAGAAGAACGCTGGCAAAGGAAGTTGCCGATCAAGGAAGAATTCAAATTAATGGGAAAGAAGCGAAAGCAAGCTCCATTGTCAAAGCGGGGGACGAACTCACCATTCGTCTCGGCCAGAGAGTGATCACTGCCCGAGTTGACCGCATACAGGAGACATCACGCAAAGAAGAAGCAGCAGAAATGTACACGATTTTAAAAGAAGAAAGACTTGGTAGGCAAGCGGGAAGCGAGGAGTAACATACTGCTTGTTCTAATTTTCCGATCCCTTACATAATAATGTACCAAAAGGTTGTACAAAGACTGTGAGGGATGGAAATGAGCCAATATTATGAATCAACTCCAACGAAAGGTTCTGTTCCGGATCATGATGTAATCATGAGAGGGAGAAAGCTGCTTGAAATAACAGGTGTTAAACAAGTAGAGAGCTTTGACAACGAAGAATTCCTGCTCGAAACAAGTATGGGTTTTTTGGCGATTCGTGGGCAAAATTTACAAATGAAAAACCTGGACGTAGACAAAGGACTTGTGTCAATTAAAGGGAAAATTTTCGATCTTGTTTATTTGGATGAGCAGCATGGGGAGAAAGCTAAAGGATTCTTTAGCAAGTTATTCCGATGACGCTTACCACACAATTTATGACAATGGCATCAATGATTGGGATGGGTGCCTTATTTGGGGCCATGCTTGATACGTATCAGCGTTTTTTGCAGCGATCGAAGCGGAAGCATTGGCTTGTTTTTATAAATGATATTCTTTTTTGGATCATTCAGGCACTTGTCATTTTTTACGTATTGTTTCTCGTTAACCGAGGTGAATTTCGCTTTTACATTTTGCTTGCCTTGATTTGCGGCTTTGCGGCATATCAGAGTCTTATCAAAAGGATCTATTTACGGCTGCTTGAATGGATGATTCTTTTTGTCGTTCATACGGCCAACATTATTCGGCAAGTCCTCAGCCTGCTTGTTGTAAAACCTGTCATTGGCCTGTTCCAGCTTGCAATGTTCACCATTTTATTTATTGGCAGGGGTCTTTTTACCCTTGTCAAATTTATTTTTAAGATAGTACTATTGAGTATAAAGTTTCTCTCAAAGCCAATCCGGCTGATTTTGTTAAAAATTTGGAAAGTTTTGCCGAAAAGGTTTAAAAAAAACGTCGAGACATTTTATAATAAAACAGCAGGATTTTTTTCAAAAATAAAGAACTATATACGTAAATGCGTAAACTGGTGGAAGAAGCGGAAAAAGTAAGGAGGTTTGCTTTTAATGAGTGCAGCTGGAAAAAGAAAGATTGCAAAGATCGAATCAACCTATGTATATCAGCAGGAAGCTGCAGGCCTTGCAGCAGCAAGAAAACGCAAATTGCTGCTAAGGAGACTTTCATTGTTTTTCACCTTTGCAATCTTCGCCTCTTATTTCATGATCTCCAGCATTCTTTCGCAAGCTTCTGTTATCAATGAAAAAAAAGCCCAAAAAAAGCAGCTTGAAAAAGAACTTTCGGATCTAAAACAACAACAGACGATCCTGAAAGAAAATATCGCCAAATTAAATGATGACGATTATATTGCCAAGCTGGCAAGGAAAAACTTTTTTATGTCAAACCAGAATGAAATCATCTTTCATATTCCAGAAAAAAATAAGGAAAAATCCTCCACAAAGTAGCGTTATTGACACTGTTTTTTTACTTTCTGTATAATATAGAGTAAGCATGATTTTTTATATTTTTAAGGAGGAACATTCTTTTTATGTCAATCGAAGTAGGCAGCAAGTTACAAGGAAAGGTAACAGGGATTACAAATTTCGGAGCGTTTGTGGAGCTGCCGGATGGATCAACAGGACTTGTCCACATCAGTGAGGTTGCTGATAACTATGTAAAAGATATCAATGACCATCTGAAAGTTGGCGATCAGGTAGAAGTTAAAGTCATCAATGTTGAGAAAGATGGCAAAATTGGGCTGTCAATTAAAAAAGCAAAGGATCGGCCGGAAGCCCCAAAATCCCATTCACATTCCCAACGCCCTCGCCAAGGCAGAGCGAACGACCGCAATAATAACTCTAGAACGGAAACGTTCGAAACCAAAATGGCCCGCTTTTTAAAGGATAGTGAAGATCGCTTGTCTTCCCTAAAGCGAAACACGGAATCAAAACGCGGCGGAAGAGGAGCGAGAAGAGGTTAACTTGCTGCTTATTTGGTGAATAGATAGCAGGTTTATGGAATCCCATTTTCATAAAATTCCCACCAAAGACAGGTCGTGATGGCTTGTCTTTTTTTCTTGCGTTTAATTCCAACCCCTTTGCTGCTGCATTTATCGCATAGAAAAAAGCATCGAAAGATTTTCGATGCTTCTGTAGTTGCCCCGTAATTCCGGGATGTATTTGTGAATTAGGATAGCGGCGGAGGGGATCGAACCCCCGACCTTACGGGTATGAACCGTACGCTCTAGCCAGCTGAGCTACACCGCCATGTTCATTTGGACACAAGAAATATAATAACCGGGATCAAAAATGTTGTCAATGTCTTTTTGTGGGAAAAGCGAGGTTTTTGTCAGAGTACGCAGGTTTTTCGCCCATTTCGAAAAATCCGTCGAACAAATCGCAAAAGCTTGTCTCCTATTTTGACAATCTTTTGTTTTCACTCCTTTTATAATAGGTTTTACCAAGAAAATGATAGGGAGTGTCATTTATGGAAAAGGTTGAACGGAATTTAATGGAGCCCATTGGGGAAGTGAACCTCCAGGCAACGAAGATGGATTTGTCAAATACAGCCAAAAAGGTTCAGGCAAAAATAGAGAACTTTCTTGTGAAGAAAGGGTATTTGTTAGTAGTGGTCGGTTTTTTGCTTGGGCGCGCGTTAATCTTGTCAAAGCTCACTCCATTTGGTCTGCCGTTCTTTGCTGTGGTCTATCTGCTGAAAAAAGACCGGGCTCCTTTAGCCTTAGTTGGTTTAATAGCAGGAGCCGCAACGATTTCCATCACGAATGCAGCATCTACCTTCGCCATCACGTTCTTGTTTATGCTTTTTTATCAAGCGACCAAAAAGTGGCTTAAAAATGAAGCGAAAGGATTGCCGATCTATGTCAGTCTGATTTTAACAGCCGGCAAGCTGGCAGAAAGTTTTGTGACCACAAAAGATTTGTCATTATATGACGGAATGATGGCGGTCGTTCAAGGATGTTTGGCCTTTATTTTAACGCTAATCTTTATGCAAAGCATCCCTCTCTTAACCATGAATAAACGAAAACAATCGCTGACAACGGAAGAAATTGTTTGTCTTATCATTATGCTTGCTTCGATTATGACAGGGACGATCGGCTGGGTCGCATACGATCTCTCAATTGAACATATTATGTCAAGATATTTAGTGCTTGTATTTTCGTTTGTAGCCGGGGCAACAGTCGGCTCCACGGTTGGGGTTGTAACCGGACTGATCTTTAGCCTTGCGAATGTTTCAAGTTTTTCCAATATGAGTTTGCTTGCCTTTTCTGGCGTGTTGGGCGGTTTGTTAAAGGAAGGCAAGAAAATAGGCGTATCGGCAGGACTTCTCATTGCTACGCTATTGATCGGAATGTATGGTGAAGGCAGCGGCTCTATTTTATTAACCGTATTGGAATCGACAGCTGCCATTGTGTTATTTTTACTTACACCGAAATCACTTACCTCCAGATTGGCAAAATACATACCCGGGACGCCTGAATATACCGCAGAACAGCAAAAATATATGCGGAAAATGCGGGATGTAACGGCCCAGCGTGTTGCGCAATTTTCAACGGTGTTCCATGCCCTGTCGCAAAGCTTCTCAAACAGTGGTGAACAGGATGACTTTGAAGAAGAAGATCGTGAATTGGATTATTTTTTAAGCAATGTCACCGAAAAAACATGCCAAACTTGTTTTAAAAAAGAACAATGCTGGTCCAAGAACTTTACTAAAACATATGAGTATATGGGAGAAATTATTCATGAAATGGACCAAAATACAGGAACAGTTTCGCAAAGGCTGTCAAGGGATTTCGATAAATATTGCACTAGATCGAAAAAAGTGATGGATGTTATTCAGCAGGAGCTTACCTTTTACCAGGCAAATCAAAAATTGAAAAAGAAAGTAATGGAAAGCAGAAGATTGGTGGCTGATCAATTGCTCGGTGTTTCAGAAGTCATGGAAAACTTTGCAAAAGAGATCCAGCGGGAACGGGAAAACCATCATAAACAAGAGGAACAGATTTTAGAAGCGCTTTTAGAGTTTGGTATTGAAATAGAGAATGTGGAAATTTACAGTTTAGAGCAAGGAAATGTCGACATCGATATCGTGCTTCCATTTGGAAACAGCCACGGTGAATGTGAAAAATTAATAGCACCCATGCTGTCAGACATACTCGGTGAAACAATCGTTGTCAATACAGAAACTGGGTTCAACAAGTCAAATGGTTTTTGCCAAGTAACCTTTAAATCAACAAAAGCGTTTGTCGTGGATACAGGAGTAGCGCATGCTGCAAAGGATGGGGGATTTGTATCGGGAGACAGTTACTCCACAATCGAATTGGGCGGCGGCAAGTTTGCGATTGCCATTAGCGATGGAATGGGGAACGGGGAAAGAGCCCATATTGAAAGCACAGAGACCTTAAAACTTTTACAAAAAATCCTCAAATCTGGCATTGAAGAAAAAGTCGCAATCAAGTCGGTAAATTCCATTTTATCGTTAAGGACAACCGATGAAATTTTTTCAACACTTGACTTGGCAATGATTGATTTGCAAAATGCTGCGGCTAAATTTCTGAAAATTGGTTCAACGCCAAGCTTTATTAAACGGGGTGACCGGGTCATTAAAATCCAGGCCAGTAATTTACCGATGGGGATTTTGCAGGAATTTGAAGTCGATGTCGTCAGCCAGCAATTAAAAGCTGGAGACCTCTTAATTATGATGAGTGATGGCGTTTTTGAAGGACCAAAACATGTAGAAAACTATGAATTATGGATGAAGCGCAAAATTAAAGAGTTGGAAACAGACGACCCTCAAGAAGTGGCAGACTTAATTATGGAGGAGGTCATTCGGTCAAGATCCGGTTTAATTGGGGATGATATGACGGTTACCGTGGCAAAAATTAAACACAACACGCCAAAATGGGCATCCATCCCCGTGCAAAAAATGAAACGAAGAGCATAGTCCGAATCCGGGTGTTCCAATGTATAAATCTCTTTCCTCGCGTCGACAATGGTAACAATACGTCAATGGAGGAGAGGAATCATGAACACAGGGAAAATAAGGCAAATTTTACTGATAACAGATGGGTGTTCCAATCAGGGTGAAGATCCGGTTGCGATGTCTGCACTTGCAAAAGAAGAAGGGATTACCGTAAATGTGATAGGAGTGATGGATCACGACATTATTGATGAAAAAGGAATGAAGGAAATTGAAAGCATCGCCATGTCGGGGGGAGGCGTAAGTCAAATCGTCTATGCCAAGCAGCTGTCACAGACAGTGCAGATGGTGACAAGACAAGCAATGACACAAACCATTCAGGGAATTGTGAACAAAGAGTTGCAGCAAATACTAGGACGCAACCAGACGATGGAAGACCTCCCGCCGGAAAAAAGGGGCGAAGTCATGGAGGTAGTCGATGAAATAGGTGAAACAGCAGAGTTGGAAGTACTTGTATTGGTTGATACAAGCGCAAGCATGAAGCAAAAGCTCCCAACAGTTAAAGAGGCCATATTGGATTTATCGATCAGCCTCAACTCGAGAACGGGGAATAATTCGTTCTCCGTCTATGTATTTCCCGGGAAAAAGGCTGAAGTGGAAATGCTATTGGGATGGACGCCAAAGCTAACGTCGCTATCAACTGTTTTTTCGCAATTAACTCCAGGCGGCATTACGCCGACAGGGCCTGCCCTGCGCGCTGCTTTAAGCGCCTTCCAGCAAAAACGTTCGGTAAGGAGTCTGCTTTCTCGTGATGATGAATCATACTTTGAAGAATCGATTTAGAATCCAGCCGGGAACAGTTATTGAGGGAAAGTGGCATAAGAATCAATACACGATTTTAAAAGAATTGGGCAATGGCGCGAACGGAATTGTCTATTTAGCGCGGCATCAAAATCGCCATATTGCCTTAAAAATAAGTGAAAATGGCATGTCCATTACTTCCGAGGTGAATGTGTTAAAATCCTTTGCAAAGGTCCAAGGGTCAACCCTCGGGCCTTCTTTAATAGACGTCGATGACTGGAAAAGCCGACAGGGCATCGTTTCCTTTTATGCAATGGAATATATTTCGGGTACAGACTTTTTATCTTTTATTGAGAAAAATGGGAAGGAATGGACAGTTGTTCTCGTTATTCAATTATTAAATGACCTGGAACGATTGCATCAGCGCGGTTGGATTTTTGGCGACTTAAAGCCTGAAAATTTGATTGTGACGGGCCCTCCGACTCGGATTAGATGCATTGATGTCGGCGGGACAACCATAAGGGGGCGGGCAATTAAAGAGTTTACGGAGTTTTATGACCGGGGGTACTGGGGACTTGGTTCAAGAAAAGCAGAACCAGCCTACGATATATTTGCAGTTGGAATGGTGCTGATCAATTCAGCCTATCCAAAACGCTTTCACAAGCAGACTGGGGGAATGCCGCAATTAATTGAGGCAATCCGGCAAAAACCGGAGCTTCGCCGTCTAGAGCCAGTTCTTGTAAAAGCGTTCCAAGGTCAATATGCGAGTGCAAAAGAGATGCGGCAGGACTTGATCTCGAGCGCTACAACATCCTCGCAGCCGGTAAAAAGGCAAGATCAAAAACCGATTCACCAGCCTGAACTGAAAAAAGCTGTCCCGCTAAACGGCAAGCTTCGATCAGACCGGTACGCTAAGAAAAAGAAGAAAAAAGGCGGTTTAATCGAAACATTACTGATCCTTGCAGCAATGGGGATCTTCTATTTCCTGTATATCTCAGGAAAAATATTTTAAAATCTTTTTCTTTTTTTGAAACTATTATCTGCCATGATCGTAAATTACAATAGGAATCGCTGGATTCGAATCTGTTACAGTAAATTGTTACTTTAAGGAAGTATGCAAATGTTAGAAATGAAAGTAGAAGCTTTTCTTGAACGGCATTCCTTTAAGCTTGAAAATAAACGGATCGTTGTCGGAGTATCCGGTGGTCCGGATTCATTGGCATTGCTGCATTACTTGTTGGAGAGGAAAGAAAAGCGAAATCTTTTTCTTGTTGTTGCCCATATTGACCATATGTTTCGCGGGGAAGAATCTTTTGAAGATGCGATGTTTGTAAAAGAATTTTGTTCCGCTTTTTCTATACCGTTTGAAATGACCCAGGTTGATGTCCACGATCTAATGGTGCGAACGGGGAAAAGTGCAGAAACGGCAGCAAGGGATGTTCGCTATGACTTTTTTGCAAAAGTATTGAAGGAATATCAATGTTCTTGCCTTGCGCTTGCGCATCACGGAGATGATCAAATCGAAACCATTTTGATGCGGCTGACGAGGGGAAGTACAGGAAAGGCAAGGGCGGGAATTCCCTTTCAGCGCCCATTTGCTTCAGGATTGATTTTTCGCCCATTTTTAAATGTAACAAAGGATGATATTACCCAGTATTGCGAGGAAAAAGATCTAGTGCCCCGAATCGATCCAAGTAATATGGAAAACATCTATACAAGAAACCGCTTTCGAATTCACTGTCTGCCATTTTTAAAAGAGGAGAATCGCCAAGTTCATGAGCATTTTCAGCGGTTTAGCGAAGAATTGCAAAGCGATGAAGACTTTCTCCAAGAATTAACGGCAGAACAAATGAATAAAGTAATGACAACTAGGGATAATGACCATATTACCATTGATAGAAAAACATTTCTTGGAATGCCTTTACCTTTACAAAGGAGAGGGATTCAACTAATATTAAACTATCTTTATAAAAAAAGGCCTTCATCTCTTTCAGCAATCCATATAGACCAAGTTTTGGGATTCATAAGAAACGATCATCCATCAGGAAAATTGGATTTTCCTGACGGGCTAAAAGTGATTCGTTCCTATCGTTCCTGTCATTTTCAATTTGAACTCTTGCACTACCAGCCTTATCGGCATGAAATGAAAGAGCCGGGGAAGTACCCGTTACCAGGGATTGGCGAATTAACGATGGAATATAGTGAGATGACAGAAGCTGGCCATCGCCATAGTCCTAGCACTGCGCTGTTTCAAATCGATAAAATTCATCTACCATTGATTGTCCGAACAAGACAAGCGGGAGATCGAATGTCACTAAAAGGAACAGCGGGGACAAGGAAATTAAAGGATATTTTTATTGACTGCAAAATTCCAATCCAGGAAAGAGACCGCTGGCCGGTGATTACAGATCGTGAGGGAGAAATCCTTTGGCTGCCCGGTTTGAAAAAGTCAGCGCTTGAGGGGATTGGCGATTCTGCAGGGCGCTTTATTCAACTTACATACAGCAGGAATGATTTCTAGGGGGCATTATTTAGATGAAACAGGATATCGAAAAGGTGTTAGTATCGGAAGAAGAGATTCAAGAAAAGATTAAGCAACTAGCATCAAAGCTGACGGAAGAGTATAAAGACCGCTTTCCATTGGCTGTTGGGGTGCTAAAAGGTGCAATGCCATTTATGGCTGACCTTTTGAAACGGATGGATTGTTATCTGGAAATGGATTTTATGGATGTTTCCAGCTACGGAAACTCAACCGTTTCTTCCGGTGAAGTAAAAATACTAAAGGATTTGGATACTTCCGTTGAGGGAAGAGATATCCTGATCATTGAAGATATCATCGATAGCGGCTTAACGTTAAGCTATCTAGTTGAGTTGTTTCGTTATCGGAAAGCAAAATCCATTAAGATTGTGACATTGCTTGACAAGCCAGCAGGGAGAAAAAGTTCTATTCAAGCGGATTATATTGGATTCGAGGTGCCAGATGAGTTTGTTGTTGGCTACGGACTCGATTACGCGGAAAAATATCGCAATCTTCCATATATAGGTATTTTAAAACCGGCAGTATATCGCACTAATGATTAAGCCAACTATAAAAAGAGGAACCTTTCCAACCAACTTAGCAGGCTTGATAGGCAAGTGCAATTCCTTGTATTGGCATGATTTTCTATGATACTATGTAGTATAGTTTTTTACCGTGGGAGGAGGTAAGGGATGAATCGGATTTTCCGTAACACCATCTTTTATTTATTAATATTTCTGGTCATTATTGGCGTAGTGAGCTTTTTTAATGGAAGCAACGAACCGACCGATCGTATCACGTATGATAAATTTATTTCCTACTTGGAAAATGGCGAAGTAAAGTCATTTTCAATGCAGCCGGATCGCGGTGTATATGAAATCCGCGGGCAGTTTAAGGAAAAAGGGAAGAATTTCTTAACCTATATTCCGAGCAGCGACAAAATTCAAGAAAGAATTGACAAAGCTGCGGCAACCGCAAAAGTAGATGTAATGCCTGCAAAAGAAACAAGTGGCTGGGTAACCTTCTTTACATCGATCATTCCGTTTGTGATCATCTTTATTCTGTTCTTCTTCCTGTTGAATCAGGCGCAGGGCGGCGGCAGCAGGGTGATGAACTTCGGCAAGAGCAAAGCAAAGCTCTACAATGATGAAAAGAAAAAAGTGCGTTTTCGCGATGTAGCTGGTGCAGATGAAGAGAAGCAAGAATTGGTTGAGGTTGTAGAGTTTTTAAAAGATCCGCGCAAATTTGCCGAGCTTGGAGCACGTATTCCGAAAGGCGTACTTTTAGTAGGACCTCCAGGTACCGGTAAAACATTGCTTGCACGGGCAGTCGCCGGAGAAGCGGGCGTACCGTTCTTCTCCATAAGCGGATCCGATTTCGTTGAAATGTTCGTCGGTGTCGGGGCTTCCCGGGTGCGCGACTTATTTGAAACAGCGAAGAAAAATGCTCCTTGTATTATTTTTATCGATGAGATTGATGCTGTCGGCCGACAACGCGGTGCAGGTCTTGGCGGCGGGCACGACGAGCGCGAACAAACATTAAACCAATTGCTAGTTGAAATGGATGGATTTGGTGCAAACGAGGGTATTATCATTGTCGCTGCAACTAACCGTCCGGATATCCTTGACCCGGCATTATTGCGCCCAGGGCGTTTTGACCGACAAATTACCGTTGACCGCCCGGATGTAAACGGCCGTGAAGCGGTGCTGAAAGTTCACGCGCGCAACAAGCCGCTCGATGAGTCGGTTAATTTGAAAAGCATTGCCCAGCGGACGCCAGGGTTTTCTGGTGCAGATTTGGAAAACTTGCTGAACGAAGCTGCACTAGTTGCAGCACGTTCGAATAAGAAAAAAATTGATATGGAAGATATTGACGAAGCAACAGACCGGGTCATTGCCGGACCTGCAAAGAAAAGCCGGGTTATTTCCGAGAAGGAACGAAAAATTGTTGCTTTCCATGAGGGCGGCCACACAGTCATTGGTCTTGTCCTTGACGAAGCTGAAATGGTTCATAAAGTCACAATCGTGCCGCGCGGCCAAGCAGGCGGTTATGCAGTCATGCTGCCGAAAGAGGATCGTTACTTTATGACCAAACCGGAGCTTCTTGATAAAATCACTGGCCTTCTAGGCGGCCGTGTTGCAGAAGAAATTGTTTTTGGCGAAGTAAGTACGGGTGCGCATAATGACTTCCAGCGTGCAACCGGAATTGCCCGCCGAATGGTTACGGAATTTGGAATGAGCGATAAGCTTGGACCGCTGCAATTTGGCCAGGCGCAAGGACAGGTATTTCTTGGCCGGGATATAAACAATGAGCAAAACTATTCCGATGCCATCGCATATGAAATAGATCTTGAAATTCAGCGGATCATTAAAGAGTGCTACGAGAAAGCGAAAAAGATCCTAACAGAAAATCGTGAAAAGCTGAATTTGATTGCGACAACCCTTCTTGAAGTCGAGACCCTTGATGCCGAGCAAATCAAATACTTGGTTGAAAACGGCCGCCTTCCCGATCGGACTCCAAGCGGCCGGCTGGCAAAAGAAGATGTAAAAGTCAATATTGGCGGGAAAAAGGAAGAAGAGCTGAATGCGGATCTTTCGAACCCGGATGCCCGCGATGAATCAGCTGATGACAAACCAATTTTATAAGATGGATTCCTTTCTTAAAAAAGATTCATCTTCAAAAAAGAGTGCTTCTTTTGAAGCGCTCTTTTTTTCGAAAAAATAGAAGTATGGTATGATGTTTGCAGTGAAGCGAACAATTTAAATAAAGTGGTGATAATGTGATCTTTGTTTTCGATGTAGGGAATACGAATATTGTCTTAGGTGTTTACAAGGGCGATGAATTGAACTATCATTGGCGGATTGAAACAAACCGGAATCGGACAGATGATGAGTATGGGATGATCATTAAAGCTTTGTTTGACCACTCCGGTCTTTCTTTTGCGGACATCGATGGTATCATTATCTCTTCTGTTGTCCCGCCCATCATGTTTGCACTTGAGCGGATGTGCCAAAAATATTTCCATATCAAACCATTGGTGGTAGGACCTGGCGTTAAGACGGGGTTGGATATTAAGTACGAGAATCCGAGGGAGGTAGGCGCAGATCGGATTGTGAATGCTGTTGCAGCCATTCATGAATATGGAAGCCCATTAATTATTGTAGACTTTGGTACAGCAACGACTTATTGTTTTGTAAATGAACATCGCCAATATATGGGGGGAGCAATTGCTCCAGGGATTACGATCTCTACAGAAGCTCTGTATTCAAGGGCGGCGAAGCTCCCAAGGATCGAGATTACTCGTCCGGAAGGTGTAATCGGGAAAAATACTGTCTCAGCTATGCAAGCAGGGATTGTGTACGGTTACGTCGGCCAGGTTGAAGGAATCGTAAAGCGGATGGCGGAACAAAGCGTCAAAAAACCGAGCGTGATTGCAACTGGCGGTCTAGCGAGTATGATCGCTCAGGAATCAAATGTCATCGATATAGTCGATCCATTTTTAACATTAAAAGGGTTGCAGCTAATCTACAAAAGAAACGTGGACATGCTAAGAAAAGACAACTAGAAAGGGGCTTTTTGATGAAGGATTATTTGGTAAAAGCGCTCGCTTTTGATGGTCAAGTTCGGGCATATGCCGTACGGACAACAGAGACAGTTTCGGAGGCACAGCGCAGGCACCAAACATGGCGCACAGCATCAGCAGCATTAGGCCGGTCAATCACCGCGGGTGTGATGATGGGAGCCATGTTAAAGGGTGATGAAAAATTAACGATTAAGATCAAGGGTGATGGACCGCTCGGCCTTATTTTGGTTGACAGTAATGCAAAAGGGGAAGTACGCGGATATGTAGCGAACCCAAATGTTGACTTTGAAGCAAACGAGCATGGGAAACTAGATGTGCGCCGTGCGGTTGGTACAGAAGGAACGTTAACAGTTGTCAAAGACCTTGGTCTGCGCGACTTTTTTTCTGGACAAGTACCGCTCGTTTCAGGCGAACTTGGAGAAGATTTCACTTATTACTTTGTCACTTCGGAGCAAGTGCCTTCTTCCGTTGGGGTGGGGGTTCTTGTCAATCCAGATGATTCCATTCTAGCCGCAGGCGGGTTTATTTTTCAATTAATGCCGGGAACGAATGATGAGACAATTACCATGATTGAGGAAAGACTGAAAACCATTCCGCCTATTTCAAAATTGGTACAGCAAGGGTTAACACCTGAAGAAATATTGGCCCAACTTTTTGGCAAAAATGAGGTAAACGTACTGGAAAGAGTTCCGGTTCAATTTACATGTACTTGTTCAAAAGAGCGTTTTGCGGAGGCGATCATTGGCTTAGGCAAAGCTGAAATTGACGAAATGATCGAAGAAGACGGCATGGCAGAAGCACACTGCCATTTTTGCAATGCAAAGTACCATTTTACAAGAGAAGAACTAGAAGGATTAAAAAAAGAAGCGAAATAAAGCCCAGCTAGGGGGAGGTTTTGTTGCGAAAGAAAGAGCTTTGGCTTATCATTGCCGGACTTATTTTCATAAACATTTTAACGATCGTCTTCTTTTTTGGAAAGTCAGGAGGTGTAACAGGAACAGCTGCGTATGAACAAGTGGCCACTGTTGGCGGAAAAACAATTTCTCGGCAAGATTGGCTGAATGAGTTAGAAGCACGCTATGGAAAAGAAGTCTTAAAAGAGATGATCGACCAAAAAGTGATACAGGAGATGGCCGATAAATACAAAATCACTGTTTCGGATAAAGATGTCGAACGTCAGCTGCGAATGGCCCAGGCAACTTATGGTCCATCGGCAACTGCAAGCTATACTAGCGATGAAAATAAATGGAAAGAACAAGTAAAAAACAACCTATTGTTGGAGGAAATTTTAACAAAGGATGTTGTCGTCTCCGAAAGCGAAATGAAGAAGTACTATCAGGAAAATCAGGCACAGTTTCAAATTCCGACAGCCTATCATTTATCGCATATTCTTGTAAAAACAAAGGATGATGCAAAGAAGGCGTTAAAAGAACTCTCCCAAGGCTCAAGTTTTTCAGCATTGGCAATGGAGCGCTCAATCGAGGAATTTTCAGCAAACCAAGGTGGCGATATCGGCTATATTAGCCAGGACGATGAACAATATCCGCCGGAATACATTAAAATAGCAAAGAAATTAAAACCCGGAACATACAGCAGCCCGATTAAAGTAAAACAAGGGTATGCCATTCTCAAACTCCACAAGGTGATAAAGGGTCAGGCTTTTACGTATGAAGAAGTTAAAAGTCAAATTCGCAGGCAAATTGCAATGGAGCAAATGAAAGTGCCTGCATCAGCCTCGTCCTTTTGGGATGAAGTAAAAGTGGACTGGTTTTACGGCAATACTACTAAATAAAGCAGGGGCGCAAAAAATGAAGGTGCGCCTATTTTTTTTGAAAAACAAATAAAGTGGTTGACAAAATGGGTAGTTAACTGTTAAATTCGATTTAACCAATAAAAATACTCGGAATAGAGGTGGCCATAATGGCTCGTGTAGGAATTTCAGTTGCCGATTTAGTCGGTCAAACACCCATTGTAAAGTTAAACAGATTGGTAGATGAAAGCAGCGCAGAAGTGTACTTAAAGCTTGAGTATTTCAATCCTGGAAGCAGTGTAAAGGACCGAATTGCTTTAGCCATGATTGAAGCAGCTGAGGAAGAAGGCATCATTAAACCAGGGGATACAATTATTGAGCCTACCAGCGGAAATACTGGAATTGGTTTAGCAATGATTGCGGCGGCAAAAGGATATAAAGCTGTTTTTGTTATGCCGGAAACAATGAGCTTGGAAAGAAGGAATCTGCTGCGTGCGTATGGTGCTGAACTTGTTTTAACACCAGGACCGGAAGGAATGAAAGGTGCGATTGCCAAAGCGGAAGAGCTTGTACAGCAACATGGCTATTTCTTGCCGCAGCAATTTAAAAACCAGGCAAACCCTGAAGTTCACCGCCGGACAACAGGAAAAGAAATCGTTGAACAAATGGAACAGCTTGATGCTTTTGTTGCAGGAATAGGTACTGGCGGAACGATTACCGGGGCAGGATCTGTTTTACGAGAAAAATTCCCTGAAGTCAAAATTTATGCTGTTGAACCAAAGGATTCACCGGTTCTATCAGGCGGGAAACCTGGTCCGCATAAGCTTCAAGGTTTAGGTGCTGGCTTTGTTCCGCAAGTATTGGACACCGATGTATACGATGAAGTTATTCAAGTTGAAACGGAAAATGCGTTTGAGTATGCCCGCCGTGCTGCTAGAGAAGAGGGCATTCTTGGCGGCATCTCATCAGGGGCAGCCATTTATGCAGCAGTAGAGGTTGCGAAAAAACTAGGTAAAGGCAAGAAAGTTCTAGCCATTGTCCCGGATAACGGCGAGCGCTATTTGAGCACACCGCTTTATCAATATGACGTTGAATAAAGGAAACTTCTAAAGCGCCGGATCACATCCGGTGCTTTTTTTCGGCTGGGAAAAGATCAATTTTTACACTGCAGGTAAGTTTGCGCGGATTTTCCGAATTTAGCTCCACTCCTTTAGGTCTTGCAAAAAGTAGATGACCAAAATTTTAAAAATGAAACAGACAGGGTCTTCGTGTATGATAGAAAAAGGACAATACATGTGAACAGATAGGATGGAGGGATTGAAGATGGGCGTTATTCAATGCGGACCCTATACGCTTGATTACGAAAAAAAGACGATGGTGATGGGAATCTTAAATGTTACCCCCGATTCGTTTTCAGATGGCGGGAAATTCAATCATATTGATAAAGCGGTTGCCCGGGCAAAAGAAATGGTGGATCAAGGAGCGGATATTATTGATATCGGTGGTGAATCGACTCGTCCCGGTTTTGCCCCGCTCTCTTTAGAGGAAGAATTGGCGCGTGTTATTCCGTTTGTTCAAGCCGTTGCTGAGAATGTTGACATACCCATTTCGGTTGATACGTACAAAGCAGAAGTGGCCAAGCAGGCAATCCAAGCCGGGGCACATATCATTAACGATATTTGGGGTGCAAAGGCAGATGTGGACATAGCTGAAGTTGCCGCTAAATTGGACGTGCCGATTATTTTGATGCACAATCGTGCTGACCAGAACTATCAGAACTTCATTCGGGATGTTCTCAACGATCTATATGAAAGCATTACACTTGTGAAACAAGCCGGTGTTAAAGATGATAGGATCATTCTCGATCCCGGCATCGGTTTTGCAAAAACTTATGCGGAAAACATTGAAATGATGCAAAACTTGGATAAACTAGTGGGAACAGGCTATCCGGTACTTTTGGGAACGTCTCGCAAATCGATGATTGGCCATGCACTTGATTTGCCTGTAAATGAAAGAATGGAAGGAACAGGGGCAACGGTTTGCTATGGAATTCAAAAAGGCTGCCAGATGATTCGGATTCACGATGTTAAGGAAATGAGCAGAATGGCTAAAATGATGGACGTATTAATGGGTAAAGGTGATTTGCATGGATAAAATCTATTTAAATAAAATGGAATTTTACGGCTACCATGGTGTGTTTTCAGAGGAAAACAGACTGGGACAACGATTTATTGTTGATTTAACCGCATCCATTGATCTGCTCAAAGCAGGGCAAACGGACACCCTCGACTACTCTGTTAATTACGCAGAGCTTTATCAGATTTGCAAAGACATCGTGGAAGGGGACCCTTTTCAGTTAATAGAATCGGTGGCTGAGGCGATTGCATCTGCTATTTTAAACCAATTTACTTTAATTGAGGAAACCACAGTAAAAGTAATCAAACCAGATCCGCCGATTCCGGGTCACTATCAGTCCGTTGCAGTTGAAATTACAAGGAGAAGATAATAGTGGAAAATACAGCTTTTGTCGGGCTGGGATCAAATATTGGCGATCGTTACCAATATTTAGTTCGAGCCATTCAGCTTTTAGCCAATCATCCGGAAATTTTTTTGGTAAATTATTCTTCTGTATACGAGACCGATCCGGTTGGCTATGAAGACCAAGATCTATTTTTAAATATGGTCATTGAGATAAAAACAAGCTTATCTGCGGAAATGTTGTTAGAGGCCTGTTTGCAGATTGAATGTCAACTTGGGAGAAAAAGGGAAATTAAATGGGGACCGCGGACAATTGATCTTGACATTCTGCTCTATAACCAAGAAAATATTGAAACAGAGAAGCTCATTATTCCGCATCCAAGAATGGCAGAACGAGCATTTGTAATGGTTCCACTAATAGAGATTAAGCCGGACCTTCAGTTTCCCGGGAAAGAACAATTCCTTCACTTGGATGTGGATCAATTACTTGACACAGAAGGAGTCCGAATATGGAAGCAGAAAAGTGGGGAAGACGTATTCGCGCTTATCGAAAGCTAAAGGGATTTACACAGGAAAGTTTCTCAAAAAAGCTTGGAATCTCTGTTTCGATTCTTGGCGAGATTGAAAGGGGAAACCGTGTTCCGAAAGAAGACTTGCAATGGAAAATTGCTCAAGTTTTAAATATTAGCATTGAAGAATTAACACCACCGATGGAGTAAATCGCAACAATGATAAGGAGGTATTGGTTTTGTTAAAAATTGGTGATATAACAATGAAAAACCCGGTTGTTCTGGCGCCGATGGCAGGCGTTTGCAACTCCGCGTTCCGCTTAACGGTCAAAGAGTTTGGCGCCGGTCTGGTTTGTGCAGAAATGGTAAGCGATAAAGGAATTGTTTTTAAAAACGAAAAGACAATGAATATGCTGTATATTGATGAGCGGGAAAAACCGCTGAGCTTGCAAATTTTTGGCGGTGAAAAAGATACGCTCGTCGAAGCCGCAAAATTTGTTGATCAGAATACGAATGCCGATATTATTGACATCAACATGGGTTGTCCTGTTCCGAAGATTACGAAATGTGATGCCGGGGCAAAGTGGCTGTTGGATCCTGATAAAATTTATGAAATGGTTTCAGCCGTTGTGGCCGAGGTTGAAAAACCTGTGACAGTAAAAATGCGCATGGGTTGGGATGAGGATCATATTTTTGCAGTTAAAAATGCAAAGGCTGTTGAACGGGCTGGCGGCAAAGCGGTTGCTCTTCATGGAAGAACTCGAGTGCAGATGTATGAAGGTACAGCAAACTGGGATATCATTCGCGAAGTCAAGCAATCGGTTTCTATACCAATCATTGGAAATGGCGATATAAAGACGCCGCAAGATGCAAAAAGAATGCTGGAAGAAACAGGTGCAGATGGAGTAATGATTGGCCGCGCTGCACTTGGAAACCCTTGGATGATTTATCGGACTGTAAAGTATCTTGAAACCGGAAAACTAATGGAAGAGCCAAGTGTAAAGGAAAAAATTGATGTCTGCATTCTTCATCTCGATCGTCTGATTGCTTTGAAAAATGAGGATATTGCGGTTCGCGAAATGCGCAAGCATGCTGCTTGGTATTTAAAAGGAATTCGCGGTAATGCGAAAGTGCGGAATGCGATCAATGAATGCCACACGAGACAGGATTTAGTTTCTCTCCTTCAAGAACTCGTGGTTGAAGGGGAAGAGAAGGAATTCAAAGAAGCGACTGTCAGCTAACAATTGACATTGGTATCCATCTTATCTATAATACTTTTGACAATAAAGAAACTGCCAGTGACTACTGGCAGTTTTTATTAGCTAACCAGAATGTATATCCATAAACGCACGACGGGCAAGGATGCCCTAGTCAGGCGAAGGCACAGGACGTGCCGTTCTGAGCGTGGCGACGGGCAAGGATGCCTCATGAACTGCCAAAGGCTCGCCAATCGGCGAGTTTTCTTTCTATTTAAATGGGAATTTTATTTTTCTGCTGTCTGATTGATCAAGATTGTGTAAAATAATAAAGTATGCATATTTTTCGTATTACTGTGCTGTTTTACATATAAACACTACTAAATGGAGTTGATAACATGAGTCAGGAAGAATTAAATGACCAATTGAGGGTCAGGCGTGAGAAAATGGCGGCATTGCGCGAGAATGGCCTTGACCCTTTTGGTAAACGGTTTGAACGCACCCATTATTCAAAAGAGTTAATTGAGCAATACAGTGATCTTGAAAAGGAAGAACTTGAAACGAAACATATTTCTGTTACTTTAGCAGGGCGGATTATGACAAAACGCGGCAAAGGAAAAGCCGGTTTTGCTCATATTCAAGATTTAACAGGACAAATCCAAGTCTATGTTAGACAGGATGCAGTTGGTGAGGACCAATATAAATCTTTCGATTCAGCCGACTTGGGAGATATTATCGGTGTTACAGGCACCTTGTTTAAAACAAAGGTTGGCGAACTTTCAATCAAGGTTATAGATTTTGTTTTCCTAACTAAGGCGCTGCGCCCGCTTCCGGATAAGTTCCATGGATTAAAAGATGTAGAGCAGCGATATCGTCAGCGTTATTTGGATTTGATTATGAGTGAGGAAAGCCGTTCGACTTTTATCACTCGGAGCAGGATCATACAGGAGATGCGCCGCTATCTTGATGATCACGGTTATTTAGAAGTGGAAACACCAATGATGCACGCCATTGCCGGAGGTGCAGCTGCTCGTCCATTTATAACCCATCATAATGCACTTGATATTCCATTATATATGAGGATTGCAATTGAGCTTCATTTAAAACGTTTGATTGTCGGGGGCCTGGAGAAGGTATATGAAATCGGCCGGGTTTTCCGGAATGAGGGGGTTTCCACCCGACACAATCCCGAGTTTACGATGATCGAGCTATATGAAGCTTACGCAGACTTTCGCGATATTATGAGCTTAACCGAAAACTTAATTGCCCACATTGCTCAAGAAGTATTAGGGACAACGACCATTAAATATGGCGAGTATGAAGTTGACCTCAAACCGGAGTGGAAGAGACTTCATATGGTTGATGCCATTCAAGAATATACGGGAGTTGACTTCTGGAAGGAAATGAGTGTGGAAGAAGCGCGCGAGCTAGCGAAGGAACACGGTGTTGAAATTACAGAGCATATGCTCTATGGTCATATTGTGAATGAATTCTTCGAGCAAAAGGTAGAAGAAAAACTGATTCAGCCGACATTTATATACGGCCATCCGGTCGAAATTTCCCCGCTGGCAAAGAAAAACGAACAGGATCCACGCTTCACAGACCGTTTCGAGCTCTTTATTGTTGCTCGTGAACATGCGAATGCTTTTACCGAATTGAATGACCCGATTGATCAAAGACAACGCTTTGAAGCGCAATTAAAGGAGCGCGAGCAGGGCAATGATGAAGCCCATTTGATGGATGAGGATTTTGTTGAAGCGCTTGAGTACGGTATGCCGCCAACCGGAGGATTAGGAATAGGGATTGACCGTCTTGTGATGCTACTAACAAATTCGCCTTCCATTCGGGATGTACTCTTGTTCCCGTTGATGCGTCAACGATAAAGTGAAACTTCAATCAGTGGGGGGTTCTCCATCTCCCGCTGATTGCTAGTTGAACCAATCGGGCTTTTACGGGCAGTTACCCCCCTATACTTCTGCGATTTTTCCTAGCCTTGAGGTGTGGGTCTTACTACCCGTTAATGTAGGATAAAACTTTGATGACAAAAGAGAAAAGTGCTGCTGCTGTGGCGCTTTTTTCCTTATTAAAAGCTACGTTCTAAAGATGATTTTGCCTTTGATAGTGTAAGTGAAGAAATTTCTAGCAAATGACATGAATTTTGTCGAAAAAGCTAAAAAAATAGTTGCTTAATGGCTAAATTGATGGTATATTATTAAATGTTGCTGCGAAACAGTGATCTATTTAAAAAAGAAAATAAAAAAACTGTTGACGTGAGCAATTGAAAATGGTATATTAATAAAGTCGCTTCTGAGCGGCGGGTTCATTGAAATGATTGTTCTTTGAAAACTAAACAAACAATTACGTCAACAAATAATCATGATGTTTTGCTTTTTGAAGCAGCATCAGCCAACGTTAATCAAGTAAGGATCGTCGACTAAGAACGCCACATCCTGTGGCAACATCGACGTCAGCGCATCCTTGCGCAAGTGAGCTATATCAAACCGATTCTTCGGTCGACTAAAAGCCGCAACGTCCTGTTGCGAACGTCGACACTAGAACATCCTGTTCTTTGGAGAGTTTGATCCTGGCTCAGGACGAACGCTGGCGGCGTGCCTAATACATGCAAGTCGAGCGAATCATTAGGAGCTTGCTCCTGATGATTAGCGGCGGACGGGTGAGTAACACGTGGGCAACCTGCCTGTAAGACTGGGATAACACCGGGAAACCGGTGCTAATACCGGGTAATTCTTTCCTTCGCATGAAGGAAAGCTGAAAGACGGCTTTTGCTGTCACTTACAGATGGGCCCGCGGCGC
This sequence comes from Neobacillus sp. SM06, assembly GCF_050496765.1. Taxonomy (NCBI): domain Bacteria; kingdom Bacillati; phylum Bacillota; class Bacilli; order Caryophanales; family Bacillaceae; genus Neobacillus; species Neobacillus sp. SM06. The sequence goes on from NZ_JBNWEO010000017.1 coordinate 132,262, forward strand.
ATTAGCTAGTTGGTGAGGTAACGGCTCACCAAGGCAACGATGCGTAGCCGACCTGAGAGGGTGATCGGCCACACTGGGACTGAGACACGGCCCAGACTCCTACGGGAGGCAGCAGTAGGGAATCTTCCGCAATGGACGAAAGTCTGACGGAGCAACGCCGCGTGAGTGAGGAAGGCCTTCGGGTCGTAAAACTCTGTTGTTAGGGAAGAACAAGTATCGGAGTAACTGCCGGTACCTTGACGGTACCTAACCAGAAAGCCACGGCTAACTACGTGCCAGCAGCCGCGGTAATACGTAGGTGGCAAGCGTTGTCCGGAATTATTGGGCGTAAAGCGCGCGCAGGCGGTTCTTTAAGTCTGATGTGAAAGCCCACGGCTCAACCGTGGAGGGTCATTGGAAACTGGGGGACTTGAGTGCAGAAGAGGAAAGCGGAATTCCACGTGTAGCGGTGAAATGCGTAGAGATGTGGAGGAACACCAGTGGCGAAGGCGGCTTTCTGGTCTGTAACTGACGCTGAGGCGCGAAAGCGTGGGGAGCAAACAGGATTAGATACCCTGGTAGTCCACGCCGTAAACGATGAGTGCTAAGTGTTAGAGGGTTTCCGCCCTTTAGTGCTGCAGCTAACGCATTAAGCACTCCGCCTGGGGAGTACGGCCGCAAGGCTGAAACTCAAAGGAATTGACGGGGGCCCGCACAAGCGGTGGAGCATGTGGTTTAATTCGAAGCAACGCGAAGAACCTTACCAGGTCTTGACATCCTCTGACACTCCTAGAGATAGGACTTTCCCCTTCGGGGGACAGAGTGACAGGTGGTGCATGGTTGTCGTCAGCTCGTGTCGTGAGATGTTGGGTTAAGTCCCGCAACGAGCGCAACCCTTGATCTTAGTTGCCAGCATTCAGTTGGGCACTCTAAGGTGACTGCCGGTGACAAACCGGAGGAAGGTGGGGATGAGGTCAAATCATCATGCCCCTTATGACCTGGGCTACACACGTGCTACAATGGATGGTACAAAGGGCAGCAAGACCGCGAGGTTTAGCCAATCCCATAAAACCATTCTCAGTTCGGATTGCAGGCTGCAACTCGCCTGCATGAAGCCGGAATCGCTAGTAATCGCGGATCAGCATGCCGCGGTGAATACGTTCCCGGGCCTTGTACACACCGCCCGTCACACCACGAGAGTTTGTAACACCCGAAGTCGGTGGGGTAACCGTAAGGAGCCAGCCGCCTAAGGTGGGACAGATGATTGGGGTGAAGTCGTAACAAGGTAGCCGTATCGGAAGGTGCGGCTGGATCACCTCCTTTCTAAGGAAAATGTCCTTTCGGACATCAATGAGTTGGATGATTATTGACGTATATTGTTCGTTTAGTTTTGAGAGAACAATTCTCTCTTATTTATATTCGTTCTTTGAAAACTAGATAATCGTATAGAAGAAGTACCAAGCAAGAACCGAGTGATCGCCATTTTAGATTTTCAACCTTTTTCAAGGCGAAATAGAAGCATAGCTGATATGAGCCGCAGGTTAAGTTAGAAAGGGCGCACGGTGGATGCCTTGGCACTAGGAGCCGATGAAGGACGGGACTAACACCGATATGCTTCGGGGAGCTGTAAGTAAGCTTTGATCCGGAGATTTCCGAATGGGGGAACCCACTGTTCGTAATGGAACAGTATCTTTACCTGAATCCATAGGGTAATGAAGGCAGACCCGGGGAACTGAAACATCTAAGTACCCGGAGGAAGAGAAAGCAAACGCGATTCCCCAAGTAGCGGCGAGCGAAACGGGAACAGCCCAAACCGAAAGGCTTGCCTTTCGGGGTTGTAGGACACTCAATATGGAGTTACAAAGGAACGGGGTAAATGAAGCGATCTGGAAAGGTCTGCCGTAGAAGGTAAAAGCCCTGTAGTTGAAACTTCGTTCCCTCCTGAGTGGATCCTGAGTACGGCCGGACACGTGAAATCCGGTCGGAAGCTGGGAGGGACCATCTCCCAAGGCTAAATACTCCCTAGTGACCGATAGTGAACCAGTACCGTGAGGGAAAGGTGAAAAGCACCCCGGAAGGGGAGTGAAACAGTTCCTGAAACCGTGTGCCTACAAGTAGTCAAAGCGCGTTTTTGCGTAATGGCGTGCCTTTTGTAGAATGAACCGGCGAGTTACGATTACATGCAAGGTTAAGTCGAAGAGACGGAGCCGCAGCGAAAGCGAGTCTTAATCAGGGCGTAAGAGTATGTGGTCGTAGACCCGAAACCAGGTGATCTACCCATGTCCAGGGTGAAGGTAGGGTAACACCTACTGGAGGCCCGAACCGACGCACGTTGAAAAGTGCGCGGATGAGGTGTGGGTAGCGGAGAAATTCCAATCGAACTTGGAGATAGCTGGTTCTCTCCGAAATAGCTTTAGGGCTAGCCTCACGTGCAAGAGTCTTGGAGGTAGAGCACTGTTTGGACTAGGGGCCCTCATCGGGTTACCGAATTCAGACAAACTCCGAATGCCAAAGACTTATCCGTGGGAGTCAGACTGCGAGTGATAAGATCCGTAGTCAAAAGGGAAACAGCCCAGACCACCAGCTAAGGTCCCAAAGTATACGTTAAGTGGAAAAGGATGTGGAGTTGCTTAGACAACCAGGATGTTGGCTTAGAAGCAGCCACCATTTAAAGAGTGCGTAATAGCTCACTGGTCGAGTGACTCTGCGCCGAAAATGTACCGGGGCTAAACGTATCACCGAAGCTGTGGGTGGACACCGATGGTGTCCGCGGTAGGAGAGCGTTCTAAGGGCGTTGAAGCTGGACCGGAAGGACCGGTGGAGCGCTTAGAAGTGAGAATGCCGGTATGAGTAGCGAAAGATGAGTGAGAATCTCATCCACCGAATGCCTAAGGTTTCCTGAGGAAGGCTCGTCCGCTCAGGGTTAGTCGGGACCTAAGCCGAGGCCGAAAGGCGTAGGCGATGGACAACAGGTTGATATTCCTGTACCACCTCTTTATCGTTTGAGCGAGTGGGGGGACGCAGGAGGATAGGGTAAGCGCACTGCTGGATATGTGCGTGTAAGCAGTTAGGCTGTCAGTGAGGCAAATCCCGCTGACATTAGGCTGAGCTGTGATGCCGAGGGAAATCGAGTACCGAAGTTCCTGATTCCACACTGCCAAGAAAAGCCTCTAGCGAGATAAAAGGTGCCCGTACCGCAAACCGACACAGGTAGGCGAGGAGAGAATCCTAAGGTGAGCGAGAGAACTCTCGTTAAGGAACTCGGCAAAATGACCCCGTAACTTCGGGAGAAGGGGTGCTCTTTGGGGTTTACGCCCCGAAGAGCCGCAGTGAATAGGCCTAGGCGACTGTTTAGCAAAAACACAGGTCTCTGCGAAGCCGCAAGGCGAAGTATAGGGGCTGACGCCTGCCCGGTGCTGGAAGGTTAAGAGGAGGGGTTAGCTCACAAAGCGAAGCTCTGAATTGAAGCCCCAGTAAACGGCGGCCGTAACTATAACGGTCCTAAGGTAGCGAAATTCCTTGTCGGGTAAGTTCCGACCCGCACGAAAGGCGTAACGATCTGGGCACTGTCTCAACGAGAGACTCGGTGAAATTATAGTACCTGTGAAGATGCAGGTTACCCGCGACAGGACGGAAAGACCCCGTGGAGCTTTACTGTAGCCTGATATTGAATTTCGGTACAGCTTGTACAGGATAGGTAGGAGCCGTAGAAACCGGAGCGCCAGCTTCGGTGGAGGCGTCGGTGGGATACTACCCTGGCTGTATTGAAATTCTAACCCGCACCCACAAATTCTGGGTGGGAGACAGTGTCAGGTGGGCAGTTTGACTGGGGCGGTCGCCTCCTAAAGAGTAACGGAGGCGCCCAAAGGTTCCCTCAGAATGGTTGGAAATCATTCGTAGAGTGTAAAGGCACAAGGGAGCTTGACTGCGAGACCTACAAGTCGAGCAGGGACGAAAGTCGGGCTTAGTGATCCGGTGGTTCCGCATGGAAGGGCCATCGCTCAACGGATAAAAGCTACCCCGGGGATAACAGGCTTATCTCCCCCAAGAGTCCACATCGACGGGGAGGTTTGGCACCTCGATGTCGGCTCATCGCATCCTGGGGCTGTAGTCGGTCCCAAGGGTTGGGCTGTTCGCCCATTAAAGCGGTACGCGAGCTGGGTTCAGAACGTCGTGAGACAGTTCGGTCCCTATCCGTCGTGGGCGCAGGAAATTTGAGAGGAGCTGTCCTTAGTACGAGAGGACCGGGATGGACGCACCGCTGGTGTACCAGTTGTCTTGCCAAAGGCATCGCTGGGTAGCTATGTGCGGACGGGATAAGTGCTGAAAGCATCTAAGCATGAAGCCCCCCTCAAGATGAGATTTCCCATAGCGTCAAGCTAGTAAGATCCCTGAAAGACGATCAGGTTGATAGGTCAGAGGTGGAAGCGCGGTGACGTGTGGAGCTGACTGATACTAATCGATCGAGGACTTAACCAATGTAGTTGAATGCGCGAACTTGTTCTTCGTTTACTTCTTCTTGATTACCTAGTTTTGAGGGAATGAACCTCAACAAAATAGCTTGGCGGCAATGGCGAGAAGGTCACACCCGTTCCCATACCGAACACGGAAGTTAAGCTTCTCAGCGCCGATGGTAGTTGGAACGCAAGTTCCTGTGAGAGTAGGACGTTGCCAGGCGATTGTATGGAGGATTAGCTCAGCTGGGAGAGCATCTGCCTTACAAGCAGAGGGTCGGCGGTTCGATCCCGTCATCCTCCACCATATACTATATTTGTTTATGCCGGTCTAGCTCAATTGGTAGAGCAACTGACTTGTAATCAGTAGGTTGGGGGTTCAAGTCCTCTGGCCGGCACCACGTGTACGAGCCATTAGCTCAGTCGGTAGAGCATCTGACTTTTAATCAGAGGGTCGAAGGTTCGAGTCCTTCATGGCTCACCACTTTTAATGAACATGCGGGTGTGGCGGAATTGGCAGACGCACCAGACTTAGGATCTGGCGCCGCAAGGCGTGGGGGTTCGACTCCCTTCACCCGCACCAGTTTGATAATGCGGAAGTAGTTCAGTGGTAGAACACCACCTTGCCAAGGTGGGGGTCGCGGGTTCGAATCCCGTCTTCCGCTCCATTATTGCCGGGGTGGCGGAACTGGCAGACGCACAGGACTTAAAATCCTGCGGTAGGTGACTACCGTACCGGTTCGATTCCGGTCCTCGGCACCATTACTAAAATGCGCCCGTAGCTCAATTGGATAGAGCGTCTGACTACGGATCAGAAGGTTATGGGTTCGACTCCTTTCGGGCGCGCTTATATCGGGAAGTAGCTCAGCTTGGTAGAGCACTTGGTTTGGGACCAAGGGGTCGCAGGTTCGAATCCTGTCTTCCCGACCAGTAAGGTCATTTTGGGGGATTAGCTCAGCTGGGAGAGCGCCTGCTTTGCACGCAGGAGGTCAGCGGTTCGATCCCGCTATCCTCCACCATTTAAATTTTAAAAAAAGATATTGACTTTATATTTTAAAGTTGATATTATTAAAAAGTTACTCCTCGGCAATGATTGTTCTTTGAAAACTAAACAAACAATTACGTCAACAAATAATCATGATGTTTTGCTTTTTGAAGCAGCATCAGCCAACGTTAATTTTAAATGAGCTATATCAAACGTTTCTGTTCTTCGGTCGACTAAAAGCCGCAACGTCCTGTTGCGAACGTCGACACTAGAGCATCCTGTTCTTCGGAGAGTTTGATCCTGGCTCAGGACGAACGCTGGCGGCGTGCCTAATACATGCAAGTCGAGCGAATCATTAGGAGCTTGCTCCTGATGATTAGCGGCGGACGGGTGAGTAACACGTGGGCAACCTGCCTGTAAGACTGGGATAACACCGGGAAACCGGTGCTAATACCGGGTAATTCTTTCCTTCGCATGAAGGAAAGCTGAAAGACGGCTTTGGCTGTCACTTACAGATGGACCCGCGGCGCATTAGCTAGTTGGTGAGGTAACGGCTCACCAAGGCAACGATGCGTAGCCGACCTGAGAGGGTGATCGGCCACACTGGGACTGAGACACGGCCCAGACTCCTACGGGAGGCAGCAGTAGGGAATCTTCCGCAATGGACGAAAGTCTGACGGAGCAACGCCGCGTGAGTGATGAAGGCCTTCGGGTCGTAAAACTCTGTTGTTAGGGAAGAACAAGTATCGGAGTAACTGCCGGTACCTTGACGGTACCTAACCAGAAAGCCACGGCTAACTACGTGCCAGCAGCCGCGGTAATACGTAGGTGGCAAGCGTTGTCCGGAATTATTGGGCGTAAAGCGCGCGCAGGCGGTTCTTTAAGTCTGATGTGAAAGCCCACGGCTCAACCGTGGAGGGTCATTGGAAACTGGGGGACTTGAGTGCAGAAGAGGAAAGCGGAATTCCACGTGTAGCGGTGAAATGCGTAGAGATGTGGAGGAACACCAGTGGCGAAGGCGGCTTTCTGGTCTGTAACTGACGCTGAGGCGCGAAAGCGTGGGGAGCAAACAGGATTAGATACCCTGGTAGTCCACGCCGTAAACGATGAGTGCTAAGTGTTAGAGGGTTTCCGCCCTTTAGTGCTGCAGCTAACGCATTAAGCACTCCGCCTGGGGAGTACGGCCGCAAGGCTGAAACTCAAAGGAATTGACGGGGGCCCGCACAAGCGGTGGAGCATGTGGTTTAATTCGAAGCAACGCGAAGAACCTTACCAGGTCTTGACATCCTCTGACACTCCTAGAGATAGGACTTTCCCCTTCGGGGGACAGAGTGACAGGTGGTGCATGGTTGTCGTCAGCTCGTGTCGTGAGATGTTGGGTTAAGTCCCGCAACGAGCGCAACCCTTGATCTTAGTTGCCAGCATTCAGTTGGGCACTCTAAGGTGACTGCCGGTGACAAACCGGAGGAAGGTGGGGATGAGGTCAAATCATCATGCCCCTTATGACCTGGGCTACACACGTGCTACAATGGATGGTACAAAGGGCAGCAAGACCGCGAGGTTTAGCCAATCCCATAAAACCATTCTCAGTTCGGATTGCAGGCTGCAACTCGCCTGCATGAAGCCGGAATCGCTAGTAATCGCGGATCAGCATGCCGCGGTGAATACGTTCCCGGGCCTTGTACACACCGCCCGTCACACCACGAGAGTTTGTAACACCCGAAGTCGGTGGGGTAACCGTAAGGAGCCAGCCGCCTAAGGTGGGACAGATGATTGGGGTGAAGTCGTAACAAGGTAGCCGTATCGGAAGGTGCGGCTGGATCACCTCCTTTCTAAGGAAAATGTCCTTTCGGACATCAATGAGTTGGATGATTATTGACGTATATTGTTCGTTTAGTTTTGAGAGAACAATTCTCTCTTATTTATATTCGTTCTTTGAAAACTAGATAATCGTATAGAAGAAGTACCAAGCAAGAACCGAGTGATCGCCATTTTAGATTTTCAACCTTTTTCAAGGCGAAATAGAAGCATAGCTGATATGAGCCGCAGGTTAAGTTAGAAAGGGCGCACGGTGGATGCCTTGGCACTAGGAGCCGATGAAGGACGGGACTAACACCGATATGCTTCGGGGAGCTGTAAGTAAGCTTTGATCCGGAGATTTCCGAATGGGGGAACCCACTGTTCGTAATGGAACAGTATCTTTACCTGAATCCATAGGGTAATGAAGGCAGACCCGGGGAACTGAAACATCTAAGTACCCGGAGGAAGAGAAAGCAAACGCGATTCCCCAAGTAGCGGCGAGCGAAACGGGAACAGCCCAAACCGAAAGGCTTGCCTTTCGGGGTTGTAGGACACTCAATATGGAGTTACAAAGGAACGGGGTAAATGAAGCGATCTGGAAAGGTCTGCCGTAGAAGGTAAAAGCCCTGTAGTTGAAACTTCGTTCCCTCCTGAGTGGATCCTGAGTACGGCCGGACACGTGAAATCCGGTCGGAAGCTGGGACGGACCATCTCCCAAGGCTAAATACTCCCTAGTGACCGATAGTGAACCAGTACCGTGAGGGAAAGGTGAAAAGCACCCCGGAAGGGGAGTGAAACAGTTCCTGAAACCGTGTGCCTACAAGTAGTCAAAGCGCGTTTTTGCGTAATGGCGTGCCTTTTGTAGAATGAACCGGCGAGTTACGATTACATGCAAGGTTAAGTCGAAGAGACGGAGCCGCAGCGAAAGCGAGTCTTAATCAGGGCGTAAGAGTATGTGGTCGTAGACCCGAAACCAGGTGATCTACCCATGTCCAGGGTGAAGGTAGGGTAACACCTACTGGAGGCCCGAACCGACGCACGTTGAAAAGTGCGCGGATGAGGTGTGGGTAGCGGAGAAATTCCAATCGAACTTGGAGATAGCTGGTTCTCTCCGAAATAGCTTTAGGGCTAGCCTCACGTGCAAGAGTCTTGGAGGTAGAGCACTGTTTGGACTAGGGGCCCTCATCGGGTTACCGAATTCAGACAAACTCCGAATGCCAAAGACTTATCCGTGGGAGTCAGACTGCGAGTGATAAGATCCGTAGTCAAAAGGGAAACAGCCCAGACCACCAGCTAAGGTCCCAAAGTATACGTTAAGTGGAAAAGGATGTGGAGTTGCTTAGACAACCAGGATGTTGGCTTAGAAGCAGCCACCATTTAAAGAGTGCGTAATAGCTCACTGGTCGAGTGACTCTGCGCCGAAAATGTACCGGGGCTAAACGTATCACCGAAGCTGTGGGTGGACACCGATGGTGTCCGCGGTAGGAGAGCGTTCTAAGGGCGTTGAAGCTGGACCGGAAGGACCGGTGGAGCGCTTAGAAGTGAGAATGCCGGTATGAGTAGCGAAAGATGAGTGAGAATCTCATCCACCGAATGCCTAAGGTTTCCTGAGGAAGGCTCGTCCGCTCAGGGTTAGTCGGGACCTAAGCCGAGGCCGAAAGGCGTAGGCGATGGACAACAGGTTGATATTCCTGTACCACCTCTTTATCGTTTGAGCGAGTGGGGGGACGCAGGAGGATAGGGTAAGCGCACTGCTGGATATGTGCGTGTAAGCAGTTAGGCTGTCAGTGAGGCAAATCCCGCTGACATTAGGCTGAGCTGTGATGCCGAGGGAAATCGAGTACCGAAGTTCCTGATTCCACACTGCCAAGAAAAGCCTCTAGCGAGATAAAAGGTGCCCGTACCGCAAACCGACACAGGTAGGCGAGGAGAGAATCCTAAGGTGAGCGAGAGAACTCTCGTTAAGGAACTCGGCAAAATGACCCCGTAACTTCGGGAGAAGGGGTGCTCTTTGGGGTTCACGCCCCGAAGAGCCGCAGTGAATAGGCCCAGGCGACTGTTTAGCAAAAACACAGGTCTCTGCGAAGCCGCAAGGCGAAGTATAGGGGCTGACGCCTGCCCGGTGCTGGAAGGTTAAGAGGAGGGGTTAGCTCACAAAGCGAAGCTCTGAATTGAAGCCCCAGTAAACGGCGGCCGTAACTATAACGGTCCTAAGGTAGCGAAATTCCTTGTCGGGTAAGTTCCGACCCGCACGAAAGGCGTAACGATCTGGGCACTGTCTCAACGAGAGACTCGGTGAAATTATAGTACCTGTGAAGATGCAGGTTACCCGCGACAGGACGGAAAGACCCCGTGGAGCTTTACTGTAGCCTGATATTGAATTTCGGTACAGCTTGTACAGGATAGGTAGGAGCCGTAGAAACCGGAGCGCCAGCTTCGGTGGAGGCGTCGGTGGGATACTACCCTGGCTGTATTGAAATTCTAACCCGCACCCACAAATTCTGGGTGGGAGACAGTGTCAGGTGGGCAGTTTGACTGGGGCGGTCGCCTCCTAAAGAGTAACGGAGGCGCCCAAAGGTTCCCTCAGAATGGTTGGAAATCATTCGTAGAGTGTAAAGGCACAAGGGAGCTTGACTGCGAGACCTACAAGTCGAGCAGGGACGAAAGTCGGGCTTAGTGATCCGGTGGTTCCGCATGGAAGGGCCATCGCTCAACGGATAAAAGCTACCCCGGGGATAACAGGCTTATCTCCCCCAAGAGTCCACATCGACGGGGAGGTTTGGCACCTCGATGTCGGCTCATCGCATCCTGGGGCTGTAGTCGGTCCCAAGGGTTGGGCTGTTCGCCCATTAAAGCGGTACGCGAGCTGGGTTCAGAACGTCGTGAGACAGTTCGGTCCCTATCCGTCGTGGGCGCAGGAAATTTGAGAGGAGCTGTCCTTAGTACGAGAGGACCGGGATGGACGCACCGCTGGTGTACCAGTTGTCTTGCCAAAGGCATCGCTGGGTAGCTATGTGCGGACGGGATAAGTGCTGAAAGCATCTAAGCATGAAGCCCCCCTCAAGATGAGATTTCCCATAGCGTCAAGCTAGTAAGATCCCTGAAAGACGATCAGGTTGATAGGTCAGAGGTGGAAGCGCGGTGACGTGTGGAGCTGACTGATACTAATCGATCGAGGACTTAACCAATGTAGTTGAATGCGCGAACTCGTTCTTCTTTTACTTCTTCTTGATTACCTAGTTTTGAGGGAATGAACCTCAACAAAATAGCTTGGCGGCAATGGCGAGAAGGTCACACCCGTTCCCATACCGAACACGGAAGTTAAGCTTCTCAGCGCCGATGGTAGTTGGAACGCAAGTTCCTGTGAGAGTAGGACGTTGCCAGGCAAAGAAAAAGACAATCCTTAAAGGATTGTCTTTTTTGTAATATCAGAATTTATATCTTAACTTATCTCTTGACTATTAAAAGGTAAAAAATGGTTTATAGAGACGTTTATCGCCATAAAGATACCAATAAAAATGAAGGAGTCCAATTCTCATATTTATCAAGATAAATGGTCACTAGAGGCTTCCCTAATGCCCAATTCTCCTGTTTTTTGGGTCAAAGCGGTCATAACTAGCTTCCTTAATGCCCGATTCCCCTGTTTTTTGGGTCAAAACGGTCATAACTAGCTTCCTTAATGCCCAATTCTCCTGTTTTTTGGGTCAAAACGGTCACTACTAGCTTCCCTAATGCCCAATTCTCCTGTTTTTTGGGTCAAAACGGTCATAACTAGCTTCCCTAATGGCCAATTCCCCTATTTTTCAGGGTGAAATGGTACTACTGGTTCCCCCGCACGCCCCCCGGAAAGCGAGTGCCTGGAGCGGAAATCAACAGACCTCGTTTATCCGCCAAACTAAAAAGGACCGGGCGGTTTTTGCCCGGTTTTTCTTGTTTGTCCATCTGTCCAACTCTTGCTCAAATCCTCACCAATCATAAGATCCATTTTTTTAGCAAGGAACAGGTTTTGCACTTCAAATAGTTGGAGAAAATATCTTAGTATTAGACCGTTGCACCGGCATTGGTTTTTCATGTATAATTAATGTCAAATATAGTCAAAGTCAGGTAGTGTCAAAAGTTCTATGAAAACTACCTAGCGATTTAATATTTCTTCCATTTACTGGGCGGGTATGCCCCCGCAACCGCTCTTGACAAACACGCCAATGGTTTGCGTTTACTTTACCAAGGGCGACGGGGACAAAAAGAAGGCATGCTAAATAGCCCTTGGTTTTTCCATTTTAAACCATTGGCTAGTTCGGTTTGTCAAGAGTTCGCTTCGCCGGATGCTAGTTTTATTCAAGGGCTCTGCTAAACAAAAAGTTAGGTAGACCGCTGCTGGATAATCCAGCGTTGAGCTAATTCCATTAACTTTGTCCATCGCGCGGGCATTGTAGGAAGCCCTGATAGTTCTGGATTCACTACCGGGACTTTGCCCTCTAAACTTGCATGTGGACGAAGGAAATTAAAGTACGCCACAAACAACGTGACAAAAGAAACTGAACCATGTTCCGACCCAAAGCCATGAGTGGAACGATAGTTGCCCTTAAAAGTGCGGTTAAGTCTCTCGATAATTTGCTTAAGAGGTCTGTATTCCGTCGAAACAGGATCGTCGTTTGTCAGCCCAATCACTTGCTTCACATCAAAGGAAATGCCGTGCTGTGCGAAGAAATGTTGGGCTAGCAGATAGATCGGATTTCCGTCTACCACAAAGGTTAAATCTTTTGGAATCTCTTTCATCTTCAATAAGACATCATCCATTGCACGAATAGCGGAAACCGTATCTCGATTCGGTGAGACCGGATAAGAAAGGATGATTTTCTTCACCGCATCGAAAAAGAAAAATAAGTAATGCCAGTGACCATTCACTCGAATATAGGTTTCATCGCCACAAAATTGATCGGAAAGCTCGTAAGGGTAATGATCAATATATGGCTTAAGCAAAAGAGCGACGCTGTTTTCGTAGTTCAAAATCGTTTGATGTGAAATGGATACACCATGGACATCCTGCATAATGGCAGCTGTTTTACGAGCTGAAAGGCCATAGTTGACATGGTAAGTTAGAATCAACCCCAATGTATGTGGAGATGCGTAAATCTTTGACAAATCCACTACTGGAAGTTCAGGTGATTCCTTGGAAAGAGGCTTAAAATCAAGGTGAAACCGGCGAAAAATGTATCGTAATTTAAATGCCTGCGGATCCTTTTTAAACCGTTTCTTTTCTTTGGAAGACATGCCGTTTAGTTTCTTTTGGTAATAGGGACAATCGTTATTTTTGCACTTGAACACGTCAAAATCTTGTCGCTCCTTAACTTTTTCAAGGGTTTTTGAACAATGAGGGCACTTAAGAATAGCCTCTTTCAAATAACGACTCTTATTGTTAAAAAGGCAGGAACATACCTTACATTGATACTGTCCTTTGCCTCCATTATTGGCATAAAGATAATCCGATGGAGCACCACACGCTGGACAGTTCATTGACTTAGGTACAATTGCTTTTGTATTTGAACGTCTTTGAACCGGTTTTAAGGGTTTACCGTTTTTCTCAAGATAATCGGTGAGGAGTTTTTGATAATCAAGTTTTTCAAAGGTTTCGATGATAGGAAGTTCATCGACTTGAAGTTTTCGATAAGGTTTATTAACAGGCGTTTCTTCAGGTTTTTCAAACATACCCTTTCCAACGAGAAGTGTAAGTAATGTTCGAATTACCTGATCTTGATGCTTGATAAATTCCATTAAATAAGTTAATAATTGAGGGTACAAACTTGTCACTTCCAATCTGGGATGTTGTGTGTGGGGTAACCTCAATTATCCTTAGATTTTAGGGGGTGGCAAGTTTTTTGCATTTTAAAGCCCACTAAATCAAGGATTTATTAACTTTTTAATATATAACTTTTGACAATACGCAAAGTCAGATAGGGGGTGCGTAGATGAGAAACATCTCCGATATCATTGAAAATTATTTAAAACATGTCTTAGAAATGAGTGAAGAGGATTTAGTCGAAATTAAGAGAAGTGAGATTGCGGATAAATTTCAGTGTGTACCATCTCAAATAAACTATGTCATTAATACTCGATTTACTATTGAACGGGGATATATCGTCGAAAGCAAACGCGGCGGCGGAGGCTATATTCGAATCATGAAAGTTCAATCTCATGATGCTGCCCAACTAATTGACCATTTATTGTCACTTTTTGATAACAGGATTAGCCAGGCAAGTGCCGAAGATGTTATTTATCGGCTTGTGCAAGAGGAAATTATTACAACAAGAGAAGCGAAAATTATGCTTAGTGTTATCGACAGATCTGTTCTTTACATCGAATTGCCATATCGGGATGAACTGAGGGCACGGATGCTTAAAGCGATGTTGACAACATTAAAATTTAAATAAACAGCAGCAGCAGGTAGGCAGAAAAGACAGCTGAGAAAATCTGTTTATAATATGATCCGAATTTACAGTAATCACAAACTTGGATTGTTTGCAGGGTTAGCCGAGGTTAAATGCCAGCCCCATTATAATCAATGTTATTGAGGGAAACATCAATGGCAGAAAGCAGGAAATCTGCTATATTGTAACGAACTTAATCAATGCAAATGATAATGTTAAAGAAAACTCGGCGATTGACAAGACTTTTGAACAAAATTTGAAGTACAGTTGAATTGCGCATACAAAATATATCGTTACTAATTCTGATTTAATGCCAAGCGAGCTGGAGGGGGAAAAATGATCTGTCAGGAGTGCAATCAAAACCCGGCAACGCTTCATTTTACGAAAATCGTAAATGGAGAAAAAACGGAAGTTCACCTTTGTGAGAAATGTGCCCAAGAAAAAGGTGAAATGTTTATGCTGCACGGAGGTTCAGGTTTTTCATTTAACAATTTACTAGCAGGCATTTTGAATATGGAGCCCGCCTTCCAACACCCCAATCAAAATGCTTTTCACCAAGAGGAAGTACTGCAATGTGAAAAGTGTTCCATGACCTATCCGCAATTTGTTAATGCAGGCCGCTTCGGGTGTTCCCATTGCTACGAGACTTTTAAAGAACAGCTCAAGCCTGTATTAAGAAGGCTTCATGGCGGGAATTGGGCACATCACGGGAAAATTCCAAAGCGGGCAGGTGGGGGGATTCACTTGCGCAAAAAAATTGAAGAGCTTAAAGGTTTGTTGAAGGAAAAAATCACCAACGAAGAATTTGAAAAAGCAGCTGAAATTAGAGACGAAATTCGTTCCCTTGAGAAAGAAGCGGCAGGGGGGGAAGAATAAATGTCACTCGAACGATTTATCAGTCAAGCAATTAGTTCATGGATGAGTGAAGAAGGGCCTGATTCAGATATTGTTTTAAGTTCGCGCATTCGTTTGGCTCGGAATTTTGAAGAATTTAAATTTCCAACCATTTTTTCTCATGAAGAAGCAAAAGCTGTCATTGAAAAAATGGAAGAGATTCATAAAGAAGCAGGTTTTAAGAAATATGGATCAATGGAATTACTGAAAATAGATGAAATGCAGCCACTGCAAAAAAGGGTGTTGGTTGAAAAACACCTCATTAGCCCTCAATTGGCAGAAGATTCACCATATGGAGCCTGCCTGGTAACAGAAAATGAAGAAGTAAGTATAATGATCAACGAGGAAGACCACCTTCGAATCCAATGTTTATTTCCGGGTCTGCAGCTTTCTGAAGCTTTACAGACAGCCAATGATATGGATGACTGGCTTGAAGGGCGCCTACATTATGCGTTTGATGAAGAGCGTGGATATTTGACCAGTTGTCCGACAAATGTAGGAACTGGGCTAAGGGCATCCGTTATGATGCACTTGCCAGGGTTAATTTTAACCCAGCAGCTGAATCGGATCATACCGGCGATTAATCAGCTAGGATTAGTGGTAAGAGGAATATATGGTGAAGGCAGTGAAGCGTTAGGGAATATATTCCAAATATCAAACCAAATAACATTGGGAAAATCGGAACAGGATATTGTTGAAGATTTACAAAGTGTTGTTAGCCAATTGATTTCTCAAGAAAGGTCTGCGCGTGACGCATTACGAAAAACTTCGGACATACAATTAGAAGACAGGGTGTATCGATCTTATGGGATTTTGACGAACAGCCGCATCATTGAAACGAAAGAAGCAGCAAGGTGTTTATCAGACGTTCGACTTGGGATTGATATGGGATACATCAAGAATGTTTCCAAAACTATTTTAAATGAATTAATGATCTTAACTCAACCGGGTTTTCTTCAGCTGTATGCCGGCGGGCCGTTAAGACCGCATGAACGGGATATTCGAAGAGCCGCCCTTATTCGGGAAAGGTTAATGATGGAACAAGATAAAAAGTAAGGAGGAAATCAATATGATGTTCGGCCGTTTTACTGAAAGAGCCCAAAAGGTGTTGGCGTTGGCACAGGAAGAAGCAATTCGTCTAGGACATAACAATATTGGCACGGAGCATATTTTGCTTGGACTAGTAAGGGAAGGTGAAGGAATTGCTGCAAAAGCTCTTTATGGTCTTGGCCTTGGAGCAGAAAAAATTCAAAAAGAAGTAGAAAATTTAATTGGGAAAGGCCAAGATACTTCACAAACGATTCATTATACACCAAGGGCTAAAAAAGTGATTGAGCTTTCAATGGATGAAGCACGCAAGCTAGGACATTCATATGTCGGAACAGAGCATATTTTACTCGGATTAATCCGGGAAGGCGAAGGTGTGGCTGCAAGGGTTCTAAACAATCTTGGAGTAAGCCTGAATAAAGCACGTCAGCAAGTCCTGCAGTTATTAGGAAGCAACGAAACTGGAGGACACCAAGGCGGTGCATCGGCAAATGCGAATACCCCAACATTAGACAGCCTTGCCCGCGATCTTACCGCAATTGCCCGTGAAGGCAGCTTGGATCCAGTCATCGGCCGTGCAAAAGAAATTCAGCGGGTCATTGAGGTGCTCAGCCGCCGGACGAAAAACAACCCCGTCTTAATCGGCGAACCGGGCGTTGGAAAAACGGCGATTGCTGAAGGGCTTGCCCAGCAAATCGTGAATAATGAAGTCCCAGAGATTCTGCGTGACAAGCGCGTTATGACCCTTGATATGGGAACCGTGGTTGCAGGCACAAAGTATCGAGGTGAATTTGAGGATCGCTTAAAGAAAGTAATGGACGAAATCCGTCAAGCAGGCAATATTATTTTGTTTATTGATGAGCTTCATACGTTAATTGGTGCCGGCGGTGCTGAAGGTGCAATTGATGCCTCCAATATTCTAAAGCCTTCTTTAGCCCGAGGCGAGCTGCAATGCATCGGAGCAACGACGCTTGATGAATATCGGAAATACATTGAAAAAGATGCTGCACTGGAACGGCGTTTTCAGCCAATCCGTGTTGATGAACCGACCCTTGAAGAATCGATTCAAATTTTACAAGGTTTGCGGGATCGTTATGAGGCTCACCATCGCGTGTCCATTAAAGATGATGCGATTGAAGCAGCGGTTAAACTGTCCGACCGCTATATTTCCGACCGCTTTTTACCGGACAAAGCAATCGACTTAATTGATGAAGCCGGTTCAAAAGTGCGGCTTCGTTCCTACACAACGCCGCCGAATCTAAAGGAATTGGAAGCAAAGTTGGAAGAAGTCCGAAAAGAGAAGGATGCAGCAGTGCAAAGCCAGGAATTTGAAAAAGCAGCTTCATTGAGAGATTCGGAACAGCGGTTGCGTGAACAGCTCGAAGAAACGAAAAAGAACTGGAAAGAAAAACAAGGACAAGAAAATAGTGAAGTTACAGTTGAAGATATTGCAAACGTCGTTTCCAGCTGGACGGGAATCCCGGTCTCCAAACTGGCACAAACAGAAACAGAAAAGCTGTTAAACTTGGAAGAGATTTTACATTCGCGCGTGATTGGTCAAGAAGAGGCTGTCAAAGCAGTGTCGAAGGCTGTTCGCCGTGCGAGGGCAGGATTAAAGGATCCAAAGCGGCCAATTGGCTCATTTGTCTTCCTTGGTCCGACTGGTGTTGGTAAAACAGAACTTGCCCGTGCCCTTGCCGAGGCAATGTTTGGCGACGAGGATGCGATGATTCGCATTGATATGTCGGAGTATATGGAAAAACATTCAACATCACGGCTAGTCGGTTCACCTCCGGGATATGTCGGCTATGAAGAAGGCGGACAATTAACGGAAAAAGTTCGCAGAAAGCCTTACTCCGTTATTCTGCTTGATGAAATAGAAAAAGCGCATCCAGATGTCTTCAATATTCTATTGCAAGTATTGGAAGATGGCCGCTTAACAGATTCAAAAGGCAGAACCGTTGATTTCCGCAATACCGTTTTGATTATGACTTCCAATGTGGGCGCAGAGGCTCTTAAACGGAACAAGTACGTTGGATTTAATATTCAAGACGGCGAGCAGGATTATAAAGATATGAAGAGCAAGGTGATGGAAGAGCTGAAAAAAGCATTCCGCCCTGAATTCTTAAACCGGATTGATGAAATCATTGTTTTCCATGCGCTAGAGAAAAAACATTTACAGGAAATTGTTACGCTGCTATCTGATCAGCTAATTAAACGTCTAAAAGAAATGGATATTTCGATTGAATTAACAGATGCAGCGAAAGATAAAATTTCAAAAGAAGGCTATGATCCGGAATATGGAGCACGTCCGCTTCGCCGTGCGATTCAAAAGCACATTGAAGACCGCCTTTCAGAAGAGCTTTTAAGAGGAACATTAAAAATAGGGCAGCATACGGTAATTGATGTAGCTGATGATGAGTTTGTTGTCCGGACACAAACAAGTCTTGTCAAATAAAGGTTTACACTTTAACCATTATTAAAGGGAAACTGATAAGAGGTACACGTAAATATTGTTCATCGTGTACCTCTTTGTATTTTTAATGGAAGGAAGAAAGTTGATGGTAAAAAGAAAAACGAAGTTCATGTGTCAGGCATGCGGCTATGAATCACCCAAATGGATGGGAAAATGCCCTGGCTGTGGAGAGTGGAACAAAATGGTGGAAGAAGTCGAAGTGACAGGATCCAACCGTCGTGGAGCGTTTGCCCATTCGCAGGGGGGAACAGCTGCTTTGTCAAAACCTGCCCCCATTACTTCGATCGAAACAGTGAGTGAGCCGAGAGTCCTGACAGACTTAAAAGAATTGAACCGTGTTTTGGGCGGCGGCGTCGTAAAGGGATCCCTTGTGTTAATTGGCGGTGACCCGGGGATTGGGAAATCAACGCTGCTGTTGCAAGTTTCTTCACAGTTGGCAAGAAAGGGCAATAAAGTTTTGTACATATCGGGAGAAGAATCCTTAAGACAAACGAAATTGCGTGCCGACCGATTGGCTATTTCGGCAGATACGCTCTTTGTCTATGCTGAAACGAATCTGGAACAGATCAATCGAACGATTGAAAATGAAAGCCCGGGATTTGTCATCATAGATTCGATTCAAACGATTTATCATCCGGAAGTCACTTCTGCACCGGGTAGCGTTTCCCAAGTCCGAGAATGTACGGCCGAGTTAATGAGAATCGGTAAAACGAAAGGGATTGCCATCTTTATCGTCGGGCATGTGACAAAAGAGGGTTCGATCGCCGGACCGAGATTGCTGGAACATATGGTCGATACCGTTCTTTATTTCGAAGGGGAAAGGCATCATACGTACAGAATCTTGCGGGCTGTCAAAAACCGTTTCGGTTCGACCAATGAAATGGGCATCTTTGAAATGAAAGAATTTGGGCTGGAAGAGGTCGAGAACCCTTCAGAGATTTTCCTTGAAGAAAGGTCACGCGGAGCGGCAGGGTCCACTGTTGTTGCTTCAATGGAGGGAACACGTCCCGTATTAGTGGAAATCCAGGCATTGATTTCACCGACAAGTTTTGGAAATCCAAGGCGAATGGCAACGGGCATTGATCATAACAGGGTCCCTTTATTGATGGCTGTTTTAGAAAAAAGGGTGGGAATGCTTCTGCAAAATCAAGATGCCTATTTGAAGGTTGCTGGAGGAGTAAAATTAGATGAGCCGGCAATTGATTTAGCGATTGCTGTCAGCATTGCTTCCAGCTTCCGGGATAAGCCGACGAAGCCAACGGACTGCTTTATTGGAGAAGTGGGATTAACGGGTGAAATCAGAAGGGTATCGCGAGTTGAGCAGCGGGTTCAAGAGGCTGCAAAGCTAGGGTTTGAACGAGTCATTTTACCTAGAAATAATCTAAGTGGATGGCAAGCTCCGGCAGGGATTGAACTGATTGGGGTTTCATCTGTTCGCGAAGCGTTAAGGGCAGCATTTGGCGAATAAATCACTGAAAGGTTAAAGAAGCCATTTCTGATTGGGGGATGGAAAAAGGTCGTTGATTATCGCTTTGGAAGTATGCTAGAATAGATGATTTTGCTTATATTTGACAGTCGATTTTTCCGATGCTACCCTAAGAGAAGAAAAGGATTTAGTTTGGGTGTTGTTTACATTTTTGTTTCAATTGGAAAAAATATGTGTGATAAAAGGTTTCAAATCAGGGATTATGTTTATAATGAGTAAAAGGAGGTGAAGGAATGTTAAAACGTATTGTTCAAGTGTGTTTCCTGATCACTGGGGGAACACTTGGTATTTTGTTAATTCCGCAGCTATTATCATTAGTAAACATGGGTAACATTCCGGCGATCAATAACTCGTATGTTACGGTTATTCTTGGTGCTATTATTTTTTATCTTATAACTTTTTGGGCAGTGGATTATGTCATTGATTTTATAAAATGGGCAGAGGATTCACTTGTGAAAGTTCCTGTTGCAGACGTGCTGTTTGGCAGTGTCGGGTTGATTTTCGGGCTACTGGTTGCTTTTCTCATCGGATTTGCGCTCAATGCCATCAAGCTGCCAATTTTAAATACCGTTGCACCAATTTTGCTGACACTATTGTTTGGCTATTTAGGTTTTCAAGTTGGATTTAAAAAACGGGATGAATTGTTGAGCCTGTTTACAAACCGAATTGGTAAAAAGAAAACGGGTGAAGAGGAAAGTGAAAAGATAATAGCCGGAAGTTCATTCAAAATTTTAGACACAAGCGTAATTATTGATGGGCGTATTGCTGATATTTGCCAGACGGGCTTTTTAGAAGGGACGATTGTCATTCCGCATTTTGTCCTTGAGGAACTGCAACATATTGCCGATTCTTCCGATGTGTTAAAACGAAACCGCGGCCGAAGAGGTCTTGATATTTTAAACAGAATTCAAAAAGAACTGGCAATCAAAGTAGAGATTTATGAAGGCGATTTTGAAGAAATTCAGGAAGTTGACAGCAAGCTGGTCAAACTGGCAAAATTAACAAATGGTATTCTTGTTACCAATGATTTTAACTTAAACAAAGTATGTGAACTGCAAAATGTGATGGTGTTGAATATTAATGATTTGGCAAATGCGGTGAAGCCTGTTGTTTTGCCTGGAGAAGAGTTAAGTGTTCAAGTCATTAAAGACGGCAAAGAGTATCACCAAGGAGTCGCCTATTTGGATGATGGGACGATGATTGTTGTCGAAGAAGGCCGGGAATACATTGGAAAACGCATCGATGTGCTTGTCACAAGTGTGCTGCAAACTTCTGCAGGACGGATGATTTTTGCCAAACCAAAGTTATTGGAAAAAGCATTATAATGGCCTTTTTTCAATTTTATTCCTTTAGAAAAAAGAAACACGCAAGTATAGGCCAGTTAAGCTTGCGCTGAATCAACAGAATGGGGTTTTAGTATGGCTTACCAGGTCATTATTCCGGCTGCGGGCCAAGGAAAAAGGATGGGAGCGGGAAAAAACAAGCTTCTGATCGAATTAAATGGGGTGCCAGTATTTATTCATACCCTAATGGTGTTTGAAAAGGACGAACGATGTGATGGAATGATTGTTGCCATTCATCCCCAGGATGAAGAGGAGTTTGTTTCATTGCTTAAACGATATAAAATTGCCAAAGTAAAACGCTTGGTACACGGCGGCGAAGAGCGCCAGCATAGCATATATCATGCCCTTAAAACGATGCAGACAGACGGAATCGTCCTTGTTCATGACGGTGCTAGGCCATTTATCAAAAAGGAATTTATCCATCGTTTAACAGAGGCGGCAGAAAAAACGGGGGCTGCGATTATCGGAGTTCCCGCAAAAGATACGATGAAGATTGTCAAGGATTCCGTTGTCGTTGAAACGGTTGAAAGATCCAGCTTGTGGGTTGTCCAAACACCACAAGCTTTTCGTATGTCCATTTTATTACAAGCATATGGGCAGGCTGAGAAGGATCGGTTTGTTGGGACAGATGATGCCAGTCTTGTTGAGCGAATTGCTGTGCCGGTTTCAATCGTTGAAGGGGATTACGATAATATTAAACTGACGACCCCGGAAGACTTATTTTTTGCCGAAGCGATCTTAAAAAAGCAAAATCGATTTAAAAAAAGGGGTTGTTGAACATGTTCCGAATTGGACAAGGCTTTGACGTACATCAATTAGTAGAGAGCCGGCCGCTTGTAATCGGCGGGATTTCAATTCCCTATGAAAAAGGACTGCTCGGTCATTCCGATGCAGATGTCCTTTTGCATACGATTGCGGATGCCTGCCTTGGAGCAATCGGTGAGGGGGATATCGGGAAACACTTTCCGGATACAGATCCACTTTTTAAAGACGCGGATTCTGCCAAGCTCCTGGAAACGGTCTGGGCGCTTGTAAAGCAAAAAGGGTATGAGCTGGTGAATGCAGATTGTACGATTATTGCGCAAAAACCAAAGATGGCACCCTATATCGAGCAGATGAAAAAAAGGATTGCTGAACTGCTTGAGGCCCAGCCGGGGCAAGTGAATGTGAAAGCTACAACAACTGAGAAATTGGGCTTTACAGGAAGAGAAGAGGGAATTGCTTCGCAAGCCGTTGTACTGCTAATGAAAGTTCAGTAAGTCACTGTTGAAGTGTCAATGGGACGAACAATCAGTGGGGGAGGAAGAAAACCGCCGCTGATTGAAGTTTCACTTTATCGTTCAGAATCACAATGGTAAAATGAATCAGAGAAAAATCAGATGGTTTCAGGAGGTCCGGTAATGTCAAATGAAGTTCGCGTACGGTACGCACCAAGTCCAACAGGATTTTTGCATATCGGCAATGCTCGTACCGCACTGTTTAATTATTTATTTGCACGCAGCCAAGGCGGAAAATTCATTATCCGCATTGAAGATACAGATCAAAAGCGAAATGTGGAAGGTGGAGAACAAAGCCAGCTAAAATATTTAAAGTGGCTTGGAATTGATTGGGATGAAAGTGTCGATGTCGGCGGCGAATATGGGCCATATCGTCAATCGGAACGCAATGAAATCTATCAAAGCTACTATCAGCAATTACTCGGCAATGGACAGGCTTATAAGTGCTACTGCAGTGAGGAAGAACTTGAGGCGGAGCGCGAAGAGCAAATGGAACGGTGCGAAACGCCGCATTATTCAGGCAAATGCCGCCATCTGACGGCAGAGGAACGATCTCGCTTGGAAGCGCAAGGGAGAAAACCAAGCATTCGTCTGAAAGTTCCTGAAGGCAAAACCTACACGTTTGATGATATGGTAAAGGGCGTTGTCTCATTTGAATCTGAAGGCCTTGGGGACTGGGTGATGATTAAAAAAGACGGAACCCCAACTTATAACTTTGCGGTTGCGATCGATGACCATTTAATGAACATCAGCCATGTTCTGCGCGGGGATGACCATATTTCCAACACGCCAAAGCAGTTAATGGTATATGAGGCATTGGGCTGGGAGCCGCCGAAGTTCGGCCATATGACCCTCATTGTCAATGAAAGCCGGAAAAAGCTAAGTAAACGCGATGGGTCGATCATCCAATTTATTGAACAATACGAAGAGTTAGGCTATCTGCCAGAGGCGCTTTTTAATTTC
The DNA here is from genome assembly GCF_050496765.1 of Neobacillus sp. SM06. Taxonomy (NCBI): domain Bacteria; kingdom Bacillati; phylum Bacillota; class Bacilli; order Caryophanales; family Bacillaceae; genus Neobacillus; species Neobacillus sp. SM06. The sequence goes on from NZ_JBNWEO010000017.1 coordinate 155,391, forward strand.
ATTGCACTGCTTGGCTGGTCACCGCAGGGGGAGGAAGAAATTTTTTCGAAAGATGAATTTATTCGAATTTTTGATGCGGCTCGCTTGTCAAAATCACCTGCGCTATTTGATAAAAATAAGCTGACCTGGATGAACAATCAATACGTGAAAAAAGCGGATCTCGACAAGGTAGTGGCAATTTCGCTTCCGCATTTGATTAAAGCGGGCAAACTTCCGGAAAAAATGAATGAAGAGCAAGCCGCCTGGGCACGAAGCCTCATTGAATTATTCCAGGAAAAAATGAGCTACGGCGCCGAAATTGTTGAATTAACGGATATGTTCTTTAAGGATGAAGCAGAATATGAGGAAGAAGCGAAGGAAATAGTAGCTGGTGAACAGGTGCCAGAAGTACTTTCTGCATTTGCTCAGGAGCTGGAGCAGCTTGCATCCTTTAAAGCAGATGAAATTAAGGCAGCGATGAAAGCTGTACAGAAAGCAACCGGACAGAAGGGGAAAAATCTGTTTATGCCGATTCGGGCGGCAGTGACAGGGCAGACGCACGGACCTGATTTGCCAAAAGCGATTGAGTTATTGGGTAAGGAAAAAGTGCTGACACGGATTCGCAATATTATTAGTTAACATTTAAGCGAAAATATAATATAGTAAAAGAAAAAACGAATAAGAAAAAATGTAGAAGAGGAAAAGTAAAAAAACGATGCTTTTTAGAGAGAACCATCATCGGCTGAAAGTGGTTCAAGCTACTCGTTTTTTGAAGTGCACCTTGGAGTCCCGGGTCGAAAGAGGTTTAACGAGTAGATTTGGGCGGCAGCCTTCCGTTAACAGGACAAAGTTGAGACCATTTACTTCCCGTTTTGGTGAGGGGGCCTAAACAGAGTGGAACCGCGCCGAAGCGTCTCTGTCGTTTATGACAGGGACGCTTTTTTGCTAATCGGGATGGATTCGGAAGGCGGAAATGACGATGTCTTTGCAGCGGTTCGGCAGTTGGACGTGTTTGATTGATTGAGGGTCAGGGATATGCATGGATCGACAGGACAGCTAGGGATGGGTTTTGTGAAAAGCATTTAAGGAAGAATGATGGGGGGAAAAGCAAATGTTTAAACGGTTAAAAGAAGATCTGGAAGTGGTGTTTGAACAGGATCCTGCCGCAAGGAATTATTTTGAGGTCATCTTAACGTATTCGGGTTTGCATGCCATATGGTACCACCGGCTTGCCCATGCCCTGTATAAGCGGAAATTTTATTTTTTGGCAAGAGCAGTATCGCAGTTCAGCCGGTTTTTAACGGGAATTGAAATTCACCCTGGAGCCAAAATTGGCCGCCGGTTCTTTATCGATCACGGCATGGGCGTTGTGATTGGTGAAACCTGTGAAATTGGCGACAATGTGACCGTTTTCCAGGGAGTCACCCTTGGCGGTACAGGAAAAGAAAAAGGTAAGCGGCATCCAACGATCATGGACAATGCGTTAATTGCGACTGGAGCAAAAGTCCTCGGCTCTATCACGATTGGAGAAAATTCAAAAATCGGTGCGGGCTCAGTCGTTTTAAAAGACGTTCCTCCCAACTCGACGGTTGTCGGGGTTCCCGGAACGGTTGTTATCCAAGATGGCAAGCGGGTGAAAAAAGATTTCAATCACCGGGACCTGCCTGATCCGATCTCAGACCACTTTAAGGCATTAGAAGCAGAGGTGGCCCGATTAAGAGAAATGCTGGAACAGGTGAAGAATGAAAGGAGTAAGCAGTATGACAATTCAACTTTATAATACATTAACACGTAAAAAAGAAACATTTGTGCCGCTTGAAGAGGGTAAGGTAAAGATGTATGTATGCGGTCCGACTGTCTATAACTATATCCATATTGGAAATGCACGCCCGGCCATTGTCTTTGACACGGTTCGTCGTTATTTTGAGTATAGAGGCTATGATGTCCAATATGTATCCAATTTCACCGATGTCGATGACAAATTGATTCGGGCTGCAAAACAACTTGGTGAGGATGTCCCAACCATTGCCGATCGCTTTGTCAAAGCCTATTTCGAGGACGTTTCCGCATTGGGTTGCCATACAGCCGATGTTCATCCGCGTGTAATGGAGAACATGGACATTATTATTGCGTTTATTGAGCAATTAATAAAAAAAGGCTATGCCTATGAGTCGGAAGGCGATGTTTATTTCCGTACACGGAAATTTAAAGGGTACGGAAAACTTTCTCATCAATCCATCGATGATCTTCAAGTGGGTGCGCGAATTGAAGTCGGAGAAAAAAAGCAGGATGAATTGGATTTTGCCCTATGGAAGGCAGCAAAAGAAGGTGAAATTTATTGGGAAAGTCCTTGGGGCATCGGCAGACCAGGCTGGCATATTGAATGCTCGGCAATGGCTAAGAAATATCTCGGAGAAACCATTGATATTCATGCTGGCGGTCAGGATCTGACATTTCCTCATCATGAGAATGAGATTGCTCAGTCGGAAGCATTAACGGGTAAACCATTTGCCCGCTACTGGATGCATAACGGCTACATCAATATTGACAATGAAAAAATGTCAAAATCGCTTGGAAATTTCGTGCTCGTTCATGAAATTATTCAAAAACACAATCCGCAAGTATTAAGATTTTTTATGCTGACTGTGCATTACCGTAATCCAATTAATTACAGCGAAGAATTATTGGAAAGTACAAAGGCAGCTTTTGAACGGCTCATTACTTCCTATCAAAATTTGAAACACCGCCGGGAAGCAAGCACAAACTTAACGGATGACAACCAGACATGGCTTGATAAAATCGCTGAAGCAAAAGCCCAATTTATCAATGAAATGGATGATGATTTTAATACAGCGAATGCCATTTCCGTTTTATTTGATTTATCGAAGCTAGGAAATTATTATCTGTTGGAGAAAAACACAGCAGTAGAAGTGATTGATGCCTTTTTAAAAACGTTTGAAGAATTGTTCGATGTTCTCGGTCTGTCGCTTGGAAACGAAGAACTGCTTGATGAGGAAATTGATGCGCTAATTGAAAAACGAAATCAGGCGCGCAAGGATCGCAATTTTCAATTATCCGATCAGATCCGCGATCAATTGAAGGAAATGAATATTATTTTAGAGGATACACCCCAAGGGACAAGATGGAAAAGAGGCTGAATTTCATGCTTTTAGACGAACAAAATCTAGATCCGAAACAGCTGAACAGCCTGGCGCTTGCTTATATGGGGGATGCAGTATTTGAAACATATGTAAGGCACCACCTTCTCCAAAGCGGGAAGGTGAGGCCAAACAAGCTGCATCGAGAAGGAACAATGTATGTCTCAGCTAAAGCACAGTCAAAAATACTTTTCCAACTGCTTGATGAGGGAATTTTAACAGAGGAAGAGCGCGCCGTCGTCATAAGGGGACGGAACGCCAAGTCGGCTACAGTGCCCAAAAATACAGATGTTCAGACATATCGGCACAGCACTGCATTTGAAGCTTTGATGGGTTATTTATTTTTAAAAGGCGAAATAGGGCGGATGGAGGAGCTGATCCAGGAAGCTTTTTCATATGTTGATGGAACAACGAAAGGAGTTAGCGGATGAATCAGGAACAGGAACAGGAATACATCATTGGAAAAAATCCAGTCATTGAGGCTCTTAAATCCCATCGTGATATTAATAAGATCCTTGTAGCGGAGGGATCGCAGCGCGGGCAAATGCAGCAAATGATTCAGCTTGCCAAAGAGGCGAATGTTTATGTCCAGTTCGTGCCAAAGAAAAAACTTGATCAATTGACCGGAGGGAATCACCAAGGCGTTCTGGCGTATGTGGCAGCTTACGAATATGCGCAACTTGATGATTTATTTCACGCAGCAGAGGAAAAAAAGGAACCGCCGTTTTTTTTGCTGCTCGATGAGATTGAAGATCCCCATAATTTAGGTTCGATTATGCGAACAGCAGATGCGGTTGGGGCGCACGGCATTATTATTCCGAAGCGAAGAGCGGTCGGTCTGACAGCCACTGTTGCGAAGGCTTCAACAGGTGCAATTGAATACATCCCCGTTGTCCGGGTTACCAATATGGCGAGAACCATCGATGAATTAAAAGAACGCGGGGTATGGATTGCTGGAACGGATGCTAAGGGAGCGGATGACTACCGCCATTTGGACGCTCAATTGCCGCTTGGTCTTGTGATCGGCAGTGAGGGGAAAGGAATGGGGCGGTTAATTCGTGATAAATGCGATTTCCTGATTAGACTGCCGATGGCGGGAAGGGTTACATCGTTAAATGCTTCTGTTGCCGCAGCCTTGTTGATGTATGAGGTCTACCGGAAGCGGCACCCAATTGAGTGATCGAAAATGGATATCTTAATTGTTGATGGTTATAACATTATTGGCGCCTGGCCGGAATTGAAGGCATTAAAAGAGAAGGATTTAGCGGCGGCACGCGATAAATTGATCGAAAAAATGGCGGAATACCAGGCATATTCGGGTTACCGAGTCATTGTCGTATTTGATGCCTATTTTGTTGAAGGTACAGCAAAAAAGTACAAAAACCATAAAGTGGAAGTTATTTTTACAAGTAAAAACGAAACAGCAGATGAGCGGATTGAAAAAATGGCGATTCGTTTAAACAATCGGAAAACGCAAATCCATGTGGCGACATCCGATTTAACGGAACAATGGGCAATTTTTGGACAGGGAGCTTTAAGAATATCTGCCCGTGAGCTGTTAAATGAAATGAATACCATTGAAAAAGGAATTGAAAGAAAGGTAAAGAAAATTCAAGAAAAGAGGCCCGTTTCCAAAATTCCGATTAGCGAAGAAATAGCGGAAATTTTCGAAAAGTGGCGAAGAGGAAAAAAGTAAGCGTTGACGTTTAAAAAATTCCTACTGTATAATATTTCTAACTATGTTGTACGGTAAGGGAGGGAACCTGGTGAGCGCTGACATCGGAATGACATTCAATGAGCACTACACAGTACTTGAAGATGAGGAAATAGTTGAGCTAGTTCATAAAGGTGAAAGTGAAGCATTGGACTATTTGATCCACAAGTATCGGAATTTTGTTCGAGCGAAAGCACGGTCCTATTTTCTAATTGGGGCTGATAAAGAAGATATTGTGCAAGAAGGGATGATCGGTCTCTACAAGGCCATTCGCGATTTTCGGGAGGACAAGCTTACGTCTTTTAAAGCTTTCGCCGAGCTGTGTATTACAAGACAAATCATTACCGCGATAAAAACCGCCACAAGGCAAAAACATATCCCTTTAAATTCCTACGTTTCTTTGGATAAGCCCATTTTTGATGAAGAGTCGGATCGGACATTGATGGATATTCTGTCCGGGGCAAAAGTTCTTGATCCGGAAGAATTGATTATCAACCAAGAAGAGTTTGACCATATTGAAGTAAAAATGTCAGAATTATTGAGCGACTTAGAACGAAAAGTGTTAGCGCTCTATTTGGATGGACAATCCTATCAGGAAATTTCTGAAGAGTTAAATCGGCATGTGAAGTCGATTGACAATGCCCTGCAGCGTGTTAAAAGAAAATTGGAACGGTACCTGGAAATTCGCGAGTTTTCGCATTAAGTCAGTCGATGTTCCGAAAATCCGGCTCGCCAGTGGCAGCTCCGACTAACGAAGTTTTTTTATAGGAAATGTCATTTATATGAATACTCTCCCTGCAGTCATTGACATTAAATAGGTGCCATGGTACATTTTTTAAGGACATAAGTCTCAATAACAGCAGGTGTGAAAAAATGAGTGCCAAAATCATTCTCGCTTGTGAAAAATGCGGGTCAAGAAATTATACAACAACCGGTAAACAATCACAAACCGAACGGCTAGAGTTAAGAAAGTTTTGTAAAGTGTGTGGCGTACAAACGACACACCGCCAGACAAAATAGATTCAGATCGACTGATTATGCTTATTCCGATAGTTGGAGGTTACAGGATGCAGCGCATTACGAAGTTTTTTAGCGAAATTACCCGTGAAATGAGGAAGGTCAGCTGGCCGAAACGCGGAGAAATGACTCGTTATACGATCACGGTATTAACAACTGTTATTTTCTTTTCGCTGTTCTTTGCAGTTTTGGATTTAGGAATTTCCAAATTGATTCGGTTAATTCTTGAATAACAATCAGTGTTTTATGGTATAATGGTAAACAATACAGGAAATTTTATGTAAAGCCCGGGCAACGGGTTTTTTCATTTGGTCAAAAAATGAAACGGAATGAGCGATAGATCATAACTTAGGGAGGGACGGACGAGTAGTCCTGATAAATGGAAAAGAATTGGTATGTTGTGCACACGTACTCCGGTTACGAAAATAAAGTAAAAGCGAATTTGGAAAAGCGTGTTGAATCAATGGGAATGGCAGATAAAATTTTTCGGGTAATCGTGCCTGAAGAAGAAGAGACCGATATGAAAAACGGTAAGAAAAAAGTAGTCAAGCGAAAAGTATTCCCGGGCTATGTGTTAGTAGAGCTTGTGATGACAGATGATTCTTGGTATGTCGTGCGGAACACGCCGGGTGTTACCGGGTTTGTTGGTTCTGCAGGTTCTGGATCGAAGCCGACTCCGCTTCTGCCGGAAGAGGTCGGCGTGATCCTTAAGCGCATGGGCGTTGAGGAAAAACGGGTCGATGTTGACTATGAGTTGGGTGAGACAGTCAAGGTAACTACTGGCCCATTCGCAAACTTTACAGGTGTCATTGAAGAAATGGATAAAGACAAAGCGAAGCTGAAAGTGCTTGTTAACATGTTTGGCCGGGACACGCCAGTAGAGCTTGATTTTACACAGATTGATAAATTATAATCCAAAATAACTTGAAATCAATCACAAAAAATGTTAATATTTCATAGGTCAGTATGTCTCAGAGAGAGACAAGACATTTTGTCAAGTTCTTTATTTTATATAAAGAAGATTGCCTGAGTGGGAGGGTAAACCCCTATTACCACATCACGGACTTTAAGGAGGTGTGTCTCGTGGCTAAAAAAGTAATTAAAGTTGTTAAATTGCAAATCCCTGCTGGTAAAGCGAATCCAGCGCCGCCAGTTGGACCTGCTCTTGGTCAGGCCGGTGTCAATATCATGGGATTCTGTAAAGAGTTTAACGCTCGTACAGCAGATCAAGCTGGATTAATTATTCCTGTTGAAATCACGGTTTTTGAAGACCGTTCATTTACATTTATTACGAAAACTCCTCCTGCTGCTGTTCTTTTAAAAGTAGCAGCTGGAATTCAGTCTGGTTCAGGCCAGCCTAACCGTAATAAAGTAGCAACAGTAAAGCGTGACAAAGTACGCGAGATTGCGGAACAAAAGATGCCTGATCTTAACGCTGCAAGCGTAGAAGCAGCAATGCGCATGGTTGAAGGTACTGCACGCAGCATGGGAATCGTTATCGAAGACTAATCCATGCAAAACTGTTAGGATGTCACTGGAAGGTTGCGAAGTTGATTTGTTCACTCGCAACCTTTATTCTGTCTAGCTTCGGGTGTCGTGAGTCAGACGCCCTCTGTTTTGTCGTGGGAGGTTATTCCGCTAAAACCACAATCAAGGAGGAAATTTAAAATGGCGAAAAAAGGCAAGAAATACGTAGAGGCTGTAAAGCTGATTGATCGTACAAAAGCATACCCAATTACAGAAGCGGTTGAACTTGTGAAAAAAACAAATTTTGCAAAATTTGATGCAACTGTTGAAGTTGCTTTCCGTCTTGGGGTTGACCCAAAGAAAGCGGATCAGCAAATTCGCGGTGCAGTTGTTCTTCCGAATGGAACGGGTAAGACACAGCGCGTATTAGTATTCGCAAAAGGCGAAAAAATCAAAGAAGCTGAAGCAGCTGGTGCCGATTATGTTGGCGATGCAGAATACATCAACAAAATCCAGCAAGGCTGGTTCGAATTTGATGTGATCGTTGCAACACCTGACATGATGGGTGAGGTTGGTAAACTTGGTCGTGTATTGGGACCTAAAGGTTTAATGCCAAACCCTAAAACAGGCACGGTTACCTTTGATGTAGCAAGAGCAGTGAATGAAATCAAAGCTGGTAAAGTTGAATACCGCGTTGATAAAGCTGGAAATATTCACGTTCCGATCGGGAAAACATCTTTCGAAGATCAAAAACTTGTTGAAAACTTCAACACGATTTTTGACACAATGCTAAAAGTGAAACCAGCTGCAGCAAAAGGAACATACATGAAGAATATTACCGTTACTTCAACAATGGGTCCTGGCGTAAAAGTAGATCCTTCATCTGCTGCTGCAAAATAAAATGAATGAGTTGACAGCAAAAGGGATTTTGTATATAATACTTTTTGTTGTTTGAAATAAATGAAACATTTGTACCGTAGACAGCAGGGGCCAACAGGGCTTAATATCCTGCCGAGGTAATACGATAGAATTGCTGGATTAAGCTATTGTATACTACCTCCATGTCTGTGATTGATATGGAGGTTTTTAATTGCCTGGTATAAATGTAGACAATCTACAGGAGGTGTAAGAATGAGCAGCGTAATCGAACAAAAGAAACAAATTGTAAGCGAAATTGCTGACAAGCTAAAAAACAGCAAATCAACGATTGTGGTTGATTATCGCGGACTTACAGTTGCTGAAGTGACTGAACTTCGCAAGCAGCTTCGCGAAGCAGGTGTTGATTTCAAAGTTTACAAAAACTCAATGGTTCGCCGTGCAGCTGATGCTGCTGAACTTTCAGGCTTAAACGATGCATTGACAGGTCCAAACGCAATTGCGTTCAGTAATGAAGATGTTGTCGCTCCAGCTAAAATCTTAAATGAATTTGCGAAAAAGAATGAAGCGCTTGAACTAAAAGCGGGTGTAATTGAAGGAAACATTGCAACAGTAGAGGAAATTAAAGCTCTAGCAGAACTTCCATCACGCGAAGGCTTGCTTTCAATGCTCCTCAGCGTCCTTCAAGCTCCAATCCGCAACCTTGCTCTTGCTGCAAAAGCTGTCGCAGAACAAAAAGAGGAACAAGGCGCGTAAGCTGATCGTATACGTTTAACCAATAAATGAACCAAAACTAAGGAGGAAATTTAATCATGACAAAAGAACAAATCATTGAAGCAGTTAAAAACATGACTGTTTTAGAACTTAACGATTTAGTAAAAGCAATTGAAGAAGAGTTCGGTGTAACGGCTGCTGCTCCTGTTGCAGTTGTAGGCGGAGCTGGCGCAGCTGCTGCTGAAGAGAAAACTGAATTTGATGTAATCCTTGCTGGCGCTGGCGACCAAAAAATCAAGGTGATCAAAGTTGTTCGTGAGATCACTGGTCTTGGACTTAAAGAAGCAAAAGATCTTGTTGACAACACTCCAAAGCCTCTTAAAGAAGGTATTTCTAAAGAAGAAGCTGAAGAAATCAAAGGTAAACTTGAAGAAGTTGGAGCTAACGTTGAAGTTAAGTAATCAACTTTTTAAAAAGCTCGCTGTTTAAGCGGGCTTTTTTTGGCTATATAAAAAGAACCATCAAATGAATTCCCCGCTATTCTTCATTTACTCTTCTGGAGGTGAGTCAATGCCAGAACATTATTATTCCCGTACGCAAAAGGTTGAAAGTGATCCAATCTACTGGGATTTTATATTAAAAGGAAATCCTTTTCGGTTTAAGACAGATAATGGTGTATTTTCAAAACGAGAGGTCGATTTCGGATCGAGGCTGCTAATTGAAACATTTGCAATGCCGGATCTTAAAGGTCCTGTCTTGGATGCGGGCTGCGGCTACGGACCGATCGGGCTGTCGGTTGCCAAAGTTTATCCGGAACGGGTTGTTCACTTGATCGATGTCAATTTGCGAGCGCTTGAATTAGCAAAGGAAAACGCAAAACTCAATCAAATTGATACTATCAAAATATACGAAAGTGATCGGTTGATGAATGTGACAGAAAGGGACTTTGCGGCGATTTTAACAAACCCGCCAATTAGAGCCGGGAAAAAAATTGTCCATGATCTTTTCGATCAGAGTTATCAGCTCCTTGCACCTGAAGGTGAACTATGGGTTGTGATTCAAAAGAAACAGGGAGCTCCCTCAGCAATGGAAAAACTGAAGCAGCTATACCAAGAAGTAGAGATTGTGAAGAAAGAAAAAGGTTACTATATTTTAAAAGCAAAAAAATAGTTTGACTCAACTGTGCTGCTGTGTTAATATTATAAAATGCCAAGATATTAATTTCCGAATTATTCCTAAAAAATTCCCATTTGAGGTATAAAAAAGGAATAGAACGGAAATGATGACAAAATAATAGTCAAAAAATGTGAAAATGTGGTTTTTGAGTAAAAAAACCCTTTTTCTTTTTGTCTTATGAGAAAGGGGATTTCCCCTAAATTATAAGATGCAATAGATTTAATTATAACGCTTGATTTGAGGGGTGAATCAGTTGACAGGTCAACTAGTTCAGTATGGACGACACCGCCAACGAAGAAGTTACGCGCGAATCAGTGAAGTTTTAGAATTACCAAATCTAATTGAAATCCAAACCTCTTCCTATCAATGGTTTCTTGATGAAGGTTTGCGTGAAATGTTCCAGGATATTTCACCAATTGAAGACTTTACTGGTAATCTCTCTCTAGAATTTATTGATTACAGCCTTGGCGAACCAAAGTATTCAGTAGAGGAATCAAAGGAGCGGGACGTTACATATTCTGCACCTTTACGTGTGAAAGTACGTCTTGTGAACAAAGAGACAGGAGAAGTGAAGGACCAGGACGTTTTCATGGGCGATTTTCCGCTTATGACTGAAACTGGTACATTTGTGATCAACGGTGCAGAGCGTGTTATTGTTTCACAGCTCGTGCGCTCACCAAGCGTTTATTTTAGCGGAAAAGTTGATAAAAACGGGAAACGCGGCTTTACAGCAACTGTGATTCCGAACCGCGGCGCATGGCTTGAATATGAAACAGACGCCAAGGATGTCGTTTATGTCAGGATCGATCGTACTCGGAAACTGCCCGTTACGGTTCTTTTGCGTGCTCTTGGATTTGGCTCTGATCAGGAAATCATTGAATTGATTGGAGACAATGAATATCTTCGCAATACGCTTGAAAAGGATAACACGGAAAGTGTGGAAAAAGCGCTGTTGGAAATATATGAGCGCCTTCGTCCAGGTGAACCGCCTACAGTTGAGAACGCCAAAAGTTTATTGATTTCCAGATTTTTCGACCCTAAGCGCTATGATTTAGCAAATGTTGGTCGCTACAAGATCAATAAAAAGCTTCATATAAAAAATCGTTTATTCAATCAGCGTTTGGCAGAGACGCTTGTTGACCCGGAAACAGGGGAAATTATTGCGGAAAAAGGAACGATTCTTGACCGCCGCAACTTGGACCGCATTTTACCTGCCCTTGAAAAGAATATCAATTTCACGACCTACCAGCCTGCAGGCGGTGTAGTTGAAGAAGAAATCCTGCTGCAAAACGTTAAAATCTATGCGCCGGGCGACGAAAATGAAAAAGTGATCAATGTCATCGGCAATGCGTATGTGACGGAACAGGTGAAAAATATCAGCCCTGCTGACATTATTGCCTCCATTAGCTATTTCTTCGATTTGTTGCATGGTGTTGGGGATACAGATGATATTGACCATCTGGGAAACCGTCGTCTGCGTTCGGTTGGCGAATTGCTGCAAAACCAGTTCCGCATTGGGTTATCGCGGATGGAACGTGTTGTGCGTGAAAGGATGTCCATTCAGGATACGGCAACGATCACCCCGCAGCAGCTTATTAATATCCGGCCAGTGATTGCGTCGATTAAAGAATTCTTTGGCAGTTCCCAGCTGTCACAGTTCATGGATCAGACAAACCCGCTTGCTGAATTAACGCATAAGCGCCGTTTATCTGCATTAGGACCTGGTGGATTGACACGTGAACGCGCCGGTATGGAAGTACGTGACGTTCACTACTCCCACTATGGCCGGATGTGTCCGATTGAAACGCCTGAGGGACCAAACATCGGATTGATTAACTCTTTATCAACATTTGCGAAAGTAAACCGTTTCGGTTTTATTGAAACGCCATACCGCCGCGTTGACCCGGATACCGGAAAAGTAACAGACCGGATTGATTATTTAACGGCGGATGAGGAAGATAACTATGTAGTGGCTCAAGCAAACTCGCGTCTTGGTGAAGACGGCTCGTTCCTTGATGAAGAAGTCGTTGCCCGTTTCCGCGGGGAAAACACCGTTGTCAAGCGTGAGCGAATCGACTACATGGATGTATCGCCGAAGCAGGTTGTTTCTGCAGCGACAGCATGTATTCCGTTCCTTGAAAACGATGACTCGAACCGCGCATTAATGGGAGCGAACATGCAGCGCCAAGCTGTTCCGTTAATGGAACCAGAAGCGCCAAGAGTTGGTACAGGAATGGAATACGTATCGGCTAAAGACTCCGGCGCAGCTGTGATTTGTAAACATCCTGGCATCGTCGAACATGTGGAGGCTCGCGAAGTTTGGGTTCGCCGCATCACCGAAGTTGATGGCAAAGAGATCAAAGGCGATCTTGATAAATACAAAATGTTAAAATTCGTTCGTTCCAATCAAGGAACTTGCTACAACCAGCGTCCGATTGTCAAAGTTGGTGACCGTGTTGTAAAAGGCGAAGTACTCGGCGATGGTCCATCAATGGAAAAAGGTGAATTAGCACTTGGACGAAATGTGCTGGTAGCCTTTATGACATGGAATGGCTATAACTATGAAGACGCCATTATCATGAGTGAACGTCTTGTAAAAGATGATGTCTATACTTCGATCCATATCGAAGAATATGAATCAGAATCACGTGATACGAAGCTTGGACCAGAAGAAATAACCCGTGATATTCCAAACGTCGGTGAAGATGCATTAAGAAATCTTGATGAACGCGGAATTATTCGCACTGGTGCAGAGGTAAAAGACGGTGATCTGCTCGTCGGGAAAGTTACCCCTAAAGGTGTAACCGAATTGACAGCAGAAGAACGTCTCCTCCATGCAATTTTTGGAGAAAAAGCAAGAGAAGTTCGCGATACTTCCCTTCGCGTACCGCATGGCGGCGGCGGAATTGTCCATGATGTAAAAGTCTTTAACCGCGAAGACGGTGACGAGCTCCCGCCAGGCGTTAATCAGCTTGTCCGTGTATACATTGTGCAAAAACGCAAAATCCATCAAGGTGACAAGATGGCCGGACGCCACGGAAATAAAGGGGTAATCTCCCGGATCCTTCCTGAAGAAGATATGCCGTTCCTTCCAGATGGAACGCCGGTCGATATCATGTTAAATCCGCTAGGCGTACCATCGCGGATGAACATCGGTCAAGTGTTGGAACTTCACCTTGGAATGGCGGCAAGGCAATTGGGTATCCATGTTGCAACGCCTGTATTTGATGGAGCCCGCGAGGAAGATGTATGGGCAACAATCGAAGAAGCAGGAATGGCTCGTGATGCGAAAACGGTTCTATATGATGGCCGCACGGGCGAACCGTTTGACAACCGGATTTCCGTCGGGGTCATGTACATGATCAAACTCGCCCACATGGTTGATGACAAGCTGCATGCCCGTTCAACTGGACCGTACTCACTTGTCACACAGCAGCCGCTTGGCGGTAAAGCCCAGTTCGGCGGCCAGCGATTTGGCGAGATGGAAGTTTGGGCGCTTGAAGCATATGGTGCCGCATATACCCTTCAGGAAATTCTTACGGTTAAGTCAGATGATGTGGTCGGTCGTGTAAAAACGTACGAAGCAATCGTCAAAGGCGAAAACGTTCCGGAACCAGGAGTTCCTGAGTCGTTTAAAGTATTGATCAAAGAACTTCAAAGCCTTGGTATGGATGTAAAGATTCTATCGGGTGATGAAGAGGAAATTGAGATGCGCGATCTTGAAGACGAAGAAGATTTGCAGCAAGTTGATACCTTGAATATTGCTTCGGAGCCGCAGGAGATCGAATCGGAAAAAGTAGGGTCAAAAGAGTAATTCTTTTATCAGCGGGGAAGTAAAAAAGCCCCGCTGATTGAAAGTAGATATTGAACGCACTAAGGGTAAAACCTGAGATCAAAAGGGAGGTAGGCCCCTTGCTGGACGTTAATAATTTTGAGTATATGAAAATTGGTCTTGCTTCACCTGATAAAATCCGTTCTTGGTCTTACGGGGAAGTAAAAAAACCAGAAACAATCAACTATCGCACATTGAAACCTGAGAAAGACGGTTTGTTTTGCGAACGGATTTTCGGTCCGACGAAAGACTGGGAATGCCATTGCGGAAAATACAAACGGGTCCGTTACAAAGGGGTTGTCTGCGATCGATGCGGTGTTGAAGTAACGCGCGCAAAAGTACGCCGCGAACGGATGGGTCATATTGAACTTGCAGCACCGGTATCCCATATATGGTATTTCAAAGGGATTCCAAGCCGTATGGGTCTTGTTTTGGACATGTCGCCTCGCGCATTGGAGGAAGTGATCTATTTTGCTTCCTATGTAGTCACAGAGTCCGGAGACACGGCGCTTGAAAAGAAACAGCTTTTATCTGAAAAAGAATACCGTGCATACCGTGAAAAATACGGAAATAAGTTCCAAGCTGCGATGGGTGCGGAAGCGATCAAAAAACTTTTAACCGATATTGACTTGAATAAAGAAGCCGACATGCTGAAAGAAGAGTTGAAAACAGCTCAAGGTCAGCGCCGGACGCGTGCAATCAAGCGCTTGGAAGTGATCGAGGCATTCCGCAGTTCTGGTAACGAGCCTTCATGGATGATCCTTGATGTCCTTCCGGTTATTCCTCCAGAGTTGCGTCCAATGGTACAGCTGGATGGCGGACGCTTTGCGACATCGGATTTAAACGACCTTTACCGCCGGGTTATTAACCGGAATAATCGGTTAAAGCGGCTATTGGATTTAGGTGCACCAAGCATTATCGTGCAAAATGAAAAGCGGATGCTTCAAGAAGCTGTTGACGCTTTAATTGATAATGGCCGCCGCGGGCGTCCAGTTACCGGTCCGGGAAATCGTCCGTTAAAATCACTTTCCCATATGCTAAAAGGAAAGCAAGGCCGTTTCCGTCAAAACTTGCTTGGAAAACGGGTTGACTATTCTGGCCGTTCGGTTATTGTTGTTGGTCCAAATTTAAAAATGTATCAATGTGGTCTTCCAAAAGAAATGGCGATTGAGCTCTTTAAGCCATTTGTAATGAAAGAGCTTGTTGAAAAAGGATTGGCCCATAACATTAAATCGGCGAAACGAAAAATTGAACGGTTATCACCAGAAGTTTGGGATGTGCTTGAAGATGTCATTAAGGAGCATCCAGTTCTCTTAAACCGTGCCCCTACTCTGCATAGATTAGGAATTCAAGCATTTGAACCAACAATTGTTGAAGGTCGTGCAATCCGCCTTCACCCGCTTGTATGTACGGCATATAATGCGGACTTTGACGGTGACCAAATGGCGGTTCACGTACCGCTATCAGCAGAAGCACAAGCAGAAGCGCGCTTGCTAATGCTGGCGGCTCAGAACATTTTGAATCCGAAAGACGGAAAACCGGTTGTTACTCCTTCCCAGGACATGGTATTAGGTAACTACTACCTGACATTGGAAAGAGAAGGTGCCGTTGGCGAGGGCATGATTTTCAAAGATATCAATGAAGCGCTGCTTGCTTATCAAAATGGTTATGTCCATTTCCATACCCGCATTGCTGTACATGCCGGTTCATTAAAGAACGAAACGTTTACCGAGGAACAAAACAATCAATTGTTGATTACAACTGTCGGCAAATTGATTTTTAATGAGATTTTGCCGAAGTCTTTCCCTTATATCAATGAACCAACAAGGGATAACTTAGAAGTAAAAACCCCTGAAAAATACTTTGTAAACAAAGGGGAAGATATAGTCGCCCGCATTAAGTCGATGCCGCTCGTTGATCCATTTAAAAAGAAAATTCTCGGGAATATCATTGCCGAGGTATTTAAACGGTTCAAGATCACAGAGACATCAAAAATGTTGGATCGCATGAAAGACCTTGGATTCCAATATTCGACAAAAGCCGGTATCACTGTTGGTGTAGCCGACATCGTCGTTCTCGGTGAAAAACAGGAAATCCTGGCTGAAGCTCAACACAAAGTTGATAATGTAATGAAACAATTCAGACGCGGATTAATTACCGAAGATGAACGCTATGATCGCGTTATCTCGATCTGGAGCCAGGCGAAAGATACCATTCAAGGAAAACTAATGAAATCCTTGAATAAAACAAACCCAATCTTTATGATGAGTGATTCGGGCGCCCGTGGTAATGCCTCCAACTTTACACAGCTCGCTGGAATGCGCGGATTGATGGCCAACCCGGCTGGACGGATCATCGAATTGCCGATCAAATCAAGTTTCCGTGAAGGTTTAACGGTATTGGAGTACTTTATTTCTACACACGGAGCCCGTAAAGGTCTTGCTGATACGGCACTTAAAACAGCTGACTCTGGTTACTTGACACGCCGCCTAGTCGATGTTGCTCAAGACGTCATTGTCCGTGAAGATGATTGTGGGACGGACCGTGGTTTGCTCATCCGGGCACTCAAAGACGGTACTGAAATTATTGAGTCATTAGAAGAACGGTTGATTGGACGTTATGCACGCAGAAGCATTCGCCACCCAGAAACAAACGAAGTAATCGTACCTGAAAATGGATTGATTACGGAAGATCTGGCGGCAGTGATTGTTGAAGCGGGGATTGAAGAAGTGAACATTCGCTCTGCCTTTACATGCAATACCCGTCATGGGGTTTGTAAAAAATGTTATGGACGCAACTTGGCAACCGGTCAGGAAGTGGAAGTGGGCGAAGCGGTTGGAATTATTGCTGCTCAATCCATCGGTGAGCCAGGTACACAGTTAACAATGCGTACATTCCATACAGGTGGAGTTGCCGGAGACGATATTACCCAAGGTCTTCCGCGGATTCAGGAAATTTTTGAAGCGCGAAATCCGAAAGGTCAAGCCGTTATTTCGGAAATCGATGGCGTTGTTGTTGGAATCAACGAAGGACGCGACCGTCAGCATGAGATCGTTGTCCAAGGTGAAGTTGAATCAAGGACATATACAGCACCGTACACATCACGCCTGAAAGTGGCTGTGAATGATCGAGTCGAACGCGGACAGGAACTAACCGAAGGATCGATTGATCCGAAAGAGTTAATCAAGGTGAAAGATGTTAACGCTGTTCAAGAGTACCTGCTTCGAGAGGTTCAAAAAGTATACCGGATGCAAGGGGTAGAAATTGGCGATAAGCATATTGAAGTAATGGTACGGCAAATGCTCCGTAAAGTCCGGGTGATCGATGCTGGTGAAACGGATGTTCTTCCAGGAACATTGCTTGATATTCACCAATTCACTGACGCAAACGAAAAAGCTTTGCTTGAAGGAAAAATACCGGCAACAGGCCGTCCGGTCCTACTAGGTATTACGAAAGCATCGCTTGAAACAGACTCCTTTTTATCTGCAGCATCGTTCCAAGAAACGACACGTGTTCTAACAGATGCAGCGATCAAAGGAAAACGCGACGAATTGCTTGGGTTAAAAGAAAATGTCATCATCGGAAAACTAGTTCCTGCAGGAACGGGTATGCAGCGATACCGCAAAGCAGAACCAGTATTGAGGGACACTACCTCCGAAGAACCTGTAACAATTAACTAATTGAATAGCGGTGCTTGCTGAAAACAGCAAGTGCCGCATTTTAAAGAAGTTCATTTCCTTATCGTTTATGAAAAAGTTTTATTGACATCACAAATTGGAAATGGTAATATATCAAAGGTGCTCCTATTCACCTGATACTTTGGAGGATATGGTTCATGTCTTATGAAAAAGTATTACAGGCTAATAAGATTATTATAGGAACAAAACAGACAGTAAGAGCATTAAAAGATGGGAACGTTCAAGAACTTGTCGTAGCAGCGGATGCAGATCCAAAAATTACGGCAAAGATGATTCAAAAGGCTAAAGAATCAGAAATTCCTATCCTCTATGTTGATTCCATGAAAAAACTCGGAAGAGCATGCGGAATCGAAGTAGGTGCCTCGGCTGTTGCTATTATTCGTTAAAAACTGTTTTTGTAGATAGTGGTCTGCAAAAACTTTGTTTTTGCAAAAAAATGAACCACCTGGATGTGTGGGCTTATAAAAAATGAAGGGAGGAAAAAACATGCCTACAATTAACCAATTAGTGCGCAAACCTCGTCAATCAAAAGAGGAAAAGTCAAAATCACCAGCACTTAACAAAGGTTACAATAGCTTTAAAAAAGCTCAAACAAATGTATCATCACCTCAAAAACGCGGAGTATGTACTCGTGTTGGTACAATGACTCCAAAGAAACCAAACTCAGCGCTTCGTAAATATGCACGTGTGCGTTTGACAAACGGTATTGAGGTAACTGCATACATTCCTGGTATCGGACACAACCTTCAAGAACACAGTGTAGTTCTTATTCGCGGAGGACGTGTAAAAGACTTACCAGGGGTACGTTACCATATCGTACGTGGAGCCCTTGATACTGCCGGCGTAAACAACCGCATGCAAGGACGTTCGAAATATGGTACAAAGAAACCAAAAGCAGCTAAAAAATAATTTTAACGTAAATAACAGCTTTTTTGAAAGGAGGAAATAGAATGCCACGTAAAGGTCCTGTAGCAAAAAGAGATGTGTTGCCAGATCCACTTTACAATTCGAAGCTAGTTACCCGTTTAATCAACAAAATGATGATCGACGGTAAAAGAGGTAAATCTCAAGCTATTCTTTACTCTGCGTTTGATATTATTCGCGAGCGTACCGGCAAAGATCCGATGGAAGTATTCGATGCGGCACTTAAAAACATCATGCCTGTGCTTGAAGTTCGAGCTCGCCGTGTAGGTGGTGCAAACTACCAAGTACCAGTTGAGGTGCGTCCTGATCGCCGGACAACGCTTGGTCTTCGCTGGTTAGTAAACTACGCGCGTCTTCGCGGTGAAAAAACGATGGAAGAGCGTTTAGCGAATGAAATTCTTGATGCAGCTAACAACACTGGTGCATCTGTCAAGAAACGCGAAGATACTCACAAGATGGCGGAAGCAAACAAAGCGTTTGCCCACTATCGTTGGTAATGAATACACCATATTGAAACTCGCCGTTTGCCAAACGATCACAAAGGGAGGCAATGGCGCAGTTTTACATATGTAAATTGAATTTTTGACTAAAAAATTACTCATAAAAGGAAGGAGAAAGACCAAATGGCAAGAGAGTTCTCCTTGGAAAAGACTCGCAATATCGGGATCATGGCCCATATTGATGCTGGTAAGACGACGACAACTGAGCGTATCCTTTATTATACCGGCCGCATCCACAAAATTGGTGAAACTCATGAAGGCGCGTCCCAAATGGACTGGATGGAACAAGAGCAAGAGCGCGGTATTACCATTACGTCTGCTGCAACAACTGCCCAGTGGAAAAATCACCGCGTTAACATCATTGACACTCCAGGACACGTAGACTTCACTGTCGAAGTTGAGCGTTCACTAAGGGTGCTTGATGGCGCAGTCGCTGTACTAGATGCACAATCTGGTGTAGAACCGCAAACTGAAACAGTTTGGCGCCAAGCAACAACATATGGCGTCCCTCGTATTGTGTTTGTCAATAAGATGGACAAGATTGGTGCTGACTTCTTATACTCTGTTGGTACAATGCATGACCGTCTTCAAGCAAATGCACACCCAATTCAGCTTCCGATCGGCGCTGAAGACCAGTTCGAAGCAATCATTGACCTAGTCGAAATGAGAGCACATTTCTATACCAATGATCTTGGAACGGATATTGAAGTAAAAGAAATTCCTGAAGAGTTTAAAGCGCAAGCTGAAGAATACCATGAAAAATTGGTTGAAGCGGTTGCTGAACTTGATGAGGAACTTATGGAAAAATACCTTGGTGGAGAAGAAATCTCTGTTGAGGAATTAAAAGCTGCTATTCGTAAAGGTACATGTAACGTTGAATTTTATCCAGTGCTTTGCGGTTCGGCTTTTAAAAACAAAGGTGTCCAATTAATGCTTGACGCAGTAATTGATTACCTTCCATCACCATTGGATGTACCTTCTATTAAAGGTCATGCGGTAGATGATGAGGAAGATTTGGTTGAGCGTCATTCAAGCGACGAAGAGCCATTCTCTGCTCTAGCGTTTAAAGTTATGACAGACCCTTATGTTGGTAAATTGACATTCTTCCGCGTGTACTCCGGTACATTGGATTCCGGATCATATGTCCAGAACTCAACAAAGGGCAAGCGCGAGCGCATCGGCCGTATTCTGCAAATGCACGCAAACCACCGTCAAGAAATTTCAAAAGTATATGCCGGTGATATTGCCGCAGCTGTAGGATTGAAAGATACAACAACCGGTGATACGTTATGTGATGAAAAAAATCCGGTAATCTTAGAGTCCATGCAGTTCCCAGAGCCGGTAATCCAGCTTTCTGTTGAGCCTAAATCAAAAGCTGACCAAGATAAGATGACAACGGCTTTACAAAAGCTTCAAGAAGAAGACCCAACATTCCGTGCCCATACCGATCCGGAAACAGGTCAAACAATCATCGCTGGTATGGGTGAACTTCACCTTGATATCATCGTTGACCGTATGCGCCGTGAATTTAAAGTCGAGGCAAACGTTGGTGCACCGCAGGTTGCCTACCGTGAGACGTTCCGCTCTTCTGCACAAGTTCAAGGTAAGTTTGCCCGTCAATCTGGTGGTCGCGGACAGTACGGTGATGTATGGATCGAATTCTCGCCAAATGAAGAAGGAAAAGGATTCGAATTTGAAAATGCCATTGTCGGTGGTGTTGTTCCGCGTGAATACATCCCTGCAGTTGAAGCTGGTTTGAAAGATGCTCTAGAAAGAGGAGTACTCGCTGGCTATCCATTAGTGGATATCAAAGCAAAACTTTATGATGGTTCTTACCATGATGTTGACTCTTCCGAAATGGCATTTAAGATTGCCGCTTCCTTGGCTTTAAGAAATGCAGCATCAAAGTGTAACCCTGTTATCCTTGAGCCAGTCATGCGTGTAGAAGTGGTAATTCCTGAAGAATATCTTGGTGATATTATGGGGCAAATTACTTCTCGCCGTGGACGCGTTGAAGGGATGGAAGCTCGCGGTAATGCGCAAGTGGTTCGTGCAATGGTTCCACTTTCAGAAATGTTTGGATATGCAACAGCACTTCGTTCAAGTACACAAGGACGTGGAGTATTCTCCATGCACTTTGACCACTACGAAGAAGTACCAAAATCAATTTCTGAAGAAATCATCAAAAAAAATAAAGGTGAATAATTGATTTTCACCTTTGTATAAAGTATAACTACTTATGTAAGAATGGAAACTGTAATGTTAGGACAACCTTGCAGTTTCCAACACCAATATATTTAACTTTTTAATTTAGAGGAGGATTTTCCTAATGGCAAAAGCTAAATTCGATCGCTCAAAGCCACACGTTAACATTGGTACGATTGGTCACGTTGACCACGGTAAAACAACTTTAACAGCTGCAATCACTTCTGTACTTGCAAAACAAGGTAAAGCAGAAGCTCGTGCATATGATCAAATCGACGGAGCTCCAGAAGAAAGAGAGCGCGGAATCACAATCTCTACTGCTCACGTTGAATACGAAACTGACAACCGTCACTATGCACACGTTGACTGCCCAGGACACGCTGACTATGTTAAAAACATGATCACTGGTGCTGCTCAAATGGACGGCGGTATCTTAGTTGTATCTGCAACAGACGGCCCAATGCCACAAACTCGTGAACACATCCTTCTTTCTCGTCAAGTAGGTGTTCCTTACCTTGTTGTATTCATGAACAAGTGCGATATGGTTGACGACGAAGAATTACTAGAACTAGTTGAAATGGAAATTCGTGACCTTTTAACTGAATACGAATTCCCTGGTGATGATACTCCGGTCATCAAAGGTTCTGCTCTTAAAGCGCTTGAAGGTGACGCAGCTTGGGAAGAAAAAATCATCGAGCTTATGAATGCTGTTGATGAATATATCCCAACTCCAGAGCGCGACACTGAAAAACCATTCATGATGCCTGTTGAGGACGTATTCTCAATCACTGGTCGTGGTACTGTTGCAACTGGTCGTGTAGAGCGCGGTCAAGTTCGCGTTGGTGACGTTGTTGAAATCGTAGGTTTCACTGAAGAGCCAAAATCTACAACTGTAACGGGTGTAGAAATGTTCCGTAAGCTTCTTGACTATGCAGAAGCTGGTGACAACATTGGTGCCCTTCTTCGTGGTGTAGCACGTGAAGAAATCGAGCGTGGTCAAGTATTGGCTAAACCAAAGTCAATTACTCCACACACAAAGTTCAAAGCACAAGTATACGTGTTATCGAAAGAAGAAGGTGGACGTCATACTCCATTCTTCTCAAACTACCGTCCACAATTCTATTTCCGTACTTCTGATATCACTGGTATCGTACATCTTCCAGAAGGCGTAGAAATGGTAATGCCTGGCGACAACATTGAAATGACTGTTGAGCTTATCGCTCCAGTTGCAATTGAAGAAGGAACAAAGTTCTCAATTCGTGAAGGCGGCCGTACAGTAGGCGCTGGATCTGTTTCTCAAATCATTGAATAATCAAAAGAATGAAAAGAAAAGCAGGCGGGTGACGGTCCGCCTGCTTTCTTTTTTGCAAAAAACCCTCTTCGAAACTGAGGGCACTGAAAAACCTTCAGTTTTTCAAAGTGATTAAGTAACATATAAAAAAGATGACTCTAAAATTCCAAAAAATTGAATTTTGAGTCATCTTTTTTGATCAAATGGGGTATTTTTCCCCTTATTTTAATCCATTAGTTTCAATATTCTTTTCAAATTCACCGTAAATATTGCCATGGCGCCTTGCAATTCCATGCCAAATAGACCCGAGGAATTCGCTACATCGTACCCGTGTCTGTGTTTTAATTCACTATTTTTAGCCTCTATTTTATAGCGCTCTTTTGATTTTTCTTTAAAATAGTCGCTTTCTTGAAATTTTGCCTGTTCTGTATGCACATTTGATTTGATACTTACAGAATATGTTTTACTTTTCGCACTTTCTTTATAACATCCCTCTTTAAATGGACATTGTTTACATTTATTTATATCAAAATAGTATGTATCTAGTTGATTTTTACCTACATCTTTTTTACCTTGGCGAGCTTTCCTTATAGCCATATGTCCTGCTTTACAGACATACATTCCAGCATCTTTATTAAATTCAAATTCATCTTCTTTTGTACGGAAACCTTGTGTTAAGGCAGGGTTTAATTTAGAAACTAGTTTTATTTCATTCTCATTTGCGTATTGGATATTCCCTTTTTCAGAATAAGCTGCATCACCAATGACAGTTTCAATTTCCATTCCGGCTTCTTTTCCATTTTTTAGGGTCACTTTTTCAGTGGCCTCTCGAAACTAGGTAAGTATTTCTTTGTGCGGAATGAGCCGGAAAACCTGCAAATTTAATTGACAATTACTTTATTTCTTGTTAAATTAGATTAAACCGATAAAAACACTTGGTATTATAATGGCATTTATATATTTTCTAAGAATCGTTGCCTGATACATGTTGCAGCTGCAATCGCAGCATCTTGCTCACCGCTGGATTTTGATTGTATTGGAGGGGGTAAAGTGGAAAATCCTGAAAAGCTTGAGGAAGTGTTCGGACATCTGAAAAAATTATTGGGAACATTAAACTTTGGTTCAATTACCCTTGTTGTTCAAAATGGCAAGGTTGTACAAATAGAAAAAAATGAAAAAGTAAGGTTAAAATGAAATCAGCTTCATCCAAAAAGAGCAGCACCTCCTAAAGGTGTTGCTCTTTATTTTGCACTTTATAATGTACTAATTATATAGAAGAAAGTAGGAAAAAGGCAAATACGAATTTGCTTCACTCTCCACTCAGATACGAACTTGAAAATAGGAACGGGACTATGTATAATAAAAAAGCACGTTTGCATCTCAAGATTTCTAAAGAAAACCTTGCGTTTGCACAGTGATTTATGTATAATAGACAATGTTGGACTTTGACTGCGTTGATGCGGGAGGTTGCTGACACACCCGGCCGCTTTGCCATGGCGCGTGTGCAGGAAAATTTCCGCGGAGAATGTCTATTTTTAAAATAGGCGAAAAAGGAGGGAAAATAATGGCAAAACAAAAAATTCGTATCCGTTTAAAAGCATATGATCACAGAATCCTTGATCAATCTGCAGAGAAAATTGTGGAGACAGCGAAACGTTCAGGTGCTGCTGTATCTGGTCCAATTCCGCTTCCAACCGAAAAATCTGTCTATACGATTCTTCGTGCGGTTCATAAGTACAAAGATTCCCGTGAGCAATTTGAGATGCGGACACATAAACGTCTAATCGACATTGTAAATCCAACTCCACAAACAGTTGATTCATTAATGCGTTTAGACTTACCATCCGGTGTTGATATTGAAATTAAACTTTAATCGAAATAAATTGAAGAAAAACTAGGAGGTGTGACTTACATGACCAAAGGAATCTTAGGAAGAAAAATCGGTATGACTCAAGTATTTGCAGAAAACGGCGATCTAATCCCTGTAACAGTTGTTGAGGCAGCTGGAAACGTTGTTCTTCAAAAGAAATCAGTTGAAACTGATGGTTACGAAGCAATTCAAATTGGTTTTGAAGATAAACGTGAAAAGTTGGCAAACAAACCTGAAAAAGGGCATACAGCTAAAGCGAATACTGCTCCTAAGCGCTTCATTCGCGAATTCCGCGGAGTTGACTTAGCAGGATATGAGGTTGGTCAAGAAGTCAAAGTTGATATTTTCGCCGCAGGCGATGTAGTAGATGTAACAGGAATTTCAAAGGGTAAAGGTTTCCAAGGCTCAATCAAGCGCCACGGACAATCTCGCGGACCAATGGCACACGGTTCACGTTACCACCGTCGCCCTGGTTCAATGGGTCCTGTTGCTCCAAACCGCGTATTCAAAGGAAAAGCATTACCAGGTCAAATGGGTGGCGAACAAGTAACCGTACAAAACCTTGAGATCGTGAAAGTAGATACTGAACGGAACCTTTTATTGATTAAGGGAAACGTGCCAGGAGCTAAAAAAGCGTTAGTGAAAATCAAAAGTGCAATTAAAGCATAATTGACATCGTAAGAAAGGAGGAAATAGGAATGCCGAAAGTAACATTATATAACCAAAGCGGTTCACAAGTTGGTGAAATCGAACTAAATGAATCCGTGTTTGGTATTGAACCTAACCAACATGTATTATTTGAAGCAATTATCATGCAAAGAGCTTCCTTACGCCAAGGAACACATAAAGTGAAAAATCGTTCTGAAGTGAGCGGTGGCGGACGTAAGCCATGGCGTCAAAAAGGAACGGGACGCGCGCGTCAAGGTTCCATTCGTTCTCCGCAATGGCGCGGTGGCGGTACAGTGTTCGGTCCAGTTCCACGCAGCTACAGCTATAAACTACCGAAAAAAGTTCGCCGTTTAGCGATCAAATCTGCACTTTCTTCCAAAGTATTGGAGGAGAATATTTTCGTTTTAGAAAGCCTCGCTTTCGAAACACCGAAAACAAAAGACTTCAAAGCTGTTTTAAATGGTCTTTCTGTTGACAAAAAAGCGCTTGTTGTGACAGCGGATCTTGATGAAAATGTTGCGTTATCTGCACGCAATATCCCAGGAGTGACAGTTGTAACAGCCAACAGCGTAAATGTATTAGATGTCGTTAGCCATGATAAGTTGATCATAACAAAAGCAGCGGTTGAAAAAGTAGAGGAGGTGCTTGCATAATGGATGCACGCGATATCATTAAGCGCCCCGTTATCACTGAACGTTCTTCCGATTTAATGGCTGAAAAAAAATATACGTTTGATGTTGATGTTCGAGCGAACAAAACACAAGTAAAAGATGCTATTGAAGAAATTTTCGACGTTAAGGTTGAGAAAGTAAACATCATGAATTACAAAGGTAAATTCAAACGTATGGGTAAATTTGGCGGTTACACGAACAAACGCCGCAAAGCTATCGTGAAATTGACTGCAGATAGCAAAGAAATCGAAATCTTTGAAGCATAAGATTCTATCAAGAAGAGGAGGGAAATGAAATGGCGATTAAAAAGTACAAACCTACCTCCAACGGTCGCCGCGGAATGACTGTTTCTGATTTTGCTGAAATCACAACAAGCACTCCAGAAAAATCTCTTTTAGCACCATTAAAGAGAAAAGGCGGCCGTAACAACCAAGGTAAGTTAACTGTTCGTCATCAAGGTGGCGGCCATAAGCGCCAATACCGTATTATCGACTTTAAACGCGATAAAGATGGCATTCCTGGACGCGTTGCCACTATCGAATACGATCCAAACCGGTCTGCAAATATTGCATTAATCAATTATGTGGATGGTGAAAAACGTTACATTCTAGCGCCAAAGAATCTAGAGGTTGGCATGGAAGTAATGTCTGGACCAGATGCTGATATCAAAGTTGGGAATGCACTTCCATTAGCAAATATCCCTGTTGGTACAGTGGTTCACAACATCGAATTAAAACCAGGAAAAGGCGGCCAGCTCGTACGTTCTGCTGGAACTTCTGCACAGGTTCTTGGTAAAGAAGGAAAATATGTTCTTGTGCGCTTGACATCAGGCGAAGTTCGTATGATTCTTGCTACTTGCCGTGCATCCATTGGTCAAGTTGGAAACGAGCAACACGAACTAATCAACATTGGTAAAGCAGGACGTTCACGCTGGTTAGGCAAACGCCCAACGGTTCGCGGATCTGTTATGAACCCTAATGATCACCCGCACGGTGGTGGTGAAGGACGTGCGCCAATCGGACGCAAGTCACCAATGTCTCCTTGGGGTAAACCAACTCTTGGATACAAAACACGTAAGAAGAAAAACAAATCCGACAAGTTTATTGTACGTCGTCGTAAAAAATAACGGGATTGAACTACGGTTCAACAAAAGAACCGTAGACCAATCACGAAGGGAGGTTCACTCATGGGTCGCAGCTTAAAAAAAGGACCTTTTGTTGATGATCATTTAATGAAAAAGATCGAGAACTTAAATGAAACGGATAAAAAACAAGTTGTGAAAACTTGGTCACGCCGTTCTACGATCTTCCCGCAATTCATCGGCCATACTGTTGCTGTTTATGATGGCCGCAAACATGTGCCTGTCTATATCACTGAAGACATGGTTGGTCACAAGCTTGGAGAATTTGCTCCAACTCGTACTTACAAAGGTCATGCCGGTGATGACAAGAAAACAAGACGTTAATGAGAGGAGGGCATCTGCATGCAAGCTAAAGCTGTTGCAAGAACAGTTCGTATTGCACCTCGTAAAGCGCGTTTAGTCGTAGATTTAATTCGAGGAAAGCAAGTTGGTGAAGCCGTAGCAATCTTAAATTTAACTCCAAGGGCTGCTTCTCCAATCGTTGAGAAAGTTTTAAAATCAGCTATGGCAAACGCCGAGCACAATTACGAAATGGACGTAAACAATTTGGTTGTTGCGCAAGCATTCGTTGACGAAGGACCAACATTGAAACGCTTCCGTCCTCGGGCAATGGGCCGTGCAAGCCAAATTAACAAGCGTACTAGCCACATTACAATCGTTTTATCAGAAAAGAAGGAGGGATAATCAGTGGGTCAAAAAGTAAATCCAGTCGGTTTGCGTATCGGAATCATCCGTGATTGGGAATCCAAATGGTACGCAGGAAAAGACTTTGCTGATCTTTTACACGAAGACCTTAAGGTTCGTGAATATATAACGAACCGTTTGAAAGACGCTTCTGTCTCGAAAGTAGAAATCGAGCGCGCTGCAAACCGTGTTAATATAACTGTTCACACAGCTAAGCCTGGAATGGTTATCGGTAAAGGCGGAACTGAAGTTGAAGCACTTCGAAAAGCGTTGAACCAACTTACTGGCAAACGTGTTCATATCAATATTCTTGAAATTAAAAAAGCAGATATAGATGCGAAACTAGTTGCTGAAAACATTGCTCGCCAACTAGAAAACCGTGTATCTTTCCGCCGTGCACAAAAACAAGCAATTCAACGTGCAATGCGTTCAGGTGCAAAAGGTATTAAAACAATGGTATCAGGCCGTTTAGGCGGAGCGGATATCGCTCGCGCTGAGCATTACAGCGAAGGAACGGTTCCACTTCATACACTTCGCGCCGACATCGATTATGCAACAGCTGAAGCTGACACAACTTATGGAAAACTTGGCGTTAAAGTATGGATTTATCGTGGAGAGGTGCTTCCTACTAAGAAGAAAACAGAGGAAGGAGGCAATTAATCATGTTATTGCCAAAACGCGTTAAATATCGCCGTCAACACCGTGGTAAAATGCGTGGTCAATCAAAAGGCGGTACTGAGATTAACTTTGGTGAATATGGCTTACAAGCTCTGGAAGCTTCTTGGATTACAAACCGTCAAATCGAAGCAGCCCGTATTGCTATGACTCGTTACATGAAACGTGGCGGTAAAGTTTGGATTCAAGTTTTCCCGCATAAGCCTTACACAGCAAAGCCTCTAGAAGTTCGGATGGGTTCCGGTAAAGGTGCTCCAGAAGGTTGGGTAGCTGTAGTAAAACCAGGGAAAATTATGTTTGAAATTGCTGGTGTATCAGAAGAAATTGCGCGAGAAGCACTTCGTCTTGCATCACACAAACTTCCAGTTAAATGCAAGTTTGTAAAACGTGAAGAAATTGGTGGTGAATCAAGTGAAAGCTAATGAAATTCGTGACCTTACCACTGCTGAAATCGAACAAAAAGTAAAATCATTAAAAGAAGAGCTTTTCAACCTGCGCTTTCAATTGGCGACTGGACAACTTGAAAATACAGCTCGTATCCGTGAAGTACGCAAAGCGATTGCTCGCATGAAAACTGTGATTCGTGAGAGAGAAATCAGCGTTAACAAGTAAAAATCCGAGAGGAGGTTCGCCCGATGAGTGAACGTAATCAACGCAAAGTTTACACTGGACGCGTTGTTTCTGACAAAATGGATAAAACCGTTACTGTTTTAGTCGAAACATACAAAAAGCACCCTCTTTACGGTAAACGCGTTAAGTACTCTAAAAAGTTTAAAGCTCATGATGAGCAAAACCAGGCAAAAGTCGGCGACATCGTACGCATCATGGAAACTCGCCCGCTTTCTGCGACAAAACGCTTCCGTTTAGTAGAAGTTGTTGAAAAAGCTGTTATTATTTAATGGTTCGGACTAAGCTAGATTCCGAAAGGAGGTTACACACATGATTCAACAAGAAACACGTTTGAAAGTTGCTGATAACTCTGGTGCCCGTGAAGTTTTAACAATCAAAGTTCTTGGAGGCTCAGGCCGCAAGACAGCGAATATTGGTGATGTAATTGTTTGTACGGTCAAACAAGCAACACCAGGAGGCGTTGTTAAAAAAGGCGATGTGGTTAAAGCTGTTGTTGTTCGTACAAAAAGCGGTGCCCGCCGTGCGGATGGTTCGTACATTCGTTTTGATGAAAACGCATGTGTCATCATCCGTGATGATAAGAGCCCTCGCGGAACACGTATTTTTGGACCAGTTGCCCGCGAACTTCGCGATAACAACTTTATGAAAATTGTCTCACTAGCTCCAGAAGTACTATAAATAAATGAATCAGATTACAAGCATTTAAGGAGGTGCTTACGGATGCATGTTAAGAAAGGTGACAAGGTTAGAGTCATCTCCGGTAAAGATAAGGGCAAAACAGGTACAATCCTTGCTGCTTATCCGAAACAAAGCCGAGTACTAGTAGAAGGCGTCAATGTCGTGAAGAAACACTCTAAGCCATCTCAAGCAAATCCTCAAGGTGGAATTTTCAGCCAAGAGGCACCAATTCATGTGTCTAATGTCATGCCAATCGATCCGAAAACCGGCAACCCAACTCGTGTCGGTCACAAAACGGTTGATGGCAAAAAAGTACGTGTAGCAAAATCCGGTGAAGTTTTAGATAAATAGTATCCGAAGAAAGGAGGTACCATAAATGAACCGCCTAAAAGAAAGGCTCGTTAAAGAAATCTCACCTGCTCTTATGAGCAAGTTCAACTATAAATCAGTAATGCAAGTACCTAAAATTGAAAAAATCGTTGTAAACATGGGTGTTGGTGATGCAGTTGCGAATGCAAAGGCTCTTGATAACGCTGTTGAAGAGCTTGCAACGATCACGGGTCAAAAACCTGTCATCACACGCGCGAAAAAATCGATCGCCGGTTTCCGCCTTCGTGAAGGCATGCCGATCGGTGCGAAGGTGACTCTTCGCGGAGAGCGCATGTATGAATTCTTGGATAAATTAATTTCTGTTTCTTTACCGCGTGTACGTGACTTCCGTGGTGTTTCAAAAAAAGCTTTTGATGGCCGCGGTAACTATACTTTGGGTGTGAAGGAACAATTAATCTTCCCTGAAATTGATTACGATAAAGTAAGCAAAGTTCGTGGTATGGATATCGTTATCGTTACAACTGCTAACACTGATGAGGAAGCTCGTGAACTTTTAACTCAAATTGGAATGCCATTCCAAAAGTAATCGCTAAATAAGGGAGGCGAAAACGTGGCTAAAAAATCAATGATTGTGAAACAAAAACGCACGCCTAAATTCAAAGTGCAAGAGTACACTCGCTGCGAACGCTGCGGACGTCCACACTCTGTATACCGCAAATTTAAGCTTTGCCGTATTTGTTTCCGTGAATTAGCATACAAAGGACAAATTCCTGGTGTTAAAAAAGCCAGCTGGTAAAAAGAACAGCTCTGGAAGGAGGTAAAAATAATGGTCATGACTGATCCAATTGCTGATATGCTCACTCGCATTCGGAATGCGAACATGGTGCGTCACGAAAAATTAGAAGTACCTGCTTCTAATATAAAGAAGGAAATCGCGGAAATTTTAAAGCGCGAAGGTTTCATTCGTGATGTTGAATATATCGAAGACAACAAACAAGGTGTCATTCGTATCTTTTTAAAGTATGGTGCCAATAACCAGCGTGTAATCACCGGTCTAAAACGTATAAGCAAGCCTGGACTCCGTGTTTATGCAAAATCGAATGAGGTGCCACGCGTACTGAACGGTCTTGGTATCGCGCTAGTATCGACTTCGAACGGTATTTTAACGGATAAAGAAGCCCGCGCTAAACAAGTTGGCGGCGAAGTATTAGCATACGTTTGGTAATTGATTTTTCGAATGAATGGAGGTGCAGTAAATGTCTCGTGTAGGTAAAAAGCCAATCGAAATTCCAGCTGGAGTTACGGTTACTTTAAATAACAACACTGTTACAGTAAAGGGACCAAAAGGCGAATTAACTCGCTCTTTCAATCCTGAGATCGGTATTCTTATTGAAGACAATATCATTAACATTTCCCGTCCATCTGACGAGAAGGAACTTCGCGCATTGCACGGTACAACTCGCGCTGTTATCGCCAATATGGTTGAAGGTGTTTCAAAAGGCTTTGAAAAAAGCTTAGAATTAATCGGGGTTGGATATCGTGCACAAAAGCAAGGTACAAAACTTGTTTTAAACGTTGGATACTCCCATCCTGTTGAAATCGAGCCGGAAAAGGGACTCGAAATCGAAGTACCAGCAAATACAAAAGTGATTGTTAAAGGTACGGATAAGGAACGTGTTGGCGCTCTAGCTGCCAATATCCGCGGAGTTCGTCCTCCAGAGCCTTATAAAGGCAAAGGGATCCGTTATGAAGGCGAGTATGTACGCCGCAAAGAAGGTAAAACTGGTAAGTAATAGCTAGCCTATAGGCAAACGAAAGGAGTGACGCAAATGATTACGAAGCTTGATAAAAACGCTGTTCGCAAGAAAAGACATGCTCGTGTTCGTGCGAAATTAAGCGGAACTTCAACTCGTCCACGTCTAAATGTGTTTCGTTCTAATAAGCATATTTATGCTCAAGTTATTGATGATATGAATGGAGTTACTTTAGCAAGTGCTTCTACATTAGATAAAGATTTAAATCTTGAGTCTTCCAGCAACGTTGAGGCTGCTCAAAAGGTCGGAGAATTAGTGGCAAAACGTGCACTGGAAAAAGGTATCACTTCAGTTGTTTTTGACCGCGGAGGATACTTATACCACGGACGTATTCAAGCACTGGCAGATGCTGCGCGCGAAAACGGCTTACAATTTTAATAGATAAAGGAGGGACTAAAAAAAGATGCGTCGTATAGATCCAAACAAACTTGAACTAGAAGAACGCGTAGTAACGATTAACCGTGTTGCGAAAGTTGTTAAAGGCGGACGTCGTTTCCGTTTTTCCGCTCTAGTAGTAGTTGGAGACAAAAACGGACATGTCGGTTTTGGTACGGGTAAAGCTCAGGAAGTACCAGATGCAATTCGCAAAGCAATCGAGGATGCGAAGAAAAACTTAGTGGAAGTGCCAATGGTTGGGACAACGATCCCGCACCAAGTAATTGGCTACTTTGGTGCTGGCGAAATCCTTCTTAAACCTGCTTCAGAAGGTACAGGAGTTATCGCCGGCGGCCCGGTTCGTGCAGTACTTGAGTTAGCAGGTGTTGCCGATATCTTGTCAAAATCTTTAGGTACAAATACACCAATCAACATGGTACGTGCAACAATTGAGGGACTTAAACAATTAAAACGTGCTGAGGACGTAGCAAAATTACGTGGCAAATCAGTAGAAGAACTGTTAGGATAAGGGAGGGAAATCAAATGGCTAACAAACTTGAAATCACCCTTACTCGCAGCTTGATTGGTCGTTCACAAGATCAACGCGAAACAGTTAAAGCACTGGGTTTGCGTAAAGTTAATCAAACAGTTGAGAAACAAGATAATGCTGCAATTCGCGGTATGATTAATAAAGTATCTCACCTTGTAACGGTTAAAGAACTCTAATAACGATTCTTTTCTTTCATAAGGAGGTGCCAATATGAAACTTCATGAATTAAAACCTGCAGAGGGTTCACGTCAAGAGCGTAAACGTAAAGGTCGTGGTATTGGTTCTGGCAACGGCAAAACAGCTGGTAAGGGCCATAAAGGTCAAAACGCCCGTTCCGGCGGCGGCGTGCGTGTTGGATTCGAAGGTGGTCAAACACCTTTATTCCGTCGTTTGCCAAAACGCGGATTTACAAACGTTAACCGTAAAGAATATGCTGTTGTGAACCTTGACGCTTTAAACCGCTTTGAAGATGGGACAGAAGTTACTCCAGAACTTCTGATTGAGTCACGTGTGGTGAAAAGTGAAAAAGCAGGAATCAAAATTCTTGCAAAAGGGAATGTAGAGAAAAAGTTGACTGTCAAAGCTCATAAATTCTCCTCTGCTGCCAAGGAAGCAATCGAAGCTGCTGGTGGAACTATCGAGGTGCTTTAATGTTCCAGACAATCTCCAACTTTGTGCGCGTGGGTGATATAAGACGTAAGATCATATTCACCCTTTTGATGTTAGTGGTATTTAGGATTGGCACGTTTATCCCAGTTCCTAATGTAAATGCGGACATTCTTGGGGCGCAGGATAAACTGAGCGTGTTTGGACTCTTAAATACATTTGGCGGCGGCGCTTTAAAGAACTTCTCTATTTTTGCCATGGGCATCATGCCGTACATTACGGCGTCGATCATCATTCAGCTTTTGCAAATGGATGTCGTGCCAAAATTTACGGAATGGTCGAAGCAAGGAGAAGCAGGCCGTCGTAAAATTGCCCAAGTTACCAGGTATTTTACGATCGTGCTTGGATTTATCCAAGCATTAGGTACCTCGTACGGGTTTAATAACTTGTCCAATGGCCAGTTAATTCAAAACCCGGGTATTGGCACGTATTTATTAATTGCCGTTGTATTGACAGCTGGGACAGCGTTTTTAATGTGGTTAGGTGAGCTAATTACGGAAAAAGGCGTTGGCAATGGGATTTCTATAATCATTTTTGCTGGTATTGTTGCGGGTATCCCAACGGTTGTAAACCAAATTTACGTACAGCAGTTTGAAAATGCAGGACAGCAGTTATTCCTTCGAATTGTTACAGTGCTTCTCATTGCACTGGCGGTTATTGCCGTCGTGGTTGGGGTTATCTTTATTCAACAAGCATCACGTAAAATTCCAATTCAGTATGCAAACCGGGTAGTGGCCGGACGTACTCCTGTTGGAGGACAATCGACCCACATGCCGTTAAAAGTGAATGCAGCTGGCGTTATTCCTGTCATTTTTGCGGTATCGTTTATTGTTACACCACGGACGATTGCTTCGTTTTTTCCAAACAATAGTGTAACATTATGGATTGAAAGGGTTTTTGATTATACCCAACCAATCGGAATGATCATCTATGCAGCGTTAATCATCGCGTTTACGTATTTTTACGCTTTTATTCAGGTAAACCCGGAGCAGGCTGCGGAAAACCTGCAGAAGCAGGGCGGCTACATTCCTGGCATTCGTCCTGGAAAGAAAACGCAAGAATACTTGACACGTGTACTATATCGTTTAACATTTGTCGGCTCCATCTTTTTGGCAGCCATCGCGGTACTACCTGTGCTGTTTATAAAGATCGCCAATTTGCCGCAAACGGCTCAAATTGGTGGTACGAGTTTGCTTATTGTTGTCGGTGTAGCACTGGACACGATGAAACAGCTGGAAGCACAGCTTGTCAAACGCCACTATAAAGGGTTCATAAAGTAAATGGTTTTAGGGACAAGTGTCCCTGAAACCAATAAAAGCACGAGGGGGGGAACACGTGTGAATTTAGTATTAATGGGTCTTCCTGGTGCCGGGAAAGGTACTCAGGCCGAAAGAATTGTTGCGCAATACGGCATCCCTCATATCTCGACAGGAGATATGTTCCGTGCAGCTATGAAAGAGGGAACTGAACTAGGTTTACAAGCAAAATCATTCATGGATAAAGGCGAGCTCGTTCCTGATGAAGTAACGATCGGTATTGTCCGTGAGCGTCTAAGCAAAGAAGATTGTCAAGCCGGCTTGATGCTGGATGGATTTCCTAGAACCGTTCCTCAAGCGGAAGCTTTAGAGCAGATTCTTGAAGGTTTAAATAAAAAGATTGATTATGTGATCAACATTGATGTTGACAAAGAAATCTTAATGGAGCGCTTAACTGGCCGCCGCATTTGTAAAAATTGCGGAGCGACTTATCATCTTGTCTTTAATCCTCCAGCTAATGAGGGAGTTTGTGACCGTTGCGGTGGAGAATTATATCAACGGGCTGATGATAATGCTGAAACAGTACAAAACCGTTTGGATGTAAACATTCAACAGTCGCAGCCTTTGTTGGATTTCTATAACGAAAAAGGTTATTTACGAACCATTGATGGTCAGCAAGATATCGAGAAAGTGTTCGCTGAGATTGAACTACTGCTCGGGGGCTTGAAGTAATGATCATTTGCAAAACCCCCAGGGAAATTGAGATCATGCGTGAAGCGGGCCGGATTGTTGCTTTGACCCACCAGGAGTTAAAAAAGCATCTTGTGCCAGGCGTCACAACCAAAGAATTGGATGAACTAGCAGAAGATTTCATTCGTAAACATGATGCATTTCCTTCTTTTAAAGGGTATAATGGTTTTCGCGGCAGCATCTGTACATCTGTGAACCAAGAACTGGTTCATGGCATTCCAGGTGATCGGGTCTTGCATGACGGCGATATAATCAGCATCGATATCGGTGCGAAGTATAACGGCTATCATGGAGATTCTGCTTGGACTTATGCTGTGGGAAAGATTGACGATGAATCCCAGCGTCTTTTGGATGTGACGGAGGAGTCTCTTTATGAAGGACTGAAAGAAGCAAAACCAGGTGAGCGTCTTTCAAACATCTCCCATGCGATTCAAAAATTTGTCGAGACAAACGGGTTTTCAATTGTACGCGAGTATGTTGGACACGGAGTAGGGAAAGACTTACATGAGGATCCTGATATTCCTCATTATGGCCCTCCTAATAAGGGTCCACGGCTAAGACCTGGGATGGTACTTGCAATTGAACCGATGGTAAACGCCGGAAATCGATATGTCAAAACGTTATCCGATAATTGGACAGTCGTAACCGCTGACGGAAAACGTTGTGCTCACTTTGAACACACCATTGCAATCACAGAATCTGGTTTTGAAATTTTAACAAAATTATAAGCCAGGTGATTTCATTGATCGAAGCCGGACAAATTCCGCAAGTAGGCCAATTTGCAATTGTTACTAGCGGCAGAGATACAGGTCAATATGGTATAATCATAAAGTTGCTGGATGGAAGATATGTTTTGCTGGCAGATGGGAATAAACGAAAGTTTGACCATCCAAAGAAAAAGAATATGCAGCATCTGCAATTCATTGATCGGGTTTCTCCAGAAGTTCAGACTAGTATTATGGAAACAGGGCGTGTAACAAACGGAAAACTTCGTTTTGCACTCGCGAAATTTTTGAATGAGCGCCAATCTGATCAAGAGAAGGGAGACAATGTTTAATGGCGAAAGACGATGTAATTGAAATAGAAGGTAAAGTGATTGAAACTTTGCCAAATGCGATGTTTAAGGTAGAATTAGAAAATGGCCATACTGTGCTGGCTCATGTATCCGGTAAAATTCGCATGCACTTCATTCGAATCCTGCCAGGTGATAAGGTAACAGTTGAGCTATCCCCGTATGACTTAACGCGCGGAAGAATTACGTATCGCTTTAAATAATCTGCTTGCACTCCGTACTATTAAGGAGGTTAGGATAATGAAAGTAAGACCATCTGTTAAACCGATCTGCGAAAAGTGCAAAGTTATCCGTAGACGCGGAAAAGTTATGGTTATCTGTGAAAACCCTAAACACAAACAAAAACAAGGTTAATTTTGAAGGAGGTGCATTCTTGTGGCACGTATTGCTGGTGTAGATATTCCACGTGAGAAACGTGTAGTAATCTCTTTAACTTACATTTATGGTATTGGTAAACCAACTGCACAAAAGATCTTAGCAGAGGCTGGTGTTTCTGAAGATACTCGTGTGCGTGATTTAACGGAAGATGAATTAAATAAAATCCGTGATATTATTGACAAATTAAAGGTTGAAGGTGACCTTCGCCGTGAAGTTTCCCTTAACATCAAGCGTTTAATGGAGATCGGCAGCTACCGCGGTCTTCGCCATCGCCGTGGTTTACCGGTTCGCGGACAAAATACGAAAAACAATGCACGTACTCGCAAAGGTCCTCGTAAGACTGTAGCGAACAAGAAGAAATAATCGGTAAAGGAGGTTTTCTTTTAAAATGGCACGTAAAACAAATACACGCAAACGCCGTGTGAAAAAGAATATTGAAGCAGGTATTGCTCATATCCGTTCAACATTTAACAATACGATTGTAACGATTACGGATATTCATGGAAACGCAATTTCATGGTCAAGTGCAGGTGCGCTTGGATTCAAAGGTTCTCGTAAATCAACTCCATTCGCAGCGCAAATGGCAGCTGAAACTGCTGCAAAAGCATCAATTGATCATGGAATGAAAACGTTAGAAGTTACTGTTAAAGGCCCTGGTGCAGGACGTGAAGCAGCTATTCGTGCTTTACAGGCAGCTGGACTTGAAGTAACAGCAATCAAAGACGTTACACCTGTTCCACATAATGGATGTCGTCCGCCAAAACGTCGTCGTGTTTAATTTTTTCTGTATAGAATTGGTATCGCATGTCTATAATGGGATATGATACTAATTCCGTGATTTTATACAGATGAATTTTCCAGTTGTTGTGCACAAAACGGGAACGTATACATGGGGGAATTTCGGTTGGATGGTGATCCTAGCCGGGGTTTCGACGTTTTGAAGGAGGGTTATTTGATGATCGAAATAGAAAAACCAAAAATTGAAACGGTTGAGATCAGCGATGATGCCAAGTACGGGAAATTTGTCGTAGAGCCACTTGAGCGTGGATATGGTACCACTTTGGGTAACTCCTTACGTCGTATCCTATTATCTTCACTCCCAGGTGCCGCTGTTACATCGATTCAAATCGATGGGGTACTTCATGAGTTCTCAACAATTGAAGGCGTCGTAGAGGATGTAACATCCATCATTTTAAACATAAAAAAACTGGCTTTAAAAATCTACTCTGATGAAGAGAAGACGCTGGAAATTGATGTGCAAGGTGAAGGTGTTATTACAGCAGCAAACATTACTCATGATAGTGATGTCGAGATCTTAAATCCAGATCTTCATATTGCAACATTGGGGACAAATGGGAACTTGCGCATGCGTTTAACAGCCCGCCGCGGCCGTGGCTATACACCAGCAGATCAGAATAAACGCGAGGATCAACCAATCGGTGTGATTCCTATCGATTCGATCTACACACCAGTTTCACGGGTATCTTATCAAGTGGAGAACACTCGTGTTGGTCAAATGTCTAACTATGATAAGCTAACGTTTGATGTTTGGACAGATGGCAGCACTGGACCAAAAGAAGCGATTGCTCTTGGTTCGAAAATTTTGACCGAACACTTAAATATTTTTGTTGGTCTAACGGACGAAGCACAGAATGCTGAAATTATGATCGAAAAAGAAGAAGATCAGAAAGAGAAAGTTCTTGAAATGACAATTGAAGAGCTGGATCTATCCGTTCGTTCATACAACTGCCTAAAACGTGCTGGAATCAATACCGTTCAGGAACTTGCGAATAAGACGGAAGAAGATATGATGAAAGTGCGCAATTTAGGCCGCAAATCACTCGAAGAAGTGAAGGCGAAATTAGAAGAGCTAGGATTAGGTTTACGTAAAGACGACTGACTAGTTAACAATGATTAACTAGCTGTTTTCTTGTTGACTGTCAAATTTTTTAACAACTTCAACAAAGGAGGGAACCCTTCATGGCATACAGAAAGTTAGGACGTACAAGCGAACAACGGAAAGCGATGCTGCGTGATTTAACAACAGACTTAATTATCAACGAGCGCATCGAGACAACTGAAACACGTGCGAAAGAAATTCGCAGCACAGTTGAAAAGATGATTACTCTTGGAAAGCGCGGAGACCTTCATGCTCGTCGTCAAGCTGCTGCATACGTTCGCAATGAAGTTGCAGACGCTGAAAACAATGTTTCTGCATTACAAAAGCTTTTTACTGATATCGCTCCTCGTTATCAAGAGCGTCAAGGCGGATATACTCGAATCATGAAGCTTGGACCACGCCGCGGCGATGGTGCTCCAATGGTCGTTATCGAGTTAGTTAAATAACGTTTAACAGAAAACAAGGGCGTTGGACAGTTTTATATCAAACTTGTTCTTTGCCCTTTTTCTGTAGAAGAATCAAATAATGCAATCGAACCAAGCCAAAAAGAGTGTTACGATGAGCGTAGCTCCAACTGATTGGAGTTCTCTTTAAAAGCATAGCAATTACGTTATGACTTTTATCTTAACCGCATTTAACCAGGTTGTGCGGTATCCATTACGTCTCGTCTAGCTCATGCACCTCTCCCGTTATGAAAGACAGCTATAAGTATGACTGCTGTGGGTCGAGGTGCAGGCTTTTTTTGTTATAACCAGGTGCTGAATTGAAAAAGAGAAGTTATAGTACATTTATGGCAGGTTGTTTAAAAGACGTTGAATTCCTGCGCAAATGCGTCGAATCCCGATGCAAATGCGTCGAATTCCGATGCAAAGACGTCGAATTCCGGTGCAAACGCGTCGAATCCCGACAGTAAAGTAAAGTAAAGTCCAGAATGAAGAGATCAATTACCCAGATGAGCAGAGATGAGAGGAGGAACGGCATGAAGTCACCGATTGTTACTCTTGAAAGTGTTTCTTTTCAATACGATTCAGCTGAACAGCCAGCATTGCAGGATGTATCGATTGAGATCTATGAAGGGGAGTGGCTGGCCATTGTCGGTCATAATGGGTCGGGCAAATCAACAATGGCCAAGCTCCTGAATGGTTTGCAGTTTCCGCAGCAAGGTCAAATTGTGGTATGCGGTACAAAACTTCAAGAAGAAACAGTTTGGGAAATCCGCAAGCATATAGGAATGGTTTTTCAAAACCCGGATAACCAGTTTGTCGGGACAACCGTACAGGATGATGTGGCTTTTGGCTTAGAAAACAACGGAATTCCCCGCGATGAAATGATCGGGCGGGTCAGGAGTTCGTTGCAAAAAGTTAAAATGGACGCTTTTCTTAATCAAGAGCCCCACCATCTATCAGGCGGCCAAAAGCAGCGGGTTGCAATCGCTGGGGTTTTGGCATTGCGACCGGCGATTATCATTTTGGATGAAGCGACATCCATGCTGGATCCAAGAGGGAGAGAGGAAGTTTTGGAGACGGTAAGAAAGTTAAAGGAAGAAAAAACCCTAACCGTCATCTCGATCACCCATGATTTGGAAGAAGCCGCAAAAGCAGATCGCATCATTGTCATGAACAAGGGAAAAGTGTACCGAGAAGGCACACCGGAAGACATTTTTTCAATGGATGAAGAACTCATCCAACTAGGGCTTGATATTCCTTTTGCCAGTAAAATGAGCAAGTCGCTGCGCAATAAGGGGTTTGAATTAGCCAAGCATTATTTAACGGAAGAAGAGTTGGTGACAGAACTATGGACATATCGCTCAGAGAAGTAGAGTATCGCTATCAAGTCAATACTCCGTTTGAAAGAATGGCGATTTCGAATGTATCGATTGAGATCCCTTCTGGCACATACATGGCGATTATCGGCCACACAGGTTCTGGCAAGTCAACCGTGCTTCAGCATTTAAACGCGCTTCTGCAGCCGACCGATGGCATGGTTGTCATCGGTGACAGGGAAATCAAAGCAAAACAAAAGAATAAGAATTTAAAGGCTGTGCGGCAAAAGGTAGGGATTGTGTTTCAATTCCCTGAACATCAACTGTTTGAAGAGACGGTTGAAAAGGATATTATGTTTGGTCCGATGAACTTTGGAGTGCCTGAGACTGAAGCAAGACACAGAGCACATCTTGCCTTAAAACAAGTTGGCTTACAAGAGGAGATTTTAGAAAAATCACCGTTTGATTTATCAGGTGGGCAAATGCGCCGTGTTGCGATTGCAGGTGTCCTCGCCATGGAGCCCGAATGCCTTGTCCTGGACGAGCCTACAGCCGGTCTTGATCCGAGGGGACGAAAAGAGATTATGGAGATGTTTTTTCAACTGCATCAAGAGCGGCATCTTTCGACCATTCTCGTTACCCATAGCATGGAGGATGCTGCCAACTATGCGGACCAAATTGTGATTATGCAGCAGGGAAAAGTGATGAAGAAAGGTACACCGAAGGAAATTTTCTCCGACCCGGCTGATTTACTGAAAATGGGGCTCGATGTTCCGGAAGTTGTACGTTTTCAGCTAAAAATTGAAGAAAAATTCGGCGTGAAATTGGGCGAAACCTATTTATCCATTGAGCAGCTCTCAGCAGCCCTTGTTCATTTTTTGAAAAGAGGTGAGCGAAGATGATGGAGAAAATGATTTTCGGCCGGTATGTTCCAGCTGACTCTGTTGTGCACCGAATGGATCCCCGCTCAAAGTTGCTGATTGTTTTTCTGTT
Source organism: Neobacillus sp. SM06 (assembly GCF_050496765.1). Lineage (NCBI taxonomy): Bacteria > Bacillati > Bacillota > Bacilli > Caryophanales > Bacillaceae > Neobacillus > Neobacillus sp. SM06. Next base: position 196,806 of record NZ_JBNWEO010000017.1, read on the forward strand.
TGTCGTGATCATCTTTTTTGCAAACAATGGGCTTACCTATGCTTTAATTGGCATTTATACTTTTTTGCTGGTTGGATTAGCAAAAATCCCTGTGCGCTTTTTATATGCTGGTTTAAAACCTGTTATTTGGCTTGTTCTGTTTACATTGGTGCTGCAATTGTTTTTTACAAAACAAGGGCATTTAGTATATGAGGCAGGACCGATAAAAATTTACGATGAAGGTGTACGGCAGGGGATTTTTATTTCTTTGCGTTTCTTTTTTCTCATTTTGATGACTTCTTTACTAACACTGACAACAACGCCGATTGAGATTACCGATGGGCTTGAAACCTTGCTGAACCCTTTGAAGAAAATCCGCTTCCCCGTTCATGAAATGGCGTTAATGATGTCGATTGCGCTTCGGTTTATTCCAACCTTAATGCAGGAAACGGATAAAATTATGAAGGCGCAAATGGCCAGGGGCGTCGAGTTTTCTGGCGGGCCAGTTAAAGAGCGAATGAAGGCCGTTGTGCCTCTGCTCATTCCGCTGTTTGTCAGCTCTTTTAAGCGGGCAGAGGAATTGGCGGTTGCAATGGAGGCAAGGGGTTATCGCGGCGGCGAAGGTAGAACGAAGTACCGGGAATTAACGTGGGGCGGTAAAGATACGCTTCAGCTAGCGATTCTCGCATTCTTAACCGTTCTCCTGTTAGTATTTCGATCATAATGGAGTACAATTATGCAACGATATAAATGCATCATTTCATACGATGGTACGACATTTGCCGGCTACCAAGGACAACCGAATAAGAGAACAGTACAGGGCGAAATCGAAGCTGTTCTTGCGAAAATCCATAAGGGCAAGGAAATTAGAATTCATGCTTCCGGGAGAACCGATGCAGGCGTTCATGCAAAGGGACAGGTGATTCATTTTGATTCTCCGCTCGCCATTCCGGAAACACGATGGGCGCTTGCCATGAATTCGCAGCTGCCGAATGATATTTCCATACTATCTGTAGAAAAAGCCGACGCCAATTTTCATGCCCGGTTTGATGCTATCGGGAAAGAGTACCGCTACTTTGTTTTGCACACAAAGGGTCGGGATCCTTTTTTGCGCAATTATGCCTACTGGTATCCACACCCGTTAAACATTGAGGCGATGATTGCCGGGAGTAAGCATCTGATCGGAACGCACGATTTTACCAGCTTTTGTTCGGCTAAAACAGAGGTGGAAGACAAAGTGAGAACGATTCGAGGAATCGACCTGTCGCAGGAGAATCATTTGCTTGTTTTTCACTTTAAGGGAAATGGTTTTTTGTACAATATGGTGAGAATTCTTGTCGGTACTTTGCTGGAGGTTGGCGCTGGAGAAAGACAGCCTCAAGATATTGCCGAAATTTTGGCGCAAAAGGACAGAACGGTTGCCGGAAAAACGGCACCTGCACGCGGGTTGTATTTATGGAAAGTCGATTATCAAAAAACTTGATAAAACAACCGAACCTGGTGTAACATTTTCTTGACATATGACTGCCAAGGATATATTATATCATATGTATGTATTTTAATCCCACGATAAAGCCCCGGAAAGTCTTCATCGTGATTGAAAATATATGGACTGAAATGAAAGACCATCATGACAATCGCATTTTCATTCCCGGAACAGAATGCAAATCGATAATGTCTGACAATGTGAAAACAACTATGACTTTGAATGGATTAATTAGGAGGGAAACCCATGCGTACAACATTTATGGCTAACGCTAACAATATCGAGCGTAAATGGTATGTAATTGATGCAGAGGGTAAAACGCTTGGACGTCTTGCTTCTGAAGTCGCATCAATTCTACGTGGCAAAAACAAACCAACTTTTACACCACATGTTGATACTGGTGATTATGTTATTATTCTGAACGCTGCTAAAATTCAACTGACTGGCAAAAAGCTTACGGATAAGCTATACATCCGCCACAGCTTGCACCCTGGCGGTTTAAAAACAAGAACGGCTCTTGAAATGCGCACAAACTACCCTGAGAAAATGATTGAAGGCGCTGTTCGCGGCATGCTTCCAAAAAATTCTCTTGGCCGTCAAATGATTAAAAAATTGCACGTGTATGCTGGCAGCGAACATCCGCACCAAGCACAACAACCTGAAGTTTACGAACTTCGTGGATAATATTTAAGGAGGGAATTAACTTGGCACAAGTTCAATATATTGGTACTGGCCGTCGTAAGAGCTCTGTCGCACGTGTGCGCTTAGTTCCAGGCAGCGGTAAAATTGTAATCAATGGTCGTGACATCGAAAATTATATTCCATTTGAAGCTTTACGTGTGGTTGTAAAACAACCGTTAGTAGCTACTGAAACACTTGGCAGCTACGATGTACTTGTAAACGTAAACGGCGGCGGCTACACTGGCCAAGCTGGCGCAATTCGCCACGGAATCGCTCGTGCGTTGCTTCAAGCAGACCCAGAATACCGTCCAACATTAAAACGCGCAGGCTTATTAACTCGCGACGCCCGTATGAAAGAACGTAAGAAATACGGTCTTAAAGGCGCTCGTCGTGCACCACAGTTCTCAAAGCGTTAATTACTGGCGTTTCAAAGGCTCTCAACCGATTTGGTTGGGGGTCTTTTTTTGTACCAATTTATAAGCTTGTGAAGGATTGAAAATAGAGTACCATGATGAGGAGGAACGTAATAAAAATGGTTTGCATAAATTAGGGTATAAATCGAAAGGGTGTTGAAAATGGCTGCATTTATCCGGGGTCCTCTTCTTATAAAAACGGTCGGAGGATCTGCGAACATCAATTTTGGCGGTGCACTTTTTGTTACCCCAAAAAATGTTTCAAAGAATTTCTTAGGGTCTGGTGGTGGACACACCTCTGTTGTAAGCTTTAATATTGTTGGTCCAAGTGCAACGAATACACTAGATCAGGATGTATTTGATCAGCCGGTAGCATTTGATAATTAGAAATTAGGAAAGGTCGTTATTCCTTCTTTATGTAATGGGAATCAAAATGGGTATCCTAAATTAGGCTAAATGAAAGGACGTTGAAAATGGATGGATTTATCGGGGGTCCTCTTATTATAGATACGGTTGGAGGTAACGCAAACATTAATTTTGGCGGTACAGTTTATCTTTCTCCAAAAAACATTTCAAAGACTGCCGCAGGTGCGGGCGGTGGACACACCCATGTTGTAGGATTTAGTATTAGTGGTCCAAGTGTGACAAATACAGTAGATTCTAATATTTCTTCACAACCAGTCGTTCTTGATACCTAGTCGCGATTCAAGCACAAATTAAAGAATATTTCGCCAGTCAGCAAGTTTTCATTTAATTGGGATTGGAAGGGGAAGAAGATGGTGGGGTGGTTCCTAACCCAGCCCACCCGCGATATTGCCAATTCGACTCACTGCGGAAATCGCCGATCCTGAAGTGGATGGAGGAGAACCTGTTGTGCTTTTAGTGATCGAAATTGGTGCAATTTTAATGGCGCCGCCAAAATTTATGATTCCTCCAGATACTGTATTAATATAAACAACACTACAAATGTCACTCAAAATAAGCCTCTCCTTAATCATTTTATATAAAATATGTACATGTCCACTTCGAAGTATAAGCAAATTGATTAATCGAAATGATTTTGGGTTATGCTTCATTACAATTTCCGCTAAAAACCAACCCTTTTTCCCATTAAAAATTGGAAATGGAATTTGCTGTTTTCGCTGCATTTCTTTTCAGGTGGCGTTGAAGACTAGTTCTTAAGGGGTACTGACTAGAGGTACAGTGCCGAGTTCGAAACAGAACAGTTTTTTCGAGGTGAAAAACCGTGAATGTGATTACCACTCTGAAAGACAAACGGCGTGAAAAACAAATAAAATATGAACGTTCCGTTTTAAGGGATTTATCGCTTTCTATGCTGAAGGAAAGGGTTAACCAATATTTTGGATCTACCCGAATCGCCTCAAGTTTGCTGATGAATACGGGAATTGAAGAAGCGTGTTACGATCTAGCACTTGAGGCGTACCTGCTTGGGGCAAAATACAGTAAATTCGGCTACTATGGAGAAACAATCGAACAAGTAAGGCAGCGCTGTTTTTACGAAGAAAAGCATTTAATCGACACCTTATACAATTTCTTGCTTTATTGGGGGAGCGGTGAAGAAGGCTCATTAAGTGAGTCGCTTTATTATAACTGTGAACAATATGTGTATACATGGTGGAAAGACGGTTTTGACAAAGGGGAGCGCCGTCATAAACTGCGCCTGCATTAAGTTACCATTTTGAAACCTGTTTTATCAGTTCTAAAACCCCCCCTTGTCCCATATAGTGTAACTGAATAGGGACGAGCGGGAAGGATGATTGGCTTGCTGAAGAAACGGTTGAAAATCATAAGCTTTATAACCGGATTGATCGTACTGTTTTTTATTTTACAATATGATTTTATCGAAAATAAATCATGGAACGCCTGGAATCTTCCGTTAAACGGGAAAATCATTTTGCTTGATCCGGGTCATGGCGGGCCGGATGGAGGCGCCGGCGACAAAAAAACACTTGAAAAAGATATTGCACTAGATATCAGCTTGAAGATCAGAGATTATTTGCAGGAGCAAGGGGCCCTTGTGATTATGACAAGGGAGACAGATAAAGATTTAGCGCCTCCGGGAACAAGAGGATACAGCAGGCGGAAAATTGAGGACTTGAAAAAAAGATTGAAAATGATTAACCAATCGGATATCGATTTATTCGTCAGCATTCATTTGAATGCGATTCCTTCTTCAAGATGGAGCGGCGCCCAAACGTTTTATGCAACACAACACCGTGAAAATGAACGGGCAGCAACCTTTATTCAAGATGAATTGCGCCGAAATTTAGAGAACACAACGAGAAAGGCAAAGCCGCTAAATCAAGTATATATTTTAAAAAATGCTAACAAACCCGGGGCGTTAGTGGAAGTAGGGTTCCTTTCAAACCCGACCGAAAAAGTGAATCTAAAAAAAGATTCCTATCAGGAAAAAGTGGCCATTTCCATTTATAAAGGAATCAATCGTTATTTTACAAATGAAAAAACAATAAAAGAAAAAGAGGATTGAAAAGGGAATGGTTCAACTCGCCAAATAGGCGAGTTTTCTTTTACTGATTTTTGGGCAAAATGGTTGCAGCAGAAATCGTGTCATGAAAAAATAAAGTGATACAGTTAACTGTTTCTTTTTAACTATATGGTATACTTTAAAATAGTATTTATCTTACAAAGGTGGGTGTCAATCATGTTAACTGAAGCAAGGATCCGTGAAATTCTCGGCGGATTAAAAGAACCATTCTTACATAAACCATTGGCTGAATTAAACGCCATTGAAGAAGTGAAAATCAAGGAAGAAAAAAACCATGTCAGCGTAAAAATTGACATTGCCAAAACGGGTACTGCTGAACAGCTTCAGCTTCAGACTCAAGTTGTCAATCTGCTAAAAGAAGCTGGAGCTGCAACCGTAGGCATCCGCTTTGGACAGCTCCCTGATGAAGTATTGGCGGAACACCGCGAAGAGACAGCTGGTGAAGCAAAAGAACAGGGGCTGCTTGCACCAGGCAGCCAAACGACTTTTATTGCGATTGCAAGCGGAAAAGGCGGAGTTGGAAAATCGACCGTATCAGTTAATTTGGCCGTTTCTTTAGCCCGTTTAGGGAAAAAAGTTGGTTTGATTGATGCCGATATTTATGGCTTTAGTGTCCCTGATATGATGGGAATTACGAAAAGACCGGTTGTACGCGGTGAAAAAATTATCCCAGTCGAGCGATACGGTGTTCAGGTGATCTCGATGGGCTTCTTTGTGGAAGACAACGCTCCGATTATTTGGCGCGGTCCTATGCTTGGGAAAATGTTGAACAGTTTCTTCCGTGAAGTCGAGTGGGAAGAACTTGACTACTTGTTGTTAGACTTGCCTCCTGGAACGGGGGATGTTGCGCTCGACGTCCATACCATGCTTCCATCATGCAAGGAAATTATTGTGACAACCCCGCACGCGACAGCTGCATTTGTCGCTGCGCGTGCCGGTGCGATGGCGTTAAGAACGGAACATGAAATCCTTGGCGTTATTGAAAATATGTCCTATTTCGAAAGCAAAGTTACTGGTGAAAAAGAGTATGTGTTTGGCAAAGGTGGCGGAGAGAAATTAGCCGAAGAATTGAACACCCAAGTACTCGGCCAACTGCCGCTTGCACAGCCTGATTGGGATGAACGGGATTTTGCCCCGTCCATTTACAAAGAAGATCACCCGCTTGGAAAAGTTTATCTTGAGATCGCTGGAAAAGTTATTGATCGTTTAAAAAAGTAAATCAAATTGAAAAAACCATTCCTTTCTTTGTACGAGGAATGGTTTTTTGCAGTGTATCCGTCCTCTATTGCAGGCGTACTTTAGTCGGAATCCTTAGGGCGAATCAGGTGCTGCCGCCTTGACTTTGCTGACCGCCTGATTGAGAACCGGTTGATTTTCCTTTATTTAATTCATTGGCCGCTTTTATTAAAATTTCTTCCATTTTTGTTTTAAAAAGCGGGCTATCCATTGTTTCAGTAATAACGCTTTGAAGATGGGCGCGGTAGTCTTTGCTTTTTAATGCGTCTGCCATTTCTTTTTGAATTTCCGGTTCTTTAAAAACTTGAATCATCATTGCCCGATATTCGGGGTCATTCATCAAGTCTTTGAGCAGTTTCTCATTTTCAGTCCGCATATTTTTGGCAACGCCCTCAGCAAATTTTGAGTCGCTGAACGTTTTTTTCCAAAACTCAACCGCTTTATCAGAAGTAAGTGTTTGTTGGATGGTATCAGAAACAACCTTTTGATCCATGACTAGCTTTTCTTTCATTTTTTCGTCTGACATCACGTCTTGGATGGCTTTTTTGCCATCGTCTGTTTTCAGGATGTCAACAACCATTTTTTTTGTCTGATCGTAGTCAAGCTGGGATGCTCCGCTTGAATCGCCGGAAGAACAACTAGCCAAAAAAAGTAGTAGAACCATAGATGGCAATAGGTGATTTATTTTCATATCCAAGTTCCTTTCGCATATGAATCCTTGTCTTTAGAATGAAGAAAATCGGCAAATATTATTCGTTCGAGGAATGGAAAATATAGATTTTTCACCCTTGGATTGATACAATCGAAGGAAGGGAATCTACGTTTATGGGGGTACGAACGTGACGAGTCGGAATTGGGTAAATCTTTTCTTGAAAACGTTAGTCATCGGCGGATTGACAACGGCGATTGTTGGTTTTGTTGTCCGTTGGAATGAATTTATGCCGTATTTTACGGAGGGTAAGGGTTTCGATATTATTTCGACGACTGTTTGGCTGGTAGGCATGGGTTTTTTATTTAGCGTAATTAGCCAGATGGGTTTTTTCGCCTATCTGACGATCCACCGGTTTGGCCTTGGGATTTTTAAGTCTTATTGGAATTCTGTTCAAATGATCCTGGTGATGGTTGCTCTGGTTGATTTAGTTTATTTTCGTTATCAGGCATTTGCAAAAGCGGGAGAAAGTCTCGTACCATATATTGGCCTCGCTGCAATTCCCCTGGCTGCTGGCATCATAACAGCTTGGCTTAAAATGAAACAGACGAACAAGGCTGCGTTTATTCCTGCCCTTTTTTTTATGATTGTTGCAACGATCGTCGAGTGGATGCCGGCTTTAAAGGTAAATGATCATAGCTGGCTTTACCTCATGGCGTTGGCGCTGCTTGCCTGCAATGCATATCAATTGTTGATTCTTCCTAAATTAAATGCCCAATCCGTTCAGCAACGGGAAGTACTTGCCCAAAAAACAAGGAAAAACAAGTTTATTTAACGATCGTTCGAAATCCACGCAAACCATCGGAAAAATAGTGATAGACGGATGATGTGCTGGCGTTCATAGAAAAATAAAGGTGTGCCGATGGATCGCAGTTCGGCACACCTTTATTTTCTTTACGTATCAATTGATCTCTCGTGATTGGGCACTGCCATTAGCAATCATTTCTGAAACAGTCACCATTTTAAGCCCTTTTTGCTGAATTTCCGTAAGAATGAGCGGTAGCGCCTTTGCGGTTTGCTTTGCTGAATCGGAAGCATGAAGAAGGATGATGTCCCCTTTTTTGGCATTGCTTACATTTGCTGCAATTGCTTTAACCCCCGGATTTGTCCAGTCCTGGGAGTCGATGCTCCAATGAACAACCGTTAACCCATACTGCTGGGCAATCTTTAATGTCCGTTCATCAAAATGACCTGTAGGTGCACGAAGAAGTTTAATGTTTTTAAGGTTTAATTTTCGAAAAGCTTCTTGCCCTTTTGATATGTCTTTTCGTATTTTTGCATCCTCTAATTTCGAGTAGTCTTCATAGTTGTAGCCCAGCAAACCAATCTCATAGCCTTTTTTAGCAATTCGATTGACGAGGTCAGGATGTCCTTCTGCCCATGACCCAGCTAGAAAAAAGGTCGCCGATTTTACATTTTGTTTTTCTAGTTCATCCAAAATAGGCCCAGCTTTTTCATCACCCCAGCCAATGTTGAATGTCAGAGCAATATCTTTTTCCCCTCGATAGACAGCCTTTGGTCCATCTTTTGTCGAAAATACAGGCAGCTGTGCCATGTTGTCTAAATACAAAAACCATGCTGCAAAAAAGGCTGCAATGACAATTAAAGATAGCTGCTTTAAGCCTTTTCCATTAAATACAAAAAAGAAATTCATCATGACCACCTCGTCCATTACGATCCTTGTCTCATACGTATTCAGTTATTTTTTAAAATATGATTATAAAAATTGCCCGAAATGAAAAGAATACTATCACGACAATGTGGGAGTGATCGTATGCTTGGGTTGTTAATCACTGAAAAAGAGGTTAAAGAAATTGAGTACTTGGTAAAGCGGGAAATGGATGAAATTTTGTTTGATTTCGGGGATCAACGGATCGATCCCATTGTGAAAAGAGCAATGGCTGAAAGATATAAAATCTTATTTGGATTATTTAAACGAGTTGCAAGTCATAAGGAGTGTTTAAAATATATTTGGCGAGAAAAGAAAGGATAATTTTCTTTTAGAAAAGTGTTGACTATGATTCGTTATCCTGGTATATTAATAAACGTCGCTGTTGATGATAAAAACTTCGATAAAAAAGTTATTGACGTCAAAAGCGAAAGATGCTATACTGATTAAGTCGCTTTTGAGCGATGCAACTTTGATAAAGTAGCAACTTGTTCTTTGAAAACTAAACAAACAATTACGTCAACAAATAATCATGATGTCTGCTTATAGAAGCAGCATCAGCCAACGTTAATCAAGTAAGGATCGTCGACTAAGAACGCCACATCCTGTGGCAACATCGACGTCAGCGCATCCTTGCGCAAGTGAGCTATATCAAACGTTTCTGTTCTTCGGTCGACTAAAAGCCGCAACGTCCTGTTGCGAACGCCGACACTAGAACATCCTATTCTTCGGAGAGTTTGATCCTGGCTCAGGACGAACGCTGGCGGCGTGCCTAATACATGCAAGTCGAGCGAATCATTAGGAGCTTGCTCCTGATGATTAGCGGCGGACGGGTGAGTAACACGTGGGCAACCTGCCTGTAAGACTGGGATAACACCGGGAAACCGGTGCTAATACCGGGTAATTCTTTCCTTCGCATGAAGGAAAGCTGAAAGACGGCTTTGGCTGTCACTTACAGATGGGCCCGCGGCGCATTAGCTAGTTGGTGAGGTAACGGCTCACCAAGGCAACGATGCGTAGCCGACCTGAGAGGGTGATCGGCCACACTGGGACTGAGACACGGCCCAGACTCCTACGGGAGGCAGCAGTAGGGAATCTTCCGCAATGGACGAAAGTCTGACGGAGCAACGCCGCGTGAGTGATGAAGGCCTTCGGGTCGTAAAACTCTGTTGTTAGGGAAGAACAAGTATCGGAGTAACTGCCGGTACCTTGACGGTACCTAACCAGAAAGCCACGGCTAACTACGTGCCAGCAGCCGCGGTAATACGTAGGTGGCAAGCGTTGTCCGGAATTATTGGGCGTAAAGCGCGCGCAGGCGGTCCTTTAAGTCTGATGTGAAAGCCCACGGCTCAACCGTGGAGGGTCATTGGAAACTGGGGGACTTGAGTGCAGAAGAGGAAAGCGGAATTCCACGTGTAGCGGTGAAATGCGTAGAGATGTGGAGGAACACCAGTGGCGAAGGCGGCTTTCTGGTCTGTAACTGACGCTGAGGCGCGAAAGCGTGGGGAGCAAACAGGATTAGATACCCTGGTAGTCCACGCCGTAAACGATGAGTGCTAAGTGTTAGAGGGTTTCCGCCCTTTAGTGCTGCAGCTAACGCATTAAGCACTCCGCCTGGGGAGTACGGCCGCAAGGCTGAAACTCAAAGGAATTGACGGGGGCCCGCACAAGCGGTGGAGCATGTGGTTTAATTCGAAGCAACGCGAAGAACCTTACCAGGTCTTGACATCCTCTGACACTCCTAGAGATAGGACTTTCCCCTTCGGGGGACAGAGTGACAGGTGGTGCATGGTTGTCGTCAGCTCGTGTCGTGAGATGTTGGGTTAAGTCCCGCAACGAGCGCAACCCTTGATCTTAGTTGCCAGCATTCAGTTGGGCACTCTAAGGTGACTGCCGGTGACAAACCGGAGGAAGGTGGGGATGACGTCAAATCATCATGCCCCTTATGACCTGGGCTACACACGTGCTACAATGGATGGTACAAAGGGCAGCAAGACCGCGAGGTTAAGCCAATCCCATAAAACCATTCTCAGTTCGGATTGCAGGCTGCAACTCGCCTGCATGAAGCCGGAATCGCTAGTAATCGCGGATCAGCATGCCGCGGTGAATACGTTCCCGGGCCTTGTACACACCGCCCGTCACACCACGAGAGTTTGTAACACCCGAAGTCGGTGGGGTAACCGTAAGGAGCCAGCCGCCTAAGGTGGGACAGATGATTGGGGTGAAGTCGTAACAAGGTAGCCGTATCGGAAGGTGCGGCTGGATCACCTCCTTTCTAAGGAAAATGTCCTTTCGGACATCAATGAGTTGGATGATTATTGACGTATATTGTTCGTTTAGTTTTGAGAGAACAATTCTCTCTTATTTATATTCGTTCTTTGAAAACTAGATAATCGTATAGAAGAAGTAACCAAGCAAGAACCGAGTGATCGCCATTTTAGATTTTCAACCTTTTTCAAGGCGAAATAGAAGCATAGCTGATATGAGCCGCAGGTTAAGTTAGAAAGGGCGCACGGTGGATGCCTTGGCACTAGGAGCCGATGAAGGACGGGACTAACACCGATATGCTTCGGGGAGCTGTAAGTAAGCTTTGATCCGGAGATTTCCAAATGGGGGAACCCACTGTTCGTAATGGAACAGTATCTTTACCTGAATCCATAGGGTAATGAAGGCAGACCCGGGGAACTGAAACATCTAAGTACCCGGAGGAAGAGAAAGCAAACGCGATTCCCCAAGTAGCGGCGAGCGAAACGGGAACAGCCCAAACCGAAAGGCTTGCCTTTCGGGGTTGTAGGACACTCAATATGGAGTTACAAAGGAACGGGGTAAATGAAGCGATCTGGAAAGGTTTGCCGTAGAAGGTAAAAGCCCTGTAGTTGAAACTTCGTTCCCTCCTGAGTGGATCCTGAGTACGGCCGGACACGTGAAATCCGGTCGGAAGCTGGGAGGACCATCTCCCAAGGCTAAATACTCCCTAGTGACCGATAGTGAACCAGTACCGTGAGGGAAAGGTGAAAAGCACCCCGGAAGGGGAGTGAAACAGTTCCTGAAACCGTGTGCCTACAAGTAGTCAAAGCGCGTTTTTGCGTAATGGCGTGCCTTTTGTAGAATGAACCGGCGAGTTACGATTACATGCAAGGTTAAGTCGAAGAGACGGAGCCGCAGCGAAAGCGAGTCTTAAGCAGGGCGAAAGAGTATGTGGTCGTAGACCCGAAACCAGGTGATCTACCCATGTCCAGGGTGAAGGTAGGGTAACACCTACTGGAGGCCCGAACCGACGCACGTTGAAAAGTGCGCGGATGAGGTGTGGGTAGCGGAGAAATTCCAATCGAACTTGGAGATAGCTGGTTCTCTCCGAAATAGCTTTAGGGCTAGCCTCACGTGCAAGAGTCTTGGAGGTAGAGCACTGTTTGGACTAGGGGCCCTCATCGGGTTACCGAATTCAGACAAACTCCGAATGCCAAACACTTATCCGTGGGAGTCAGACTGCGAGTGATAAGATCCGTAGTCAAAAGGGAAACAGCCCAGACCACCAGCTAAGGTCCCAAAGTATACGTTAAGTGGAAAAGGATGTGGAGTTGCTTAGACAACCAGGATGTTGGCTTAGAAGCAGCCACCATTTAAAGAGTGCGTAATAGCTCACTGGTCGAGTGACTCTGCGCCGAAAATGTACCGGGGCTAAACGTATCACCGAAGCTGTGGGTGGACACCGATGGTGTCCGCGGTAGGAGAGCGTTCTAAGGGCGTTGAAGCTGGACCGGAAGGACCGGTGGAGCGCTTAGAAGTGAGAATGCCGGTATGAGTAGCGAAAGATGAGTGAGAATCTCATCCACCGAATGCCTAAGGTTTCCTGAGGAAGGCTCGTCCGCTCAGGGTTAGTCGGGACCTAAGCCGAGGCCGAAAGGCGTAGGCGATGGACAACAGGTTGATATTCCTGTACCACCTCTTTATCGTTTGAGCGAGTGGGGGGACGCAGGAGGATAGGGTAAGCGCACTGCTGGATATGTGCGTGTAAGCAGTTAGGCTGTCAGTGAGGCAAATCCCGCTGACATTAGGCTGAGCTGTGATGCCGAGGGAAATCAAGTACCGAAGTTCCTGATTCCACACTGCCAAGAAAAGCCTCTAGCGAGATAAAAGGTGCCCGTACCGCAAACCGACACAGGTAGGCGAGGAGAGAATCCTAAGGTGAGCGAGAGAACTCTCGTTAAGGAACTCGGCAAAATGACCCCGTAACTTCGGGAGAAGGGGTGCTCTTTGGGGTTCACGCCCCGAAGAGCCGCAGTGAATAGGCCCAGGCGACTGTTTAGCAAAAACACAGGTCTCTGCGAAGCCGCAAGGCGAAGTATAGGGGCTGACGCCTGCCCGGTGCTGGAAGGTTAAGAGGAGGGGTTAGCTCACAAAGCGAAGCTCTGAATTGAAGCCCCAGTAAACGGCGGCCGTAACTATAACGGTCCTAAGGTAGCGAAATTCCTTGTCGGGTAAGTTCCGACCCGCACGAAAGGCGTAACGATCTGGGCACTGTCTCAACGAGAGACTCGGTGAAATTATAGTACCTGTGAAGATGCAGGTTACCCGCGACAGGACGGAAAGACCCCGTGGAGCTTTACTGTAGCCTGATATTGAATTTCGGTACAGCTTGTACAGGATAGGTAGGAGCCGTAGAAACCGGAGCGCCAGCTTCGGTGGAGGCGTCGGTGGGATACTACCCTGGCTGTATTGAAATTCTAACCCGCACCCACAAATTCTGGGTGGGAGACAGTGTCAGGTGGGCAGTTTGACTGGGGCGGTCGCCTCCTAAAGAGTAACGGAGGCGCCCAAAGGTTCCCTCAGAATGGTTGGAAATCATTCGTAGAGTGTAAAGGCACAAGGGAGCTTGACTGCGAGACCTACAAGTCGAGCAGGGACGAAAGTCGGGCTTAGTGATCCGGTGGTTCCGCATGGAAGGGCCATCGCTCAACGGATAAAAGCTACCCCGGGGATAACAGGCTTATCTCCCCCAAGAGTCCACATCGACGGGGAGGTTTGGCACCTCGATGTCGGCTCATCGCATCCTGGGGCTGTAGTCGGTCCCAAGGGTTGGGCTGTTCGCCCATTAAAGCGGTACGCGAGCTGGGTTCAGAACGTCGTGAGACAGTTCGGTCCCTATCCGTCGTGGGCGCAGGAAATTTGAGAGGAGCTGTCCTTAGTACGAGAGGACCGGGATGGACGCACCGCTGGTGTACCAGTTGTCTTGCCAAAGGCATCGCTGGGTAGCTATGTGCGGACGGGATAAGTGCTGAAAGCATCTAAGCATGAAGCCCCCCTCAAGATGAGATTTCCCATAGCGTCAAGCTAGTAAGATCCCTGAAAGACGATCAGGTTGATAGGTCAGAGGTGGAAGCGCGGTGACGTGTGGAGCTGACTGATACTAATCGATCGAGGACTTAACCAATGTAGTTGAATGCGCGAACTCGTTCTTCTTTTACTTCTTCTTGATTACCTAGTTTTGAGGGAATGAATCCTTGTTTTTCTCTTGCAAAATATAAAGAGAAATAGTATAATACTTCATGTCTAATATTTGTCTGGTAACAATGGCGAGAAGGTCACACCCGTTCCCATACCGAACACGGAAGTTAAGCTTCTCAGCGCCGATGGTAGTTGGAACGCAAGTTCCTGCGAGAGTAGGACGTTGCCAGGCTAGGATTGTTCCGCAGTAGCTCAGTGGTAGAGCTATCGGCTGTTAACCGATCGGTCGTAGGTTCGAATCCTACCTGCGGAGCCATTTTTATGCCCAAAATTGTTTGAGCAAGTTAGCAGTATTGCTTCCATAGCTCAGCAGGTAGAGCACTTCCATGGTAAGGAAGAGGTCAGCGGTTCGAGCCCGCTTGGAAGCTTATTGTTTTTAAATATGGCCCCTTGGTCAAGCGGTTAAGACACCGCCCTTTCACGGCGGTAACACGGGTTCGAATCCCGTAGGGGTCACCATTTATTTCTAGAAAGAGCATAGTGTAACTACACTATCCGAGATTGTATGGAGGATTAGCTCAGCTGGGAGAGCATCTGCCTTACAAGCAGAGGGTCGGCGGTTCGATCCCGTCATCCTCCACCATATACTATATTTGTTTATGCCGGTCTAGCTCAATTGGTAGAGCAACTGACTTGTAATCAGTAGGTTGGGGGTTCAAGTCCTCTGGCCGGCACCATCTTCATTAAAATTTGTGGAGGGGTAGCGAAGTGGCTAAACGCGGCGGACTGTAAATCCGCTCCCTCTGGGTTCGGCGGTTCGAATCCGTCCCCCTCCACCATACATATTTTTAAAAACATTGGGTATGTTAAAAAAGAACATGAAAATCATTTATTTTATTATTGGGCTATAGCCAAGCGGTAAGGCAACGGACTTTGACTCCGTCATTCGTAGGTTCGAATCCTGCTAGCCCAGCCAAAACCCATTAGCTCAGTCGGTAGAGCAACGAGCAAAATATCACGAATATGCTGCGAGTTGCGAGGAAGATCGGGAGTTCTTTCGAGCATCTGACGTAAAAAAAACTCTTTTTAAGGTTCAAAATATATACGAGCCATTAGCTCAGTCGGTAGAGCAACGAGCAAAAACATCACGAATATGCTGCGAGTTGCGAGGAAGAACGGGAGTTCTTTCGAGCATCTGACGTAAAAAAACTCTTTTTAAGGTTCAAAATATATACGAGCCATTAGCTCAGTCGGTAGAGCAACGAGCAAAAACATCACGAATATGCTGCGAGTTGCGAGGAAGAACGGGAGTTCTTTCGAGCATCTGACGTAAAAAAACTCTTTTTAGGGTTCAAAATATATACGAGCCATTAGCTCAGTCGGTAGAGCATCTGACTTTTAATCAGAGGGTCGAAGGTTCGAGTCCTTCATGGCTCATCAAATAGTGATTCAAATGAATATGGGATAAAAGGACGCATAGCTTGATATGCGTCCTTTTATTATTGATTTATATGTAATAAAAGAAATCATACTGTTTAACTTATAAAGAGCAAATGGTTAGGAATACTTTTGAAAAAAACAACTTTCGTATATCTATACAGAAAATTGTCGGGTTGAGCCATAGAATTGCAAGCGGTTAAAATGGAGGTATAAGGGAAGATGGGGGGATTAAAATGAGAAAGCTGTCCATTATTGGAATGCCGATGGATTTGGGGCAAATGCGGCGTGGCGTTGACATGGGACCGAGTGCAATTCGTTATGCAGGAGTTAATGAGAGACTAAAACTTCTTTTTGATAAGATTCAAGATTTGGGGGACATTCCAATTGGCAGACCGGAAGTGGTAATCGATCCCCAATCGAATTTGCGGAACTTGGAGTTAATCGCAGAAAAAAGTACAATTTTAGCCGAAAAAGTTGATCAAATCATACAGTCGGGGGCGTTTCCGCTCGTGCTCGGCGGCGATCATAGTATCGCGATTGGAACATTGGCGGGTGTTTCCAAGCATTATAAAAACCTTGGGGTGATCTGGTATGATGCACATGGTGACCTTAACACAGCCGAAACGTCTCCTTCCGGGAATATTCATGGAATGCCGCTGGCGGTTAGTTTAGGGTTGGGACATTCGTTATTGACGGGGATTTTCGGCTACAGTCCAAAAGTTAGACCGGAAAATATTGTCATCATAGGAGCGCGGGCATTGGATGATGGTGAGAAAGACTTAATTCGGGAAAAAGGAATAAAAGTATACACAATGCACGAAATCGATCGATTAGGAATGACAAGGGTAATGGAGGAAACGATTGCCTATCTTAAAGATAGAACGGATGGCGTGCATTTATCATTGGATCTAGACGGACTGGATCCGGCAGATGCTCCTGGTGTAGGCACGCCGGTTATCGGGGGGATCAGCTACCGCGAAAGCCATCTGGCAATGGAAATGCTGGAAGAATCGAAAATGATCACTTCTGCTGAGTTTGTCGAAGTGAATCCGATTTTAGATGAGAAAAATAGAACTGCAACCATCGCGGTTGGTCTAATGGGGTCATTGTTTGGCGAAAAACTAGTATAAAACAAATTGGGAAATGGCAGCTAAACGAATGGCTGCCATTTTTTTGCCCTCGAAAATAAATGGCCAAACGTATTTGGAAGGAAGACCAGATTTTCAAACTTCAACCATACTTTTATGGTAAATGTTTGTTAAGATAAGAGAGATGGAAAAGTTTTTGCCAACTAGCGAAACTTTTCCGCTATCGATTACGTACTATCGTATAGCCGCATTTTAAAAGCGGAGGTAAAAGAATGGAAGCCATCGTCAAAAAAAGGATCAAACAGGTCAAAAAAGGCGATCAAAATGCGTTTGGAGAAATCGTGGAACTATATAAAAATAATGTATTCCAACTCTGTTACCGAATGCTCGGCAATCGTCATGAAGCAGAAGATGTTGCTCAGGAAGCTTTTATCCGAGCATATGTAAATATAAACCGTTTTAAACAGGAATTGAAATTTTCCACATGGCTTTACCGCATCGCGACAAATTTATGTATTGATCGAATGCGAAAAAAGAAACCGGATTATTCCCTTGACGCAGAAGTTGCAGGGACAGAAGGCTTGACGATGTATTCCCAAATCGCTTCCGACGAACCGCTTCCAGAAGCGGAATTGGAAAGCTTGGAATTGCAGGAAACGATCCAGAAGGAAATTCTTAAATTGCCGGAAAAATACCGCACGGTGATTGTTTTAAAATATATTGAGGAATTATCATTAAACGAAATAAGCGATATTTTGGACTTGCCTCTTGGTACGGTCAAAACAAGAATTCACCGCGGGCGGGAAGCCTTAAGGCAGCAACTGCGGAATGTATGATAAGAGGTGAAACAATTGAAGTGCCCGGAAGAAATTGTTCAACTGATGCATGAGTATTTGGATGGCGATATCGCACAAGACAACGAAGCCATTTTACGGGAACATCTGCAAGGCTGTAAAGAATGCGAACAGTTCTTTAATGAGTTGAAACGAACAATTGCTTTAATAAAAGGGACAACAAGCCTGCATGTAGCGGAAGATTTTACCGACCGTTTACTGGCGAAGCTGCCAAAAGAGAAAAGAACGATTGGCATTCAACGCTGGCTGCGGAACCATCCCTTTATTGCTGCAGCTTCCTTATTTCTAGTGCTGATGATGGGAAGTTTTGTTTCAAGCTGGAATCAAGACCGGGAATTTTCCGTTTCGAAGCAAAAGAATTTGATTGTGGAAAATAATACAGTCATTGTACCAAAAGGTGAAATCGTTAAAGGGGATGTCGTTGTCCGGAATGGGAAATTGAAAATAGAAGGAGAAGTCGACGGAAATGTAACGCTCATTCACGGCGAAAAATACATGGCTTCTGCTGGAAAAGTAACCGGTGAGATTAAAGAAGTCAATGAAGTTTTTGACTGGATTTGGTATTATCTTAAACAAACGGGAAAAAATATTCTTCAAGTTTTCGAAGGAAAACAGAATAATGCGCCATAAGCAAATCACTCAAGGGAGTGATTTGTTTTTTGAGCTACTCAGAATTGATCTCTAAAATTCTGAACGAATCAGGGCAACGATGCCGCTGATTTCGCCAAAAACTCGTCAATCGGTAGAGTTTTCAATAAAAAGATTTTTGTTTTCCTTACTCGGGTTGTCCAACATTCGATTACGACAGATTTATGGTATAATAGTAAAGTTACTTTTGAATGGTTTTTAGTAAACTTACGGAGGAAGAACAATGCCGTTTGCAGATTTCGATTTTTTGAAATATTTAGCTAGTGCAGTTGATATTCTCCTTGTATGGTACGTCATTTACAAATTGATTATGGTGATCAGAGGGACGAAGGCCGTTCAGCTATTGAAAGGAATTTTTGTCATCCTTCTTGTTCGATTAGTCAGTGAGTTTTTCGGCTTAAAGACTTTAAGCTGGATTATGCAGCAAGCCATCAACTGGGGAGTTCTAGCCATTATTATCATTTTTCAGCCTGAGTTGAGAAGGGCCCTTGAACAATTAGGAAGAGGGAAATTCTTTTCAAGAAGCACTATTGCTGAAGATGAGGAACAAGAGAAAGCCGTCAATGCAATCATTAAGGCAACAGATTATATGGCAAAACGGCGGATTGGCGCATTGATTTCAATTGAAAGAGAAACCGGGATGAGTGATTATATCGAAACGGGAATTCCATTAAATTCCAAGATTTCATCCGAACTGCTCATTAATATTTTTATCCCGAATACACCGCTGCATGACGGGGCTGTCATTATTCAAAAAAATAGTGTTGCCGCAGCAGCTTGTTATCTGCCCTTATCGGAAAGCCCATTTATTTCAAAAGAATTGGGTACAAGGCATCGGGCCGCACTCGGAATCAGCGAGGTAACAGACAGTATAACGGTCGTGGTTTCAGAAGAAACAGGAAGCATTTCCTTAACAAAAAACGGTGAACTGTACCGTGAGCTGGATGGGGAAGCTTTTAAAGAAGTCCTTTCCAAAGAATTATTAGTAAATAGCAAAGTGAAATCTGGTTCTTCAGTACGTTGGAATTGGAGGGGGAAGAAAAATGGATAAACTCATGGATAATCCCTGGTTTATAAAAATCATTGCCCTATTGCTTGCCTTCCTTCTTTATTCTTCTGTACCCAGTACAAGCAATAAGGCGAACGATATCAATGTTCCAGGCGATCAATCAACGGGAACAATCACGGATATGCCTCTTAAAGCCTATTATGATACGAAAAACCTGGTTATAACTGGCCTTCCAAGTACAGTGAGTGTTACGTTAAAGGGCCCAACAAGCCACCTTCAGCAGGCCAAATTGCTAAAAAACTTTGAAGTATACGCTGACTTAACGAAAGCAAAGGTTGGAACGCAAAGAGTCAAATTGCAGATACGAAATTTATCTGATAAACTGCAAGCGACATTGAATCCTGCATTTGTTAATGTATCGGTTCAAGAAAAAATAACAAAAGAATTTAAAGTAGGCACAGAATACAATAGCAATTTAATACAAGAAGGCTATACGGCAGGACAACCGGTCGTTGAGCCGAATAGGGTAAAAATCACCGGCGCCAAAGATGTAATTGACCGAATTACGTATGTAAAAGCAACTCTCGATACAAAGCAGCCGATTACGGAAACATTCACCCAAGATGCCCGTATAAGAGTTTTGGACAGGGAATTAAACAAATTAGACGTTGTGGTTCAGCCTGAAACTGTCAGAGTGACCATTCCTGTGAAAAATACGAGGAAAACGGTTCCGATTAACATCGTCCAGAAAGGTACTCCGCCTGCAGGCGTGAGCATCGACTCGATTGATTTGGACACGAAAGAAGCGACCATTACAGGAAGCGAAGATGTTTTGAAAGACTCGGACCATGTAAGAGTTGAAGTGGATGTTAGTAAAATAACGGACGATACAACGCTGACACTGCCTGTTATTATACCCAACGGAATTACAAAGGTATCACCGCAGTTAGTCAAAGCAACCGTTAAAGTCAAAAAATCGGGTCAAAAAACCGTTTCCAGTTTACCAATTAAAACAGAAGGATTATCTGCTCAATATAAAGCTGAGTTTAAGGATCCTGCAAACCAAAGCGTAAATTTGACGGTAACGGGTTCAAGCGATTCAATCAATACGGTTGCTGCGGCGGACTTCAATGTCTATGTGAATCTCGCCAATATGACGGAAGGCGACTATAATGTAAAAATACATGTAGACGGGCCGCCAAATGTAAATTGGCAGCTGGATAAACAAACGGCACAAATAACAATATTGAAAAGCAATGCATAAACAATACAGCGAACCAATCATGAAGGAGCGATTTTTAAAATGGGTAAATATTTCGGTACAGACGGTGTACGCGGAGTTGCAAATAGTGAATTAACACCAGAGTTTGCGTTTAAGTTGGGACGTTACGGCGGTTTTGTGTTAACAAAAGACAAAGAGCGTCCAAAGGTAATGATTGGCCGCGATACACGCATTTCCGGCCACATGCTCGAAGGAGCACTAGTAGCCGGGCTGCTTTCAATCGGGGCGGAAGTCATGCGTCTTGGCGTTATTTCAACTCCTGGAGTAGCTTATTTAACAAAAGTGCTTGGTGCACAAGCAGGGGTCATGATTTCTGCTTCGCACAACCCTGTTGCCGATAATGGCATTAAGTTTTTTGGCCCGGATGGTTTTAAACTGTCAGACGAACAAGAGCTTGAAATTGAACGACTCATCGATCTGCCAGAAGATCAACTACCCCGTCCAGTCGGTGCGGATCTTGGACAAGTAATCGATTATTTTGAAGGCGGACAAAAATACATTCAATACTTGAAAAATACAGTAGACGAAGAATTCTCCGGCATTCATATCGCATTGGATTGCGCTCACGGTGCCACTTCTTCATTGGCAGCCCATTTATTTGCCGACTTGGACGCGGATCTCTCGACGATGGGGGCCTCACCAAACGGACTGAATATTAATGCCGGGGTTGGGTCGACACACCCTGAAGCATTGGCCGCTTTTGTAAAAGAAAAGGGAGCGGATGTAGGCCTTTCTTTTGACGGTGATGGTGATCGTTTGATTGCGATTGATGAAAAAGGAGATATCGTAGATGGCGATCAAATTATGTATATTTGCGCAAAGCATATGAAAGAACTTGGCCGCTTAAAG
This sequence comes from Neobacillus sp. SM06, assembly GCF_050496765.1. NCBI lineage: Bacteria > Bacillati > Bacillota > Bacilli > Caryophanales > Bacillaceae > Neobacillus > Neobacillus sp. SM06. Next base: position 218,121 of record NZ_JBNWEO010000017.1, read on the forward strand.
CACAGTACAGTCGTTTCGACCGTTATGAGCAACCTTGGTTTTTATAAAGGGCTTGAGGCACACGGAATTCAAAGTGTGCAAACGGCCGTCGGTGACCGCTATGTCGTGGAAGAAATGAAGAAAAATGGTTTTAACCTTGGCGGTGAACAATCAGGCCATATAATTTTCCTGGATTACAATACAACGGGGGATGGCTTATTGACTGGTTTGCAGCTTGTGAACATTATGAAAATAACGAAAAAACCTTTATCCGAATTAGCAGCGGAAATGAAGAAATTCCCGCAGAAGCTTGTCAATGTGCGAGTAACGGACAAGCATCATGTAACAGATAATCAAAGAGTAAAAGAAGTAATTGACCAAGTGGAAGCAGAAATGGCAGGCAATGGTCGGATTCTTGTGCGGCCATCGGGGACAGAACCGCTTGTCCGCGTCATGGCTGAAGCACCGACAGAAGCCCAATGTGAAGCTTATGTCGAGCGGATCGTTTCCGTTGTAAAAGAAGAGATGGGATTAAACGAAGCATAGAAGTGGAAGATATGCATAAGGGAACGAAACAGCGCCCTTATGCATATTTTATTTTGAATGGCAAGGTAAGCAGCAGCATAGAGGTTTAGTTGGTAGCCTGGTGTAAGCTAATCTAATCTCTTGAATAGTCTGTGTCTTGTTTATTTCATTCTGAGTTTATTTTTGGAAACAGTTGACGAAATCCTTGCCAATCATGTAAGATTAACTTGCTTTGCATCATTCAAGGAGGGAAAGGTGGATCGTATTCAATTTTAATAAAAGCGCCTGAACTAACCCGGGACGTTGGGTTAGTTGACGAGGAGGAGGAGTATCGAAGGGTTCGGCGGATACCTCCCGGTTGCCACGCACAACCGTCAATTTTTCCATAAAACACCGAGGCAACTTGGTGCACAAGTTGGAAAAAGCTGCGATCATAAAGTTCGAAAACAGAGATAAGGGGGCAAGTATGCCTCCGAAAGCTTCTTGCCCCCTTTTAACAGGGAGGAAAAGAAAGATGTGTGGAATTGTTGGATATATTGGAAACAATGATTCGAAAGAAATTTTGCTAAAAGGCTTGGAAAAGCTTGAATACAGGGGCTATGACTCCGCCGGTATTGCGGTGCTGAATGAAAGCGGCGTGTCTGTTTTTAAAGAAAAAGGCCGGATTGCAGACTTGCGCAGCATCGTTGATGAGAGCGTAATGGCGAACATGGGGATCGGCCATACCCGCTGGGCAACGCACGGAGTTCCAAGCAAAGACAATGCCCATCCGCATCAAAGTGCGACAAACCGCTTCACCCTTGTGCATAATGGTGTGATCGAAAACTATGATCTGTTAAAGCGTGATTACTTGAAGGATGTAAACTTTGTCAGCGAAACGGATACCGAAGTCATTGTTCAGTTAATTGAACGGTTTGTTAATGAGGGAATGGAAGTGCTTGAGGCTTTCCGCAAGACGCTAAGCCTGTTAATCGGTTCTTACGCCCTTGCCCTTATTGATCGTGAAAATCAGGATACCATCTATGTTGCGAAAAACAAAAGCCCGCTGCTTGTCGGTTTAGGCAATGGTTTTAATGTCGTTGCTAGTGATGCGATGGCGATGCTGCAAGTTACCAATCAATTTGTTGAATTGATGGACAAAGAGATTGTGATCGTGACAAAGGAAAAGGTGACGATTCAAAATCTTGCAGGCAAAACGATCAGCCGTGATCCTTACACAGCTGAACTTGACGCCAGCGATATCGAAAAGGGAACATACCCTCACTATATGTTGAAGGAAATTGACGAACAGCCATTGGTCATGCGAAAAATCATTCAAATGTATGAGAATGATCAGAATGAATTAAGGATCGATCAAGAGATTATCGAAGCAATGAATGCGGCTGATCGGATTTATATTATCGCAGCCGGAACTTCCTATCATGCGGGTCTTGTCGGAAAACAGCTGATTGAGAAAGTTGCCAAGATTCCTGTTGAAGTGCACGTGGCAAGTGAATTTGGCTACAATATGCCGCTTTTATCTGAAAAACCGTTGTTTATCTTCATTTCGCAAAGCGGCGAAACAGCAGACAGCCGTGCCGTGCTTGTGCAAGTAAAGGAAATGGGCTACCACGCGCTAACGATTACAAATGTACCGGGATCGACCCTTTCGCGTGAAGCTGACTTCACATTGCTGCTGCATGCCGGTCCGGAAATTGCCGTCGCTTCGACGAAAGCATATACAGCACAAATTGCGGTAATGGCCATTCTTGCAGAAGTAACAGCGAAGAGCCGCAATATTCCTGTAGACTTCGACCTCGTGCATGAACTTGGAATCGTGGCAAATGCGATGGAAATTCTTTGTGACTCAAAAGAATTGTTTGAGCATATTTCAAGGGAGTTTTTATCTGTAACACGCAACTGTTTCTTTATTGGCCGCGGCATCGATTACTATGTCGGTCTTGAAGGTGCCCTTAAGTTAAAGGAAATTTCCTATATCCAAGCGGAAGGTTTTGCCGGTGGAGAGTTAAAGCACGGCACAATTGCTTTAATCGAGGAAGGCACACCAATCATCGCGCTTGCGACTCAGGAAAATGTCAATTTAAGCATCCGCGGCAACGTAAAAGAAGTCGTTTCCCGCGGCGCAAACCCTTGCATCATCTCGATGAAAGGCCTTGAAATGGACGAAGACAGCTTCGTCATCCCAGAAGTGCATGAATTGTTAACACCACTTATCTCTGTTGTACCATTGCAATTAATCGCCTATTACGCTGCCCTGCACCGCGACTGCGACGTCGACAAACCGCGCAACCTCGCAAAATCAGTCACAGTGGAGTAAGGGAAAAAGTGTGGGTTGATTGGGTTGTCTCTATAAAAAATTAACGTTCCTTAGATAAAAATAAGGTTCCAGAGAAAAAATAATGTTCCAAGTCCGAAGGTTTTTCCGGTACTTTTCCGGCAGGCCTTCGGATTTTTTATGTGCAAATTCAGCAGCCAATCAATCGTAATCCAAGCCCGTTTTAAATAAAATCCAATATCAATTCAATTGTTTCTCCCCACTATCCTTCTCTTCCGTTCCTTGTTCCGTAAGGGTTTAGGCACCTTCGGTTCTTTTTCAGTTGGGTATCTCAAGGTATAGATTTGTTATCTTTTCCAGTGTGTTTCCTAACAATTTAGGAGCCAGTGCATATTCCATTTTCTATTTCGTTCATTCCACTCTGGAACGTAATTTTTTTCTCAAAATCAGTGTAAAATCGTTACAAAAACGAGTGAAAAGCGGCAAAAAGGCGGGAATTTAATTTTTTTATAACGAAAAATGGATAAGGAGCAAGAGAGGGCGTGAGCCCGTGGGAGAGAAGGGATTGAGTGGATTGAGAAGGGGGAGGGGCGGTGGAATGTAATTTTTTTATGGGGACATAGTAGATGGAGGTGGCTAGTTTCTCGAAAAATAAATATGTTATTTATTCACTCTCAACGTAAAACAACGGATCTATGTGTCACATGGTCTACATTGGAACTGAAGGAAAAATAAACAGCAACAACATTGTGTTTGAAACTATTATTCAATCGTCAATCCAACGTTTGTTTAAATACAAAATCAATTCAATTCTTGGCTGAATCCTATACAAGTTTAGACTTTTTTGCTCAATTAATGGAGGAAATCTATGTGTAAAATATTTCTCGGGACCAATTGCTGGTAAAAAAAGAGAAGGCACTCTATCATAAATGTACGCTGACCAAGGCGAAATACATTTAGAAAGAGGCCTTCTCATGGAAAAAATTATAACAAAAATATACAAATTAATAAAGGAAAGTGAAAATCTAATAATCCTTGAAGAACGTCTTCAGCTTTTGATGTATGAGGTTTTTTCTCAACTCCTAGGGGAAGTATTTAATCATATGAACCAGGCAATTGTGAAGGAAAAACAGAAAGCGGATTGGAAAGTCGAACGAAATGATCCAAAGACTGTTCAGTTCACTTTTGGAACGATCCGATTTAATCATACGTTAATGCATGATAATGAAGGTCATCCAGTCTATCCTTTTGATGAATTATTGGGTTTGCGAAAACATCAGCGTTATAGTCCTCTGGTTGAGGTTAAGGTAGCTGAATTAGCCAGTCAAAACGCCTATAGGGAAGTGGCTCGAACCCTAAAAGAATGGACCGCTGTGACAATCAGCCATCAAACAGTGGGAAAGATGGTTAAGTCTGTGGGAGGAGCACAAGCGAAGGCGGATGAAGAATTAGTATTGGATTTGGAGGAAGCGGCCAGCTTACCAGAGGCAAAGAAAGTGGATTTTTTAATGGCTGAGGCGGATGGGGTATTTGTCCGAAGTACAAAGCGTAGAAAGAATATAGAGGTTCATCACGCCATTACATATGAGGGCTGGGATATCAATGGAAAACGTGTATCTTTGAGAGAGCCAAAGGTTATCATGACCACTCAGCGCACAGATGTGTTTTGGAGCCAAGTACAGGCCACTACGGCTCACCGCTATAGCTTGGAGAATACTCAAGTAGTGACCAATAGTGACGGAGGTCTGGGCTATACAGCTGACAAATTCCAAGGAGCCTTTTCACAATCTCGTTATAAGGTGTGGAATCAACTGGACTCTTACCATATTTCGCAATCACTAAATCGGACATTCGGGGTAAAAAGCGACTGGAAAGACAAGGTGAAAAAAGCCATTGACGATCATGATATGGATGCATTTACAGTGTGTTTAGACACATACGAAAGCACGCTTGAGGATTCAAAACAACTTGAGAAATTAAAAGCATTCCGTTGGTATATTGGTGGAAATTGGGATCGAATTTTTGATTGGAGAAATAAGGTTAAGAATCTGCCAGAGAATGCGAGAAACCTAGGAGCGATGGAGTCGAATCAGCGCCACGTCTCTTTTCGGATGAAAAAGAGAGGGATGCATTGGAGCTATGAGGGGGCTGAGGCAATGGTTAAAATTAAACAAGGTATTCTTAATCAAACCTTGAGAGAGGTATACCTTAAGCACCAGCATAAAAGCGCTAGAAAGCAGCGTGAAGTGAAGAAAGCGGTGAGAATGTCCCAGATTCTTCACCAGGCTACCCGGCCATCTATAGGAGCCAAAAACGGGAGAATCAGCTTACATGCCCCCCATTCGACCGCTATGGGGCAATTAGTTAAGAGTATGAGTTTATAACCTGCATGTTTTCATAAGGTTCGTGAGAACGTTATGAAAATGTGCAGGCCACCAAGCGGTAGCGCGGTAGGGAAGTCAGCGTACAAAAAGTGAGTGCCAGAAACCACGTGTCCAGAGCACTACCGAGAAAAACTTGACACATACGGAGGAAATTTCCACCTTTACTTAATCTACTTTCACGACTATAATAAAAAAGGTAACAATAAACATTAGGAGGATTATTAAAAAATGACACATTTTATGAGACTACGATTCCCAACTTTGAACAAGTAATTGAATATGTTCAAAGGCTCTGTTTGTCCATGCAGAGTAAACGGGATTAGTCTGTCCTTTTTTAATAATCTTCATTTCATATGAGGTATTTGTCATTTTCTGTATGTATCCATAAATGACGATACTTGGTTAAAATATGTCATGTTGGGAAAGGCGGCTTATTCTGCCTTTCTTTATTTTTGTCTAATTTACCTTTCTTTGGGTCTTGCCAGAGGTGGGTTTATTTGCTGTCGTCTATTTACAGCACCTAATAAAATAAGGACGGGTCTCTTTCCCTTTACTCCCAAGTCACAGGCAGATGCTTGTGATTTTTTTATTTGAAAGGAAGAGCAACCATGACAAGTAAAGAAAAAAGTGCGGAATTAGTTAATAAATATGTTCATGTATTTAGTTGTCCAATTTGTAAAAGCCCAATGAAGCGGATTAACCCCCGAATTTTGGACAATATCTCTCTTATTCTCTCATTTCCATTGTTTTTTAAAATTGGATTGTCTTTCGTTATTCTTCAAAAAGGCCATGCTGCTTGACAAGGAGCCTCTGCGGGCATGACTTCCCAGCCGAGCAGCCAGATGTCACAACATCGGCATCGCCAAACAAGGCTATCATGCCCGCCACTCCTAATCAAGCTGGTGCTTTGGCTGAAGTTTGGCACTGTTACACTCGAACTTCCTTAATTACTAATGAACCCTGATTCTCATAGAATTCTTTTGGTGATAGATCTAGAATGCTTGAATGCATTCGTCTTTCGTTATAAAATACCATAAACTCTGTGACGACTTCATATGCTTGTGCATATGTTTCAAATTGCCATCTAGATAGGCAATCGTCCTCAAAAATCCGATGAAATGATTCGATATGGGCATTCATATTTGGCGTTTTGGGCGGTATTCTTTCATGCTCTATTTTATAATTTTCACAAAACTCCTCGAAAGTATGAGAAATAAACTGTGGTCCATTATCTGTTCGGATAACAGGTTTTTCCAAAGCATTAAGTAGTTGGCGTTTCAGTAGTGCTCGTTGCATTGCTTGATTGACATCGCTGCCTGTACAACTCAAGCCCATATGATAATCGACAATCCCCCTGTCATAAACGTCAATAATTGACATGACAAAGAAAAAGCGGTCTTCACCTTCAACAAATCCGTATTTTATATCGGCTTCCCACATTTGATTTGAGCTAGTAATGATGCGATTTCGTGCTAGTTTTCTAGGATGCGAGACTTTTTTCTTACGCTGTGGACGTAAGATCCCTAATTCTTTACATAATCGGTACACTTTTTTCTTGTTAATGACCTCATTAGCCCCAAAATGAACTTGGACAATAAGAGTGATCTATTTTATACTACTTAATGTACCAAGGAGGTTGTCATCATGGCACGAACAAAACATTCAAAAGAATTTAAACTACAAGTGATAAAAGAGGTTTTGGAGACTGGCAAAAAAGCGGTAGTGGCTCGTCGCTATAATCTTAATGCTAATATGGTAGGCCGTTGGTGTACGGAATATAAAAATGGGCAATACGGGGATGTAGATGTCACAGCTATGCCTGATCTTGATCCAAAAGAGATGTCAAAAGAAAACGAAAAACTAAAAATACTACTAGGTGAAAAAGATCTTGAAATCGCGATTTTACGTGATCTTATAAAAAAGAAAAACCCTCACTTGCTGAAAAACTTGAAGTAGCTGAAAAGTGGATTCAAAAAGGCTACTCCATTTCAGTGGTGCTAAAAATCATTGGTATTCCTCGTTCCACCTACTATTATCAAAAAAACTACCGTGTGGAAGAGAAAAAAGTAAGTGAGGGACGTCCAGCACCAGGCTATTCTTACAAAGAGGACGGCCAAAAAGTATCAGATGAACAGATCAAGGAGTTTTTATTAGAGGGGATTGCCGGCGATGCCTATAACTATGGCTATCGCAAGCTCACAAAGTTTCTTTATCGGAACCATAACCTCGTCATCGGATTAACCCCCGAATTTTGGACAATATCTCTCTTATTCTCTCATTTCCATTGTTTTTTAAAATTGGATTGTCTTTCGTTATTCTTCAAAAAGGCCATGCTGCTTGACAAGGAGCCTCTGCGGGCATGACTTCCCAGCCGAGCAGCCAGATGTCACAACATCGGCATCGCCAAACAAGGCTATCATGCCCGCCACTCCTAATCAAGCTGGTGCTTTGGCTGAAGTTTGGCACTGTTACACTCGAACTTCCTTAATTACTAATGAACCCTGATTCTCATAGAATTCTTTTGGTGATAGATCTATATAAATGGAATTAAAGGATTTTAAGAAAATTTGTCCAATTCTTATAGGTAAATAAAACCTTTAGGAAGGCGGACACATAATGAAAATCCTTCAAAATGAAAACATGGATTCAATTCAGGAAGTTAAAGCTTGTATGCATGGTTTAAGGGATCTACGGATGTTTAAACGTTATCAGGCTATCCTCATGCATTTAAAAGGACGGACTTATGTAGAAATCGCTGACCTTTTAGAATGTACGGAGCAAACTATATATAACTATGTTCGAGCCTATAAAACTAACGGTTTGGAGGGATTAGTTCCCGGACAATCTCCCGGACGCCCTTGTCAACTAACAGAGGAACAAGAAAAGGAACTCTATCAGTTAATTGTTGAAAAAAAGCCAGCTGCTGTTGGATTTCCCGCAGAAATGAATTGGACTTCATTTCTTGTTCGCGATTGGATTAAGCAAACATTTGACATTGTTTATACGGACCGGGGTGTAAGGAGATTGTTGACTCGTTTGGGATTTAGTTACACAAAACCAACGTATACCCTAGCAAAGGCTGACCCCGAGAAACAGGAAGCGTTCAAACAAGAATTTGAAACGATTAAAAAAAATGATGAATGACGAAATTGATCGAATTCTGTTTCAAGATGAATCCATGATCAGGGACTACCAAGCTTTAGCCAATACATGGTTTCCTAAAGGGCAACAAAAAGTGATACCTACTTATGGAAAACATCACGGGGTTAAATTAATTGGTACCCTCGATTACGAAACAGGCGAAGTGTTTGTCACAGAAGAAGAACACTATGATGCTCAAGTTTTCCTATCTTTTCTTGAAAAAGTTGTAGTCAGATACAAGGGTGAGAAGATTGTAATGATACTGGATAATGCTAGAATCCACCACTCGAAACTGATTCAACCTTTTCTCGAAGCCCATAAAGATCATCTGCAACTTGTTTTTCTCCCACCATACAGCCCAGAGTTAAACCTAATTGAAGGACTGTGGGGATGGTTAAAAAAATCAATTATTTATAATGTTTTTTATAAAACGGTAGAAGAAATTAGAGTGGCTGTCCAGACATTCATTACACAAATCAATAAAGACCCTATGAAAATCGTTAATCGTCTATGTCTTAAGCTTTAACTATTGACTCAATTACACCTTTAGCCAGATTGCCAGGATCGGATTGAGCAATAAATAGCCTAAAACGATATTCGACAAACTCCGATGATTGCAGGTATATTGTGCTTAAATTTTGTAGAATATTGTCATTAATCTAGGAAATCGTTACAGAACCAAATTGTTTAGTTCCATATATATAGAATGCTTGAATGCATTCGTCTTTCGTTATAAAATACCATAAACTCTGTGACGACTTCATATGCTTGTGCATATGTTTCAAATTGCCATCTAGATAGGCAATCGTCCTCAAAAATCCGATGAAATGATTCGATATGGGCATTCATATTTGGCGTTTTGGGCGGTATTCTTTCATGCTCTATTTTATAATTTTCACAAAACTCCTCGAAAGTATGAGAAATAAACTGTGGTCCATTATCTGTTCGGATAACAGGTTTTTCCAAAGCATTAAGTAGTTGGCGTTTCAGTAGTGCTCGTTGCATTGCTTGATTGACATCGCTGCCTGTACAACTCAAGCCCATATGATAATCGACAATCCCCCTGTCATAAACGTCAATAATTGACATGACAAAGAAAAAGCGGTCTTCACCTTCAACAAATCCGTATTTTATATCGGCTTCCCACATTTGATTTGAGCTAGTAATGATGCGATTTCGTGCTAGTTTTCTAGGATGCGAGACTTTTTTCTTACGCTGTGGACGTAAGATCCCTAATTCTTTACATAATCGGTACACTTTTTTCTTGTTAATGACGAGGTTATGGTTCCGATAAAGAAACTTTGTGAGCTTGCGATAGCCATAGTTATAGGCATCGCCGGCAATCCCCTCTAATAAAAACTCCTTGATCTGTTCATCTGATACTTTTTGGCCGTCCTCTTTGTAAGAATAGCCTGGTGCTGGACGTCCCTCACTTACTTTTTTCTCTTCCACACGGTAGTTTTTTTGATAATAGTAGGTGGAACGAGGAATACCAATGATTTTTAGCACCACTGAAATGGAGTAGCCTTTTTGAATCCACTTTTCAGCTACTTCAAGTTTTTCAGCAAGTGAGGGTTTTTCTTTTTTATAAGATCACGTAAAATCGCGATTTCAAGATCTTTTTCACCTAGTAGTATTTTTAGTTTTTCGTTTTCTTTTGACATTTCTTTTGGGTCAAGATCAGGCATAGCTGTGACATCTACATCACCGTATTGCCCATTTTTATATTCCGTACACCAACGGCCTACCATATTAGCATTAAGATTATAGCGACGAGCCACTACCGCTTTTTTGCCAGTCTCCAAAACCTCTTTTATCACTTGTAGTTTAAATTCTTTTGAATGTTTTGTTCGTGCCATGATGACAACCTCCTTGGTACATTAAGTAGTATAAAATAGATCACTCTTATTGTCCAAGTTCATTTTGGGGCTAATGAGAGTGAACAAGAGAAAAGTGGATTAAAGAGGAGGCTTTTGTTGAACCAATGGGTGCAAATCATCACCAAGAGGATTCTCAAATTTCTTATAGCAGGTTGAGGTGATACAGTGTCGATAAAAGGGATTAATCATTTTTTATTTTCAGTATCTAATTTAGAAATATCCATTGAGTTTTACAAAAATGTATTTGATGCTAAGTTGTTAGTAAAAGGTAGAAGCACTGCTTACTTTGATTTAGATGGAATATGGCTGGGTCTCAATGTAGAGAAAGATATATCACGTAATGAAATAAACCAATCGTACACACACATAGCTTTTTCTATTGAGGAAGCCGAATTTAATAAAATATACGAAAAATTAAGAGAATTGAATGTAAACATTTTGAAAGGGCGTTCAAGAGCTAAAAAAGATAAAAAGTCCATATATTTTACTGACCCAGATGGTCATAAATTTGAATTTCATACAGGTACATTACAAGATAGATTGGATTACTACAAACAAGAGAAAACACATATGGGGTTTTTTGAATAAAAAGACTTCTTAATTAAACAAATGGGGGCTTTTGTTTAATAAGGTCTTGCAAAGATTTTCACAATCAGGCGCGAAAATGGAATAACTATAAATTTAAACAACTTAATTATTATATTAAGTGCAGTGAAGTATCTTACATCAAGAATTAAACTACTTTATTGTCACTGTACACTTAGGAAAAAACAATCTTCCAATTCCGAAGGTTTTTCCGGTAATGATCCGGTGCGCCTTCGGTTTTTTTTATTTCCAATTTGGAAGACGTTTAATTGTGATCCAATCCTGACTTCAATCCAAATCCAGGCGAATCATTCTGCGAGGGTTTTCGAGTGAGCATCACGCAGAGATGCAAAGACTAATTTTGCCCCTTCTTGTACAAGTAGTTTTGGTCGTTGCTTCACCAACTCCGCTTCCTGCCCCCAATTGTTGCCACGACCTTCTGTTTTAAGCAAGACATGTTGTCCGCTATTCAATACCTGTCTATTTTAGTTTCCCGCCAAATACCGGGAAGAAACTATGATCACCATAATCCTGGATGTGCTCTACCTTCTTCAAAGTCTGTATATCAGCATCGCTGATTACAAAATCAAGTTCTGCATTGTTTCTCATGTGATCCGGATTTGCCGTCTTAGGAATGACGACTAGACTAAGCTGTAAGCAATAACGTAGGCAAAGCTGAGCAACAGTTACTCCATACTTATCAGCGATTACTTTAATATCAGCATAAGGACCTTACTAGTAGTGTCCATTATGCTGATGTTTTTATTTTTCACTTCTTGATCTTATTGAAGGTATTTTTTTAATTCTTCAAGGCTTGGAACTTTTCTGGTTAATTTTAACGGATTTCCGAAAGAAGTCCCCCATCCTCAAGGAATGTGAAGGGAGAAGCCCAATGAGTAGATAGGAGTGAATCGTATGCCACGTTCCGTCACGTATGGTTTTGTGGGGGGTGATCATTAATAACGACCCTACTCGATTTTTTTATTAGGCACGTAATGTTTCGTAACGAACCTCCTTAAGAGTTGTTCCACTACCAGTAATTGAAAGGTTCGTTCCTTTATTTTGGTCGTATGCGGTGAAACTTACGACTTTTTCACCTGAATTAACAAATAGTTCAATGGAATGAAGGTCAAGATAAAAATCCAGCGTTTTTTCATAATTAGACTTTCCAAAGCAGTTTTCTAGAACAATCGGTTCTTTGCTGCCATAGTCGGATCGGATGACAAGTTTGTTATTTTCTGCATCGACTTCAACACGAGTTGATTTAGTCTCACTTTTATTCAATTCGATGGTAAACTTCTGAGCGTTTTCCCCCATAGCTATCTTTAAATAACCTGCTGCCTGTCCGTTAATATCTAGTTTGTCTTGCAGCTTAACGTTTTCATATAGTGCCGACACAGAGAAATATTTCTGACGGTTGATAAATGGCTGCTGAAGCAAATCGCCATTCTTAACTACTAACTGGCGGGGAATAGACATCATGCCATTAAAACCATATTCTCTCGGCGGCATTGTTTCGTGCCAGCGGTGCATCCAGCCTATTAATAAACGTTCGCCATTTTCACCCTCTGTTGATTGTGGGGCATAAAAAGTTTGACCATGGTCAAGCAGCCCCTTTTTCCCTGGAATGAACTTTCCTTGATCAAAATCCATGTGCCCGATGACGTAGGTGGTTTTATTTTTAATCTGGCCGCTAAACTCAGGGTCGCAGGGCATTTCTGAAAATACTAGTACATCATTATCATCGATCCTAAACAAATCGGGACATTCCAGTAAAGTATTTTCACTAAATTTCGTCTGATATATTGACGAATGGAACGACCAATTTAATAAATCGTCTGACGTAAACATAATAATTTCTCCGCGGCGTTGTGTGTTCCTTACCGCTAACACGCAATAATAAGTTCCATTTACCTCTAGCACTTTCGGGTCTCGGAAATCACAAATCAGATACCCTTTCGGCAATTGTTTTTCTCCGATAACTGGATTTAAACGATATTTTTCAAAATGCACCCCATCTTTGGAATAGGCAACACATTGGCGCTGAATAATTTCCGACTCATCACGATCAAATCCGATGTTCGGGTCGATGTGGCCAGTGTAGATAAGATATAGTTTTCCATCCTTTTCAATAGCACTTCCGGAAAAACATCCATGTGTATCATAGGATTGATCGTTTGCTAACGCGACAGGGAGGTGTTCCCATTTTACAAAATCTTTCGTTTTAGCGTGTCCCCAATGAATCTTATTCCAGACGACATCATACGGATTATGTTGATAGAATAAGTGATATTCTCCTTTGTAAAAAACGAAGCCGTTTGGATCGTTCATCCAGCCTATTTCCGGTGTGAAGTGGTAATAGGGTCTGCTTGTAACCTTATCTTTATTTTGCTTTATATATTCGTTAGCTCGCTGTAAATGATTCATTTTACACCTCTCTTATTTAATTCCACTTTGCATTGAACCTTCGACAATATATCTTTGGAATAAAATGTATAAAATAACAATTGGAATAGTTACAATGGTTAATGCTGCCATAATGTGGCTTGTGAAAATATTATATTTATCACTGAAGATTGCGTTTAGTGCCACTTGGATTGGCATTAAGTTCGAATCTGATAATGCCATAACAGGCCATAAGAAGTCATTCCATGAGGACAGGAAGGTTAATATTCCAACTGTGATATACATGTTAAGGCTCGAGGGAATGACGATTCGAAAGAAACAGCCAAGTTCACTTAACCCATCGATTTTTCCCGATTCAATTAATTCGCCAGGGAAGGAAAGGAAATACTGCCTAAACAAGAAAATATTCATTACATTTACAATAAACGGAAGTAGGTAACCTGCAATCGTATTAATTAGACCCATTTCGTTTACCACTAAGTACAAAGGAAGAATGGTGGCTTCAATTGGGACAATCATTAACGCGATAATAAAAATGAGAATGCCATCTTTAAATGGGAACTTAAATCTAGCCAATGCATACCCTGCCAGCGAGTTAATTGTTAACCCGAAGACAACGGTGAGGGATGCATAAAGCAAACTGTTCCCAAGGTTTTTGAAAATATTGTAAAACCCTAATAATTCCTTATATGATTTCAAAGACAGGTCCGAAAATCTCGGGATTACGGCATAAATGCTACCTATATCCTTATAGATGACTTCATCCATTTTAAATGAAGAAAGAACCATCCAAACGAGGGGAATCAGAAATTGCAAAGCGATTACGGAAGCCAGTACATAAAATAGGGTTTTTTTTACAGTTTTCACGCTGCCTCCTCCTCTCTAAAGAGCTTTTTAATAACTATGGATACGATAATTAAAAATAAGGTGAACATGATCGTGACCGCACTGGCATATCCAACGTTTCGGTGGCGGAACCCGTATTCGTAAATGTATTGCAAAATCGTAATAGTTGAGTAATCCGGGCCTCCACCCGTCATTACCATTGGCTGAACAATTAATTTAAAGGCTTGAATGGTTGTGGTAATAACCAAAAACATCGTGATTGGTTTTAATGATGGAATGGTAATGTATAAGAATTTTTGTAGCACGTTTGCTCCATCGATATCTGCAGCTTCATAAATCTGGTTGTCAATGTTCTTTAAACCCGCTAAAAAAATCATCATTTGGTAACCGCTGCCTGACCATGCCGATATCACCACAATCGTGTACATCGCCTGGGAAGCGCTTGAAAGGAATGGTTGTTTTGAAATACCAATATTCGCCAAAGCTTCATTGATTAGCCCTGATGTTGGATTCAACATAACCGTCCAGAGAATAGAGATGACTACTAACGAAAGAACGGCAGGTGAAAAATAAGCGGTACGGAAAAAACCAACACCTTTAATTCTTTTATTGACGATCAAGGCCAAACCGAGTGCCATAGATAGCTGCAAAGGCACAACAAGGACAACAAATTTGATGGTGTTAAGAAAACTTTGCATTAATACTTCATCTGTCAGCATCCGTTTGAAATTTTCCAAACCAGTAAAATGTTTATCATTAGGCTTTAATAAATAATAATCGGTAAAGCCATACGTAAACGCAAAGATAATCGGAAGTACAATGAATAGAGTAGCGAGCACCAATGCTGGTGTAAGAAATCCATAGGCAGAAACGACTTCGCCTTTTTTGTAATGATTGCTTTCCCGATAGTGTACCGTTGTATTTCTTACTTGCACGAACTGGCTTATTTTCATGTTTTCACATCCCTTCTATTTAAAAAGAGATGAGGTCAGATCCCCACCTCTTTTTCTCAGAAACTACTTCCGATATTTCTCAAACTCTTGATCGATTTTTTTGGCAGCGTCGTCAAGATATTTCTTGATAGTCGCAGAATCTGTTGTTTTGTTTTGAGCAATTTTTAAAATCACGTCTTTTGCAAATGTTTCAGAAAGGTATGGATATCCTGGTGATACTGGACGTGCCTTATTGGTGTTTTCAACTTGATATTTTAATACTTTCCATGCTTCATTGTGGTAAGGGTTGTTTGTATTTGTTTTGATTTCAGGAATAGAATTGATTCTTGTTGGAATTGAACCGTTTTTTTGATAGTACTCTTTAGCTGCTTCATCGTTGGTTAACCATTCCATTACATCAACTATTTTTTTAATGCGTTTTTCGTCTTTCTCTGAACCGTTGCGGACAAATGCCCAGCTTCCGGATGGAGTGTATAAGCCATTAAAATCTTTGCTCATTTTTGGATAACGAAGAGTCCGGAACTTCAAGCCAGGGTAGTTGTTGGTTAATTCATTTACATACCAGAAACCGCTTACAGATAAAGCTGTTTTTCCGGAATAGAATGCTTTTTCCGATTCAGTTGCAGACGCAAGTGCAGGCTCTTTAAATAGCTCAGCGAATTTTGTTAAAGCTTCTACTGATTTGTTACTATTTAATACTCCATCAACTGTTACGCCGTCTTTATCTACGATATTTGCGCCATTTCCCCAAAGTAGAGGGGTGAAATAGTAAGTTCCAGTTTCATATGCGCCAGCAGGAATATCCGTTAATAAAGTGCTTACAGCTATTTCGTAATTTTTGAATGCCGGATCCTTTGAGGTTTTAGCAAATGTATCAATTTTTCTGGCGAGTGTTACAAAATCATCCCAAGTCCAGTCTTTGTCTGGTCCGGGAACCGATGCTTTAATATCATTAGGCAGCGCATTTATCATATCTTCGTTATACATGATAGCTACACCGGAATCAGAGTAGCCCATTCCATAGAATTTGCCATCTACAGTACCTTGATCAATAATCGCTTTTGTAAATCCCTTTTTAAATCCCTTACTTAAATACGGATCCAGTTCGCCAATAACGCCAGAATCTGCATAAGCGGCAATATCTGGCCCGTCAAGGGTGAAAATATCAGGCATATTGTTTGCAGTGATAGCGGCGTTTAATTTATCTATATAACCGGATCCAGCTCCCGCGCGCGTAATATTTTGAATTTCTACTTTTGGTCCATCTGGATGTTTTTCATTGTATGTCTTTACTCGATCTGCAAACATTTTCCCCTCGGGGTGATCAGCCGAAGCTTGTGTCCAAATAACGATTTTGTTATTTGCGTCACCATTTGCACCTTTAGAACCACAGGCTGCTAGAGGGAGGGCAAGCATTAAAGCAGCGATTAATAAGAATAATTTTTTCATACTCTACTATAACCTCCTTTATTTGAATAAGGGTTGAATACGTATTCAAACCTATGCTTCAAATTTAATACTTTTCAAATTATCTGTCAATATATTTTTCAAGCGTTTACAATCCTTTAAATTGAATATATTGATATTTATTGTTAAAATGGATATATAGAGATTGCTACAATTGAATTTATTTAGAATACGTATTCATATATAAGGGGATTTTGGCATATGAAAATAACAATGAAAGAAATTGCAAGGCTCGCTAATGTTTCCCAGTCTACCGTATCACGTGTGATCAATGGAAATAAAGGTGTGAATGAAGAAGCAGCTAAGCGGGTTATTGAAGTCATTGAAAAGGTGGGGTTTATCCCAAATAAGGCTGCGCAGACGCTAAAAAGAAGCCGATCACATATTGTTGGTGTGCTTCTTACCGAGACCTACAATCCTTATTTTGTCGAATTAATTGACAAGCTTGAGTCAGAATCCCGTAAACGTGGCTACAATATCTTATTGCATGTATCGAATCGAAACCCACTCGTAGAATGGGAAAGTGTCCAAAATTTTATTGCTCGTCAAGTTGACGGAATGATTATTATTCCATCCGGAGGATATAATATTGATCGAATCAGCAAGCTATCGATTCCATCTGTGGTGATGACACAGAATTGGGAAGCTATAGATAGTGTGGGTCTGGATCACGTTCTCGCCGGAAAAATTGCTGCAGAAAAATTTATCTTATCAGGTCACAAAACATTCGGCTTCATTGGAACGACTCCGGACGATAAATTTCTTGGTTTCAAGAGCGGGCTATACGAAAATGGTCTGGAGTTTAAAGAAAAGAATTATATCCGGGTGCAGGAGACTTCTACGGACAATTTTTTAATACGTTGCGATATCAATGCGTATTTGGAACAAGCAGGGGAGGCTATCGATTTTACATGCGCTTTTGCGGCAAACGATATAATGGCTTTGGAATTTATTCGAGCGGTTGAGGAGAAAGGAATGAAGGTGCCAGAGGATATTTCGATTATAGGCTTTGACGATACGTATCTTGCTAAAATTATGGGGATTTCGAGTATTAATCAGCCAATTGAAAAAATGGTTAATACGACGCTCCAGCTTCTATTGGATCGCGTAGAAAATGAAATCTCTTCAAAACCGGTACAAATTAAACTTAACCCTACTTTAGTTGAAAGAAAAAGTTCAAATTTAATTAAATAACTAGTCTGTCGGGGCAGGCCCCATTTATTTTGTATCATATAGTAGAATTAGCAAAACCTCTCGTTATCATTTAGGAAGGAGTCTTATTACGAACTCGTCTAATAAAAGATGGTAGGGAACTCATAAAAGCCATATAATACAGAGACGGGGTGAAAAGGAATGGAAAAGCAAATTTTAGAATCCTTAATGGAACTACAGAAGGATTTAAAAGATATAAAAACTGACATCCATGAAGTGAAAGAAACGGTAAAAAGAATCGAAGCCCCACATGCAGAAGATGTGGTTGGAATGTTGAAAGTCACTAAGAAGAAAACAGATTTTGAAGTGGCTTATCTTACCAACAGATTAACTGAAATGGACAAACGACTATTTAACCTTGAAAAACGCATTGAAAATTAAAATTTAAAGCACACACAGAATCTGGTGCTTTATTTTTTAAACTATCGGGTATGCTAATTAGCATAATGAGAGCTATTCTCCATTTGTGATTTTCTATGTAATTTTCTCTGCGATTTACTAGGATAATTGGTTAAAAATCATGATATGCTAATAAAAGCTAGGAAACGAAAACAGTTGAGATTTCGTATTATAAAAACTAACGCATCGAGTCAATTGAGGCGCATGAATCATTCATGCGCCTACTCTATTTTACTTAGTCTCTTAAAGATTTCCAAAGTTGTTGCATTGCTTGTCCATATGATTCATTTAGGTTTTAACGAATCTATCAAACTAGTTTTAAAATCAATTGTTTTACCATTAATTTTTTAGACGAAAAATCTTGTTTTTATTTTAAAACTATGTAAATATAGATGTCAAGACAGTTGTTAACCTTGGGGGGTCCTCATCATGGAAATGGATGATGTTCTAATTGTCGGCAGTGGAATTGCGGCATTACAGTTGGCAACTTTCCTTAGCCATGATAAGAATGTGAGAATTCTCACAAAGTCACATTTAAAAAATGCGAACTCTTATTTAGCACAAGGCGGGATTGCTGCTGCTATCGGAATTCACGATGACACGAAAAAGCATTTGGCTGATACTCTTGAGGCAGGCAGGTTTCACAATAATGAGGAAGCTGTACGTGAAATATTGAACGAAGCTCCGGCACTGATTGGCGACCTTTACGAAATCTTTGACAAGGATCAACAGGGGCATTTGCTGCTTGGACTGGAAGGCGCACATAGTGAAAACAGGATTGTTCATAGCGGCGGTGATGCAACGGGGAAAAATGTCATAGATTACTTGATTCGTAAATTGACGAACAATATAAAAGTGGAAGAGAACGTTTTTGCTTACGAACTCATCATCGACAGTAAGCAGAAACGTTGCATTGGTGTAAAAGCTAAAGACCCAGATGGCACGATCCGTTATTTTTACGGGGATTATGTGATTCTGGCCACGGGTGGCTGCGGACAGGTTTACCCCTTTACCTCAAGTGCCCCAACGGTAACAGGAGATGGGATTGCCATGGCCTATTTGGCAGGTGCGGAAATGGCTGATATGGAATTTATCCAATTTCATCCGACGCTTTTATATAAAGATGGGGAAACGAAGGGACTGATATCGGAAGCTGTCAGGGGCGAGGGGGCAATCTTGGTAACGGAAGATGAAACCCCGATTATGGAAGGCATCCACCCATTAAAAGATCTCGCTCCGCGGCATATTGTTTCTCAGACGATCGTTGACTATATCAAAAACGGGCATGAAGTATTCCTGGATATTCGAAGCATAAAAAACTTTAAAAAGCGGTTCCCTTCCATTACAGCTATTTGTGAAAAAAATGGAGTCCATTTATCAGATGGAAAAATTCCGGTAGTTCCCGGCAGCCATTTTTTAATGGGCGGCATCAAAACGGATTTAATTGGCCGGACGTCAATAAATGGATTATTTGCGATTGGAGAGGCATCATGCACGGGTCTTCATGGCGCTAACCGCCTGGCAAGCAATTCGTTATTGGAAGGACTTTATCAGGGGAAAAAGCTCTCACAATGGATTCATTCAAATTCAAACAAAGATCCAATTTCGGTTTTGCCTAAAGCGTATTCTTTCATTCCAGAAAAAAAAGTGCTGCTTCCGGATGTCCAAACTTTAAAGGATATGATGATGAAAAGAGTCGGCATTGTCCGGTCTAAAGAACTTTTGGAAGAACAAAAAAATTGGCTGGAGCAGTTCCATTTACATGATGTAACGGAGCTTGATTCTTATTCCATTCAAGAGATTACCGCTATTTTTATGTATGTCACTGCTTCCTTGATTACAGAAGCAGCGATCAGCCGGACGGAAAGCCGCGGCGGCCATTTTAGAAGGGATTGCCCGTTCGAAGATGATCAAAATTGGAAAAAGAAAGTAATTATTCAGAAGTGCAAAGGGGAAGTGGCA
The DNA here is from genome assembly GCF_050496765.1 of Neobacillus sp. SM06. Classification (NCBI taxonomy): domain Bacteria; kingdom Bacillati; phylum Bacillota; class Bacilli; order Caryophanales; family Bacillaceae; genus Neobacillus; species Neobacillus sp. SM06. Next base: position 238,135 of record NZ_JBNWEO010000017.1, read on the forward strand.
ATCAAACATGAATACATTAAAACTGCGCTCGTTAATTGAGCAATTTTTTATCGAAGACATTGGGGAACAAGATCTCACCACCGATTTGATTTTTTCAGACAATACAAAAGGGGAAATCGTCTTTTTAGCCAAGGAAACAGGAATTTTTTGCGGAGAGGAAGTGATTAAAACAGGATTTCATCTATTAAATCCGCAAATTGACATCCAATTGTTTGTGAAAGATGGCGATCCCATTGAAGCAGGGCGGCGGTTGGCGGTAGTCTCAGGTGAAATTTCCGCTCTGTTAAAAGGGGAAAGAGTGGTTTTGAATCTTATTCAGCGCATGAGCGGTATTTCCACTTTAACACGACAGGCAGTAGAGACACTGGATAGCTCTTACACCAAGATTTGCGATACGAGGAAAACAACACCTGGACTAAGAATGCTTGAAAAATATGCTGTCCGTTGCGGCGGCGGCTATAATCACCGTTATGGCCTTTATGACGGGGTGATGATTAAAGACAATCATATCTCTTTTGCAGGCTCGATCAAACAGGCAGTGAGTCTCGTACGTGAGAGACTGGGACATATGGTCAAAATCGAAGTAGAAACAGAGACGAAAGAACAAGTCATCGAAGCCGTCGAAGCAGGAGTAGATGTGATTATGTTTGACAACCGCACTCCTGATGAAATCAAGGAATTTATCAAACTGATCCCTGCCCATATGATGACGGAAGCGTCAGGCGGGATCAATCTAAGTAATTTGAAAAGCTATCGCGATTGCGGTGTTCATACTATTTCTCTTGGATTACTGACCCATTCATACAAAGCGCTTGACATCAGTGTCAACGTTGCAGTTGGTGAATGAGCGGTTCATACGGTTCCTGAAAAATTGATTGATTCATAGAAAAGAACAGAAAGGAAAGTTAACATGACAGCTACCGAAATGAAGAGCCGCTTGATTGAAGAAATTCAAGAGTGGAAGAAAAAGCGCAATGCCATCCTTCTTGCCCACAATTATCAAATTCCGGAAATTCAGGATATTGCAGACGTGTTGGGTGACTCTCTAATGCTTGCGCGTGCTGCGGTAAATACCACTGCTGAAGTCATCGTATTTTGTGGGGTTCACTTTATGGCAGAAACGGCGGCCATCTTAAATCCGGGGAAAACGGTGCTGCTTCCAGATCTTGAAGCGGGATGCTCTTTGGCTGATTCGATCACGGCAGACCAGCTTCGTAAGTGGAAAGCTGAGCACCCTGGAGCCGTTGTCGTCGCTTATGTCAATACAACGGCTGAAGTGAAGGCATTAAGCGATTATTGCTGCACTTCTTCTAACGCTGTGGCCATCGTTCGCTCGATTCCTGAGAATCAAGAAATCCTGTTCTTGCCGGATCTGTTTCTGGGTTCATTTGTGAAGCGGGAAACAGGCCGTGAAAACATGCACATTTGGATGGGCGAATGTCACGTTCACGCAGGAATTCAGCCGGATCAGGTAGAAGGCGTGCTGACAGAGCATCCGGAAGCCGAACTGCTTGTCCACCCGGAATGCGGCTGCTCAACTTCAAGTATGTATTTAATGTCTGAAGGCATGTTACCAAAAGAAAAAACCCATATTCTATCAACAGGCAATATGCTAAAACACTCTCGAATTTCACAGGCGGATGAATTTATTGTCGCAACGGAAGTAGGGATTATCCATCAGATGCAAAAACAAAACCCTGAAAAACGATTCATCGCTGCCAATGCACAAGCCGTTTGTCCTTTTATGAAAATGATTACGCTTGAAAAAGTATTGGTTGCTTTGAAAGAAAACAGTCATGTGATCACGGTGCCTGAAGATACAGCCAAGCAGGCAAAGCTTGCTATTGAGAGAATGATCTCCATTGGTTAAGTCTTTGATATAATTGATATAGAAAAAAGCCGAATGTCCAAAGAGAAGTTCGGTTTTTTTTTTCTAAATGAAAACATTGGTTCTTGTCCGTGAACTGAAAGCAGCGGCAAAAGAGACCGGCATGGAGATCTGAGAGACGTGGGAAAAACCAATGCTAGCCAAAAGGAGATGCAATGAATGAAAACCGAGAAACAAAAAATGCTGAATGGCGAGCTTTATAATGCAGCTGATCCTGAATTGCGGAGGGAAAGAAAAAACGCTAGGAGGTTAACAAGAGTATTTAATACGTCGCTTGAAACAGATACAAATCAAAGAACGCAATTGTTAAAAGAACTGCTTGGTTCCACTGGAGAAAATTTATATATTGAGCCGACATTTCGTTGTGACTACGGCTATAACATTCACGTCGGTCAAAATTTCTATGCTAATTTTGATTGCGTTTTTTTGGATGTTTGTGAGATTCGGATTGGTGATAACTGCATGATTGCACCAGGAGTTCATATTTATACTGCGACACACCCACTAAATTCAATACAAAGAATTTCTGGCGCAGAATACGGAAAACCTGTGACGATCGGGGATAATGTCTGGATTGGTGGGCGAGCTGTTATAAATCCAGGGGTTACGATCGGAAATAATGTTGTCATTGCTTCAGGTGCGGTCGTAACGAAAGATGTGCCGGATAATGTGGTCGTAGGCGGAAATCCTGCAAGAATAATTAAACAAATCGAAGAATAGAAAATGCAGGGAAGGAATTAAATTTCCTTCCCGTTCAAATGAAGAAAATGGTGAATTTTAGACTTTTGAACGTCTTCCATCTCCCCTGAAAATAATCAACAATTTCAATTATTTTTCTAGTAAAGAACGATATCCATCTTGTATGAAAAAGTTGAAGTGAAAACAGCAAAATATCCTTCGATAAATAAGCCTCTGAATGAAGCGGATCGTTTGCTCCCACTTGATACAATGAAATACCACGCAGGGAGCGTTAGTGACAAGGGGGCACAGCCGTGCAGTCCCCTGGAAAATGAGTGCCTGGAGAATAAAACAGAAACGATTACATGCTGCACGAACTTTCCATTAAAGGGACTTGAAATCAATTTGATCTTGTTTTAATATATAAGCAAATAGTTATGTACCAATTAAGAGATTCGCGAATGCCGATTGGTCAATAAGAACGGTTCATAAAGCCGGTCCGGTAGTGAAAAAGCGAGTATGAATGGTTATCGAAATATACTGAGTCTCTATTTTTGACTATTAACGCTTTTGAAAGAGGTCGATGCCATGTTGACATCAATAGTGGAATTAGAACGTGCTGCCAATGTGTTAAAGTTATTAGGTGATAAAACGCGCTTAACCATTGTAGCGATTTTAAAGCAACGTGAATGCTGTGTCTGTGAATTTCAAGAGGTTTTTGAAATGAGTCAACCATCCATTAGCCAGCATCTTCGTAAGTTAAAAGATGCCGGGATGGTGAAGGAAGAGCGAAGAGGGCAATGGATTTACTATTCTTTAAATCAAAAGAGTGAACTATATGAACTTGTAGATACTATTTTAGAGCATGTACCCGATCAGACCGAGAAAATCAAAATGATTGAAAAAAGTAATCCTACGCTTCGATGCGGTTGTTAACTTAAAAAAACAGTGAAATTTAAAACATAGTAGAAGGGTGGACAACATGATGGAAAACAAAAAGAAACTTTACTTCTTATGCACGGGGAATTCTTGCAGAAGCCAAATGGCAGAAGGATGGGCAAAAAAATATTTAGGTGATGAGTGGGAGATTCAAAGTGCGGGCATTGAAGCGCATGGCTTAAATCCAAATGCTGTAAAAGCCATGAAAGAGGCTGGAATCGACATTTCCTCCCATACTTCGGATATCATTGATCCTAATTATTTAAACAATGCCGATTTGGTTGTCACACTATGCGGTGATGCAGCAGATAAGTGTCCAGTAACCCCACCGAAAGTAAAACGGGAGCACTGGGGATTTGATGATCCTGCGAAAGCTCAAGGAACAGAGGAAGAAAAGTGGGCAGTCTTTCAACGTGTCCGTGATGAAATCGGAGACCGGATTCAGCGCTTTGCCGAAACAGGTCAGTAAACAAGGAAAGTTTGGGGCTCGTGAAAATCAATCTTCTCTCAAATAAGGGGCACCATACTTTTTCATTTATTAACAAGAACAGCTAGCGGTAAAATGCGTATAGTTTAATCGATCGGGAGCCGTACATGGGTACAGCTCTCATTTTTTTATTTAATCAAACGTTTGATTAAATGATGGTTAGAACAGATAAACCAACGATTGAAGCATGTTTTTTCTGATTTTTAACATTGTCAACAAGCAATGTGACAAAATGCAATTTTATAAGAATTGAAACAGTTGTGAAAACGCTTTACTATCAAAGTGTAGGAACAATCAAACGAGGGGGAAATCCAATGAACGAAATAAATAAACAAAGTTCAGATATCAAAGTCAAAATACAGAGATTTGGCAGTTATTTAAGCGGTATGGTTATGCCGAATATCGGTGCATTTATTGCATGGGGGATTATCACCGCTCTATTTATTCCAACAGGGTGGTTCCCAAATGAAAGCCTTGCCAAATTGGTGGGACCAATGATTACTTACCTGCTGCCATTATTAATTGGTTTTACTGGCGGCAGAATGGTTCACGATATCCGTGGAGGTGTAGTTGGGGCAGTCGCAACAATGGGGGTTATCGTTGGAACGGATATCCCGATGTTCTTAGGGGCAATGATTATGGGACCGCTTGGCGGTTATGTGATTAAGAAGTTTGACCAAGCCATTCACGGAAAAGTAAAATCCGGTTTTGAAATGCTCGTTAATAACTTCTCTGCTGGTATTTTAGGTGGTCTCTTAACGTTGTTGGCATTTAAAGGTATAGGTCCAGTTGTTGAAGTGTTAAGTAAGGGTTTAGCATCAGGTGTACAATTTATTGTAAACAATAACATGCTGCCTTTGGCAAACATCTTTATTGAACCAGCAAAGGTTCTCTTCCTAAATAATGCTATTAACCATGGCGTGTTAACTCCACTAGGTGTTGAACAGGCTTCAAAAGTCGGTAAATCCATTCTTTTCATGCTTGAAGCAAACCCTGGCCCTGGGTTAGGAATCTTGCTTGCTTATTGGTTATTTGGTAAAGGAACAGCAAAACAAACAGCTCCAGGAGCAGCAATCATTCATTTCTTTGGTGGTATTCATGAAATCTATTTTCCTTATATATTGATGAAACCGATCTTAATTCTTGCTACGATGGCCGGTGGGGTAAGCGGTGTATTCACATTTACCATTTTCAAGGCTGGTCTCGTTGCAGCTCCATCACCTGGAAGTATTTTCGCATTCCTTGCTATGACGCCAAAAGGCGGGTATGTAGCTACACTTTCAGGGGTCGTTGTGGGGGCAGCCGTTTCATTCGCAGTGGCCTCATTACTGTTGAAAACAAGCAAATCCAAGGAGGAAGACTTATCGTCTGCTGCTGCAAAAATGGAAGAAATGAAAGGAAAGAAAAGCAGTGTTTCTTCAATCTTAACAGCAGAATCCGAACCAAAAACAATTGAAGTTGAAAACGTAAACAAAATCGTATTTGCTTGTGATGCGGGAATGTGTTCAAGCGCTATGGGTGCCTCTATTCTAAGAAATAAGGTAAAAAAGGCTGGTCTGGATACGACTGTCATTAACACAGCGATTAATAATTTACCGGATGATGCAGATGTAGTAGTCACCCATAAAGATTTAACAGACCGTGCAAAAGCAAAACTGCCAAACGCTATTCACATCTCGGTTGAAAACTTCTTAAATAGCCCAAAATATGATGAATTAGTGAATCGTTTAAAGGAAAAATAAAAATGCAAAAGAAAAAGTCCAGATTGCTGGACTTTTTCTTTTTAAATATTGTCAACAAGTCAAGTGACTATTTTAGTTTTGATTCTTGTTGTTTCAGGCATGAAATCGTTTTATCATTTTATTGTAGGATAGAAAAATTAAATTTTGTCAACAACTTGTGATTGGAGGACGAGGATCAGAAAACGTCAGACGGAGTGAAAACAATGTATATTTCCGCAAGAGAAAGACAGATTCTTGAAATCTTATTAAACGAAAAAGATGAATTAACGGTAAAAGAACTGGCAGACAAAATAGGTGTGAGTGGTCGAACAATCCATCGCGATTTAAAAAATATTGAGGATATAGTAGAGGAATATAAGCTTTCATTACAAAAAAAATCTGGAGTAGGCGTCCAAATTACAGGAGATAAAAAGAATATCCAAGAGTTGGAGTTATTCCTATTTAATCTTTATCATACAGAATATACCCCTGATGAGCGGCAAATGGTTATTTTGTGTGAATTATTGGAGTCGAGTGAGCCTGTAAAGTTGCTTGGACTAGCCAATGATTTGAATGTGACCATTGCAACTGTAAGCAATGATTTGACAAAATTAGAAGAATACATTCGGAAATTTGGGTTATCACTGATACGTAAAAGGGGTTATGGCGTAGAAATTAGCGGGACAGAAGATGCAAAAAGGCGTGCAATTCGGAGTGTCATTTCCGAATATGTGGATGAGTCGGAAATTCTAAACCTTGCCAGAGAAAGTATCCAAAAACGATCCACTCATCAAATCCATTCTATCTCCGAAAAACTTTTAGGTTTAGTAGAAAAGAAAAAACTGTTCATGATCGAGAAAGTCATTGAATCGATTAGTGGAGACTTGCCTTATACGTTGGCAGATAGCGCCTATATTGGTTTGGTTGTCCATCTGGCATTGGCCGTTGAGAGAATCCAAAAAGGTGAAGGGATTAAAATCGACCATGCTTACCTCGAAAATCAGCAATCGACAAAAGAGTTTAAATTTGCAAAGAAAATTGTTGACAAATTAGAGCAAGTTTTTCAAATCGAAATTCCTATGGCGGAAGTGGGATATATAACGATGCATTTAAAAGGGGCAAAACTTCGCCATGATCATGAATATCTTTCCGAAGCTTCAAGCCTTCAGGTAGCCATTAAAACGAGGAATCTTATAAAGTATGTTGGGAATTACTTAAACATTGATTTATCAGCAAATCGTTCGTTATTTGAAGGGTTAGTCATGCATTTAAAGCCGGCTCTCTATCGGTTAAAGCAAAATATGGGCATTAGTAACCCGTTGTTATCTAAAGTCAAAAAGGATTATGGAGACTTATTTTCGATTGTAAAAGAAGCTGTTGAACAGGTGTTTCATGAATTGACTGTCCCCGACGAAGAAATTGGCTATCTTGTGATGCATTTCGGCGCCGCGGTGCTTGGCTATAAAGAAATGAGTGATTTAAAAACACTTGTCATTTGTTCGAGTGGCATTGGCACCTCAAAGATGCTTGCGACAAGATTGCAGAAAGAATTTCCTGAACTGAAGGATATTCAAAATGTATCGGTAATGGAATTTAAAAAAATGAATGCGCTTGATTATCAATTAATCATCTCAACCATTCCTATTCCCTATTTCCATTCGGAATATATTTTAACGAGTCCCTTTCTAAACCAGGAGGAAATTGAAAAAATTCGTTCTTTTATTAATGAAAAAAAGAAAATGAATGGACTTAGAAATAGTGGTGAAAGTGAAAAGCCTCCTAGGGAAAAACAGTCCTCCAAACTGATAGAGGAAATGGTTGCCATCCGTGATTATGCAGAGACAATTCAAACCATTCTTCAAGGATTTGCTGTAAAAACCATTGTAGGGCATGAAGCTGTTGAACAAATTTTAAAGCGAGCTTGCCAAGAATTATCTCAACAACAAATAATTGCAGATGTTGATGAGGTCGTCAAGGCGCTAGTAGAAAGGGAGAGTCTTGGAGGGCTTGGAATTCCTGAGACTTCAATGGGTCTCTTTCATACCCGGGTTGAATATGTACTAAAACCTTCCTTTACGATTTATGTACTGGAACACCCTGTTTGTGTAAATGGTATGGATCAATCCCAAATTGAAATGAAGCATTTGTTGTTACTGCTGTCTCCAGTAAAAGCAGCAGAAAGAACCTTGGAAGTGCTAAGTTTTATCAGTTCAATATTAATTGAAAGTAAAGAAAGTTTAGCTGTTTTTCAATCAGATGAACAAGACAAAGTGGCTTCATGTAACTGCTATACTAAAGTAGACAGTTTCCGCTAGATAAAAATGGACACTTTTTAACCTAGGGGCTTAGGGGATTTGGCATTGAAAAGGGTGCCGCCCCGGGGAGGGGCGGCACCCTTTTCAATGCTCGCGCTCACCTTCCCCATACTATTAAATGTTTTCCCATAAACCTGTATAATATGATAGGTTATTAGACTATCAATTCAGGTGGAGGGAAGTTGAAAGGTGGAAAAGTGGAAAGTGTATATGGAAATTTATCAATTAAAGCAGCAAGGATTTAGGGTGAGAAGAATTGCTAGAAAATTAGGGATCTCTAGGACTACCGTGTATAAATACCTTGAGAAATCACCAGAGGAAATGAGTGCATGGATGGCATCTACAAAAACGAGGTATAAAAAATTGGATCCTTATGAAATGCTCATTCACACATGGTTAAGCGAGCACCCTGATCTCTCTTCTTCCCAAATCCATGATTGGTTACGAGAAGAGAATCCGACATTACAAATTGGCGAGAGTACAGTGCGTGGCTACGTTAAAGGATTACGTGAGAAATACAATATTCCTAAAGTCGAAGAAAAGCGGGTCTATGAAGCCATTCCAGATCCACCAATGGGAAGACAGGCGCAGGTCGACTTTGGCCAAACCGTACAAAAAACACCGGAAGGAAAGGAGATTAAGTTATATTTCATTAGCTTTGTGTTGTCACATTCTCGTTTTAAGTACGTCGAATGGCTGGACAGGCCATTCACAACGAAAGATGTTATTCGAACGCATGAGAGCGCCTTTCAGTTTTATGGAGGCATTCCACATGAACTTGTTTATGATCAGGATTCTCTCATGGTAGTCAGTGAGAATTCAGGTGATTTAATACTTACGGGAGAATTTCAAGCTTACCGTGAAGAAAGAAAATTAGTCCTCCACGTCTGTCGGAAAGCGGACCCTGAAAGTAAAGGTCGGATTGAGAATGTAGTTGGATTTATAAAGAAAAACTTCGCTAAAAATCGGGTATTCGGTGGGATCGATCAGTGGAATGAACAGTGTATCGCCTGGCTAGAAAGGACGGGGAATGGTAAAGTTCACAATACAACCAAAAAAAGACCAGTCGAAGTGTTTGCCATAGAAAAACAACACTTACGACTAGTCACTAAAGAAATTGTACTTTCAAACGTTGATTCAAGTATAACAAGAACCGTTCGTAAGGACAACACCATTCTCTACTTGTCAAATCGCTACTCTGTTCCTCTCGGAACCTATAAGAAAGATAAAGATGTTTATATAGAAGTGACGGATGAGAGCCATCTCCTTGTTCGAGAGGAAAAGGAAGGGTCTGTGATTGCGGATCATATTATTTGTCAAGAAAAGGGCAGATTGATCCAAGACCGCCAACATAAACGAGACCGAACCAAAGGTATTCCTGCTTACATCGCGAGTGTTTCTAAGCAATTTGAAGAAGTTGAGCTCGCACATGAATTTCTAACTGAAGTCCATAGTAGATATCCGCGATATATTCGGGATCAGCTTCAGCTTATATCAAAAGCGATTAAAACGGCTCCAGAGTTTGCATGCGAGGCTTTAAAGGAGTGTATGGATAGAGGCTTGTATAGTGCGACTGAATTTAGTGATATTATCCTATATGTTAAACGACAGCGCCAAGAGGACAGTGCACAAGCCGAGCCAGAAAAAGCCCCGATAAAGCCTTTGGAAGCAGCTGATAAATCCGTCCTATTAACGAAACCAAAGATTCGAGATATGAATGACTATTTTGCGATTTTACAAGGAGGTATACCCAATTGAGCTTGTCTCTAGAACAACTGCAACAACGTTTATGTTCATTAAGGTGGTCGGAAAGCGCCACCTATCTTCCTACGCTAATTTCCCAAGCCGAATCGGAGGATTGGACATACAGGATGTTTGTCGAGCACCTGACGGCTTATGAGCAAAAGCGTCGTGATGAGAAGCAAATTGAAAAGCGATTAAAGTGGGCAGGGTTTCCTTTTTATAAAACAATTGATGCATTTAACGTCAATGAGCAACAATCCCTAAGCATGAAGCAAATTAATCAATTACAGGAATTCACTTGGATTGATCAACTGTACAACCTTATACTTCTAGGGCCGACAGGGGTGGGAAAAACCCTCCTCTCGACGGCACTAGGAATAGAGGCTATTCATCAAGGATATAAAGTATCCTTTATCTCAATGGGGGAATTAATACACACATTGAAAACGGAGGAATTTACAAGAAAGTCACAGACAAGGATGAAACGAATTAGAGACTCCCATTTGGTCATTATTGATGACTTGATGTACATGGCGATGGACACTCGGGAAGCTAATCTGTTATTTCATTTGATTAATGACTTGTACGATCGAGCCTCCGTCATTATAACATCAAACAAAAGCCCTCAGGAATGGGGCGAATTATTAGGGGATCCTGGCATTACTACAGCTATTTTAGATAGACTCATCCATCGAGCAGAAGTGATCCATTTTAAAGAAGAAGAAAGTTATCGTATGAAACATCGTTCTTCAATTTTTGGGCGAAAAAGTGTCCAAAATTAATTAGCAAAAAGTGTTCATTTTCACTTGACGGTTACACTTCATTTCTAACAGCAAGGCTGGATCAATTTTTTAATGAAAAAGTACAAAATGTAAGGAGTGTATAAAGATGTCTCAACCGATTTTAAAAAGAGAAAACATTCGCTTAAATATGGTGTTCAATACAAAGGAAGAAGCAATTAGACAGACGGGGAGCATACTTGTAGAACAAGGATATGTTAATTCGGCGTATATTGAAAAAATGATGGAGAGGGAACAGCTGACCTCTACGTATATGGGAAATTATATCGCGATTCCGCATGGAACAGACGATTCCAAGGACTTCGTAAAGGAATCAGGGATCTCAGTTATACAAGTACCAAATGGGGTAGATTTTGGCGATGGCAATACGGTTAAAATTCTAATCGGAATTGCCGGAAAAAACAATGAGCATCTCGATATTTTATCCAACATTGCCATCGTATGTTCGGAAGAAGAAAATGTGGAAAAATTAATTCGAGCAACAACTCCCGAAGAAATGATTGCGCTATTTGAAGGAGTGAACTAATATGTTAGCTGTCCATTTTGGAGCGGGTAATATTGGCCGCGGCTTCATCGGCAATTTATTGTATCACTCAGGGTACGAAACGTGTTTTATTGATGTTAATAGTGAAATTGTGGATCTGTTGAATGAAAGAAAAGAATATCGTGTTGTCCTGGCTGATCCTACTCAACAGGAAATTGTGATTAAGAATGTTAGAGCGATTAACAGTAAGACCAATCCAGAACAAGTTATCGAAGCCATTGCAAAAGCCGATCTATTAACGACAGCAATCGGCCCGACGATTCTTCCACTTGTTTCAGGTTTAATTGCCGCGGGTTTACGTAGAAGAATTGAAACATCGGAAAAACCGCTTACTATTATTGCTTGTGAGAATATGATTGGCGGAACGAGCTTATTAAAAGAAAAAGTATATGATAAGCTAAATGAGGAAGAAAAAGCTCTCTTTGATCAACGTTTTGGCTTTCCGGATGCTGCTGTTGATCGAATCGTTCCGAATCAGGCAAACGAAGATAAATTAATGGTTAAAGTAGAGCCATTCTATGAATGGGTTGTCGAAGAAACAAAGCTAACCGGTGAAAAACCGGATATTAAGGGAATTACATTTGTGCCAGAACTGGTTCCGTATATTGAAAGAAAACTATTTACTGTTAATACAGGGCATGCCCTGGCAGCCTATTTCGGCTATTACTACGATATTGAAACGATTAACCAAGCAATGGATCAAAGTGAAATTAGAGAATTGGTGGAAGGCGCGCTTACAGAGAGCGGCGAATTTTTAGTTAAAAAGTATGGTTTCGACCAAGAGACACACACAAACTATATTAAAAAAATTATCAAGCGTTTCTCCAATCCATATATTTCAGATGAAGTAACAAGGGTAGGGCGTTCCCCGATTCGTAAGTTGGGGCCAAATGATCGGCTTGTCAGCCCCGCCCGTCAATACAGTGATCTTATAGGAAAAGAACCAGTTCACCTCGAAAAGGGAATTGCCGCTGCACTTCTTTATGATTTTACAGGGGATGAAGAAGCAGTCCAAATTCAGAAAACGATTCACGAACAAGGAATCGAAGCTGCGGTTCAGGAGTACACAAAGATCGATCCAACAATGCCGTTATTTAAAGGGATTCTTGAGCAATATCATCAATTGAAGAAGTAAAGTTTCGTTAAAAAGGGTACCCGAAAAGTTTTTTTAGGGGTACCCTTTTTGTTAAAAAACAGGTTGAAATGAAAGAAAGTCAAATCCAAGTGGTAAATAAACGGCTTTTTGATGTAGAGACAAAAACGGAGCATTTTCAACACGAACCTGTCAGTTATCTTTTGATCGGTTTTTATCTTGTACCAAATGGGTTTTGGAAAATATGTGAAAATCGATAGTATATGTAACGTTAAAACCCGCTTGACTTTTTAAAAATCAAAACCTATAATACGGAATGAATATTCATTCCGATGATAATCGAGGTGGTAACATGTCCAATACGAAACAAGAGGAGATTTTTGAAGCGGCCATGCAATTGTTTGCTGAACGCGGCTATGATGGAACAACGGTGCCGATGATTGCTGAAAAGGCAAAAGTCGGGGCTGGGACGATCTACCGATATTTTGAGAATAAAGAATTCCTTGTGAATTCTTTATTTATAAAATGTGTCCTGCAATTTTCTGAAGCATTGAAAACGAATTTTCCTTTCGATTCAACCATTCGGGAACAATTTACACATATTTTTTACCAACTGTTTGAATTTGCCAAGTATAATGGGAATGCTCTTCTTTTTATCAATTCCCACAATGATGGTTATTATCTGGACGAGAAGAGCAAAGACACGTTTAATGCCTTTCTCGACTTTATTATTGGCACGATCGAGAATGGGAAAAAACAGGGGATTATTCGGCCATTGCCATCAGCTGCATTGATTGCGATTGTATACGGATCGTTCGTGATGCTTTTTAAGATGATCCAATCAGGGGAACTTGAAGAAACGCCAGAATTGTTAAAAGAACTTGAAGAAAGTTCCTGGAATGCTATTCGAGTCATTTGATTCAATAGCATGTACGAGTGGGAATGAATATTCATTCCCTAATGAAAATTAAACAGAATGAATTTTCATTCCGATTATTTGATAGAGAAAAAGGTGATTCAAATGCATAAGTTGAAAAATTGGAGAAGTCTCTCCTTTATTTTTTGGATAATCATAACGTTTGTCACGGTAATAACAATGCCAAATTTAGATCAGCTTGTGAAAGAAAAAGGGCAAATTACCATTCCCAAAACAGAACAAAGTGCTGTTGCGAACGACATGCTCAAACAAATGGATCAAAAAGGTGAAGAAACGTATGGAATCATCGCTGTTTTTAACAGCGGCAGCAAAAAGGCTTTGAGCAGCGAACAAAAAGATCAGATTAGCACTGTGATAAATGAATTAAAAGCCAAGCAAAAACAGCTAGGGATTAGCGCAATAACTTCCCATTTAGACAGCAAAGAATTGGAAAAACAGTTGGTTTCAAAAGACAATACGACAATTTTGACGCAACTCTCTATTGATAAAAAGCAAGGTACGATTACAAACGTTTCTAAAAAAATAAATCAGGTCATTCAAACGAAAGATGTTCAAACGTATTTAACAGGGAGTGAACTGATCAATAATGATTTTGTAAAATCCACCCAAGAAGGAGTCAAAAAGACAGAAGTCATCGCGATTGTCTTCATTCTTGCTGTGCTCATTATTGTCTTTCGTTCACCAATTGTTCCCATCATATCACTGCTTACGGTTGGAGTTTCTTATTTGGTATCAATGGGAGCGATCGCGCAACTTGTAGATAAAGTCAATTTCCCTTTTTCCAACTTCACTCAAGTATTTGTGGTGGTGGTATTATTTGGCATTGGAACAGACTACAATATCTTGCTCTATACACGGTTTAAAGAAGAATTGAGCAAACAGGAAAGTGCGCTCATGGCTGCAAGAGTGACGATTCAGTCAGCAGGAAAAACTGTATTATACAGCGGATTGGCGGTGCTGCTTGGTTTTACTTCGCTCATTTTAGCGAATTTTAAATTGTATCAGGCAACTTCAGCAGTGGCCATCGGCGTTGCAGTTCTGCTGCTTGTGCTGGTTACATTAAACCCATTCTTCATGGCTTTGCTGGGAAAAGGGATGTTCTACCCGGTTAAAAAGTTTAACGGACATGGAGATAATCGGTTATGGGGCTTTCTTGCGAAAAACTCTGTCGCCCGGCCATTGATCGCTATCCTACTTGTATTGGCATTATCCATTCCTTTTATCTTGAACTATTCAAACGCACTGAATTTTAATAGTTTATGGGAAGTGAGTAATAAGTACGAATCGAAACAAGGGATTAACTTGATAGATGCTCATTTCCCACCAGGGTTTTCTTCACCGGCCACAGTGGTTATTCAATCAAACAAAAAGCTTGACCAAGCAAGTTCATTACAAACATTGGATGATCTAGCAAGTAAAATTTCAAATGTGAAAGGTGTAGCGGAAGTATATTCTCCTACTCGCCCGACTGGGAACAAACTGAAAGAATTGTATATCAACAAACAGGCAAACGAGCTCAATACGGGGTTGGGCGATGCCAATAACGGAATTGGGAAAATTAATCAAGGATTATCTTCAGCATCGGGGCAAATCGGAAGCAGCGATACAAGCGGCCTTGCCAATGTGCAAAAATTGATTGATGGAACAACTCAAGCGGAAAATGGGGTTGCTGCATTAGGAGATGCCATGAATCAAGTGACCGCTGGAATCAATAGCGGTGCAACGGGAGCACAACAAATCGAGGACGGGTTAGCTTCGGTAAGTAAGAATATCATTACACTGTCAAGTGCAACAGCCCAACTCTATACCGGCTACAGCCAATTAGAAAGTGGGTTAAGTTCCTATGATCACTATTTTGCAAGCATTTCGCAAGCAATTGATGGTGCGAGGGCAGGGTATCAGCAGATCGAAACATTAATGACGAATTTGATTAAAACAAAACCCGAATTAGCGAACGATCCAAATGTTCAACAAACCATAGGCATTGCAAAAGCCGCTCAAGGACAACTAACGAACCTTTCCAGTCAGTTGGAGCAATTAAGAGTTCAACACCAAGCTGCGATGGTTTCATTTAAAAAAGCAAATGATTCGTTAGCGAAGGTCAATGCTGGTTTGGGACAAATGAAGGGCGGCGTTGCACTGTTACAAAAAGGAACAAATGACTTGAAAACCGGACTAATCCAAGGGGCTGCCGGTTCTGGTCAAATTGCCAGCAAATCTGCCGAACTGAAAACAGGCTTAACGCAGATTACGAATGGTCAAGTGCAGCTATTAACCGGGCTCAAAGATTTGCAGCAAAAAATGGGTCAGTTACAATCAGGACTGTCGGAAAGTACAAAGGGACTTGACCAAGTTGGCAATGGTCTGAAAGATGCGCAAAAGTATTTACGTAATCTAAGTGAATCAAAAAGTTCGGAAACCTTCTATATTCCAAAAGAGGTTCTTGCAAGCAAGGATTTCCAGAAAGCCTTGGATACGTATATGTCAACTGATAGAAAAATCGCCAAAATGACGATTATTTTAGATGTAAATCCATATTCGAAAAAAGCAATGCCGATCATACGAAGTATCAATAAACAAGTAGATGCAGCACTGAACGGAACCGATTTACAAGACGCAAAAGTGGCGATCGGTGGAACAACAGCCGTTAATGCCGACCTAAAAGATGTCTCCCAAAAGGACTTTTTACGTACTGCAACGATTATGTTAATCGGTATTGCACTTGTTCTGATCCTCATCACTCGTTCTGTTTCCAGATCGATCTTTATTGTGGGTTCATTGGTGTTGGTATACTTTACATCCCTTGGCATCAGCGAACTGATGAGTGCAAATATTTTACATGTCAATTTGTTAGGCTGGAATGTTCCCTTCTTTAGTTTTATTATGATTGTTGCTTTGGGAGTGGATTACAGTATCTTCCTAATGATGCGGTACAATGAGCTGGAAGGAGATACGGCAACTAGAATTGCGGATGCATCCCGTCATATCGGCGGAGTCGTACTATCTGCTGCGCTCATCTTGGGAGGTACATTTGCCGCGTTAATTCCGTCCGGTGTACTAACATTAATCCAAGTCGCATCCGTTGTGATGATCGGACTTCTGTTGCTTAGTTTGCTAGCAATGCCAATTCTTTTACCTGCTTTAATCGGATTCACGGAGAAACTTAAACGGTTTACAATAAAATAAAAAGACAAAAAGGCATCGGTTTAATCGATGCCTTTTTGCCTTTTTCTAGGCTAATCAGAATGTATATCCATAAATTCTGAACGCACATCGGGCAGGATAAGGAGTTCTTTGGCAGCTTATTCATCGCACGAAGGAAAAGCGACAACTTTTTCGAGGATGCCTTAGTCAGGAGCAAGGCTCAGGACATGCCGTTTTGGTTCCCAAATGCCCGCTTCTCTTAGTTTACAGGGTAACCCGGTCATTACTAGCTTTCTTAATGCCCGCTTCTCCTAGTTTTCAGGGGAAACCGGTCATTACTAGCTGGCCTAATGCCCGCTTCTCTTATTTTTCAGGTCAACCCGGGCATTACTAGCTTCCCAAATGCCCGATCCTCCTAATTTTTAGGTTAACCCGGTCATTACTAGCTTTCTTAATGCCCGCTTCTCCTAGTTTTCAGGGGAAACCGGTCATTACTGGCTTACCGCACCCCGTGGAAAGTGAGTGACTGGAGCGGAAATCAACAGATACCGTTTATCCGCCAAACTAAAAAGGATCGGGCGTTTTTTAAAAAAGTACCAGAATTTATATGTTGACCCTTTAAAAACCGGCCTCTGTTGTATTAGAAAGGCCAGTTTTCGATTGAATTCATTTATTTTATTGGTGAGATTCCATTGACAATTTGTGTTAGTGCTTCTTTAATTGGCGTAGCGGGACGGCCAATTAATTTTTCAAAGTCATTGCTCGCAATGGCCAATGTATTTTCGCGAATGCTTTTTTGAATGTCAACAAGCATAGGGAGTAGAAAATCTGGTAAGCCGGCAGCTTTCATAATTTCGGCATATGCGGCATCATCAACATGCTGGATAGGAACCTCTTTACCCAAAACAGTGCCAAGAACTGTTACAAGCTCTTCTTGAGTTACTAGCTGACCTGAAAGCTCGTAGATGGTGTTTTCATGTCCGTTGCCCGATAGGACAGCTGCCGCAGCTTCTGCATAATCTTGTTGAAGTGCCCATCCTACCTTGCCGTTTTCTGCTGACGTCACCCATGGAGCACCTGCCAGGACACCTTGAATGCTCGGGATTTCATTCTCCAAGTACCAGTTGTTGCGTAAAAAGGAGTAAGGAATCCCTGTTTTGATGATCGCTTCTTCTGTTGCCTTATGGGTTGGCGCGAATAGGTTCGTGCTTTCAGCTGCATTCACAAGGCTTGTATAGGCAATGAATTTCACCCTAGCACGCTCTGCAGCAGCCACCGCATTGGCATGTTGGCGAATTCTTGTTTCGTTGTCCCCATCCGCAGAAATGATGAATAAGCGATCAATACCTGCAAAAGCAGTATCTAATGTCTCGGGATGGTCAAAATCTCCTTGGCGAACTTCTACACCGCGTGCTTGCAAGCCTGCTGCTTTCTCGGGATTGCGAACACTGACAGCCAGTTGACTAGCGGGTACAGTTTTCAGCAATACCTCCACAATTTTTGATCCTAATTTTCCTGTTGCTCCTGTTACTAACATTTTCATTGAATGATTCCTCCCATATCATTTATTCATTGTAATCAACTTGCTTACATGTAACTATAATAGTTACAACTAGTGCTGTTTGTCAATGATTTTAAACTAGTTTGTGAAATGGATGAAGGAAAATACACTTGTAATAAAACGAATTACAAGTGTACTATAATGGTGTACTGATGTAAGGAAGGTGAGAGGGATGTCAATCAGCAGCCGCTTTGCTGTTGGAATTCATATATTAGCGCTTATTGCCATCAATAAAGGCGGAGTCAGTTCTTCAGAATTTATTGCAGGAAGTGTAAACACTAACCCAGCTGTGATTAGAAAAATTACCGGCATGCTTAAAAATGCGGGATTGGTAAACGTACGTCCGGGGATTGCCGGAGCGGAACTGGCTAAAGCGTTATCCGATATTACACTGCTTGATGTCTATAAGGCTGTAAATGTCGTTCAAGACAAAGAATTGTTTAGCATTCATGACAAGCCAAATCCTAATTGCCCTGTCGGCAGAAATATTCAAAATGCAATCGAACCGCTGTTTGCCGCTGCTCAGCTGGCGTTGGAGAAGGCGCTTGGAAATGTAACGATCGAAGACGTCGTAAAGGATATTATGGAAAAAGAAAAAGGAGTTCAATATGACAACAATGAAGAAAATCTCCCCTTTGTATGATCCGTGGGAACCCTACATGGATATCGAACAATACGGGAAAATGCAACTTAGCAATATTGAGTTTACGACGACGACACTGTGCAACATGCGCTGTGAGCATTGCGCCGTCGGATATACGCTTCAATCAAAGGATCCGGAAGCTTTGCCGATCGAGTTGCTATTGCGGCGGTTAGATGAAATCCCGAAGCTTCGTTCTTTAAGCATTACAGGTGGAGAGCCGATGCTTTCCCATTCCTCTGTGAAAAATTATGTGGTGCCTATTTTAAAGTATGCCCATGAGCGGGGCGTTCGGACTCAGCTCAATTCCAACTTAACTCTTGATTTAGGCCGTTACGAGCCAATCATTCCATATCTTGATGTCTTACATATCTCCCATAATTGGGGAACAGTGGACGAATTCGCTGAAGCAGGGTTTGCCAGGATGGAGCGGCAGCCGGAATACAATCAACGGATCAGCTATTTTAAAAGAATGGTAGAAAATAGCCGGGAATTGGTGAAGGCGGGTGTAATGGTATCCGCAGAGACGATGTTAAACAAGCGAACACTGCCTTATTTAGAAAAGATTCACCGTCAGATCGTTGACGAAATGCATTGCCAGAGACACGAGGTGCATCCGATGTACCCAAGCGATTTTGCAAGTAATTTAGAAACCTTGTCTCTTGACGAAATCAGGAGTGCCATTCATCATTTGCTCGATGTTCGTGATCAAAATGTCTGGATGCTGTTTGGAACGCTTCCGTTTTATGCATGCAGTGAAAACTCAGAAGATTTGCGGCTGTTGGAGAGGTTATACAAAAGTAGAAAGGTTACGGTGCGGAATGATCCGGATGGTCGCTCGCGGTTGAATGTCAACATTTTTACCGGCGAAATCATTGTCACGGATTTTGGCGATGTACCTTCGCTTGGAACTATTCAGACTTCACGCTTACAAGAGGCATATGAAACATGGAAAAATACAAAGGCTGCCCAAGAAGTAAGTTGCCATTGCCCGGCCGCTGCATGCTTAGGACCCAATCTATTAGTGAAGAACAGTTATTATCAAAATGAAGATTTTCCAATTAAGAAGGCGAAAATTACAAAGTTTTAGTCGATTTCTTAATGGCGGGTAAAGATAATCCGTCATTTTCATATTTATTTTTCGACCATTTAATGAAATCATACAGGGGCAAATCACAAATGGTTTTTATGATCTTTCTCCATTCGAAAAAACGGGTCTCACATGTGTTATAACAAATCAAAGGGGGCGAAATCAGCTAATTGCCATTGCCCATCCGTTACCTGCCTTAACTCGTATCTTTTGGTTAAAAATTGTTAGTATGAAGATGTGGATTTTTCCAATCTAGAGGTGGTGGGAGATAAGGTTGAATCAAACAGAAGCCGAAATTTCATATATTTGGAAATATGGTTGTTCCAGATGATGGAAATACGGATAAATGGGAAACATCCGTGGATAAAAAGAAGATTTCCGCGGATAAATAGATAAATTCCACGGATACGTCCGCAAAATCCACGGATAAATGGATAAATTTCGCGGATAAGCGGGAACCATCGGTGATGGGAGATAAGATTGAATCAAACAGAAGTTGAAATTTCATATATTTGGAAATGTGGTTGTTCCAGATGATGGAAATACGGATAAATGGGAAACATCCGTGGATAAAAAGAAGATTTCCGCGGATAAATAGATAAATTCCACGGAGACGTTCGCGAATTTCGCGGATAAATGGATAAATTTCGCGGATAAGCGGGAACCATCGGTGATGGGAGATAAGATTGAATCAAACAGAAGCCGAGATTTCATATATTTGGAAATGTGGTTGTTCCAGATGATGGAAATACGGATAAATGGGAAACATCCGTGGATAAAAAGAAGATTACCGCGGATAAATAGATAAATTCCACGGATACGTCCGCAAAATCCACGGATACGACCATTTTGGGTCCTCGTAACTAAAAATTACAAATCGTGCATACAAAATCCATATTTTTAATTATTTTTTAATATTCAAAATATTATTTCTGTGATATAGTATGAATAATAGAAAAATGGTTAGGGTGATAAGATGGAAACGTTGTATGATAAATTACCGGTAGAAGTCCTAGCTCAATTCTTTTTTTATATTAATAAAAACATTGATGATGGAATTTTAACAGAAGCAATGTATCATGAGGTTGATTTAATCGTAAAAGCATTAGAGAAACAGGGGAAAACGATTGGAGATCTCAATGTACCTCTTGGAGAATGTGTTAACATATAATTCTATTGTAAACGCTTTAAAATGGGTAGGAGACTGAATCATATAACGGTTCGGTTTTTTTCTTTTAGAAAAACTGAAACGGTAATGGACACAAAGGCGTAAATGGATTGAAATTCAACGTGAAATATATTTTTTGGGTAACTATCTCGAATTTGAGATAGTTTGTTGTTCAGAGAATCTGATTTATTGTTGGAACGGATAATGGAAAAAACGACAGAGCCGTATGTCGTGTGAATTAAATGCAACCCAATACTCGGTAAAAGAGCTAATCATTCTTAAGTTAGCTCTTTTTTAGTGGTGGTTTTCGGGTTTACAGAAATGTGTTTTTGGAAAAAGTTTTTATAAAAAGGTATTTACATTGAAGTCAAGGTATTCTAAAATAATTAGGAAATCCGATAGGGTTAGTGAGAAATATAAAAGGGGGACAAGTATGAAACTTTCAACGAAGATTACAGCAAGTTTGATCCTCGGTATTTTATTTGGAGCCATATTAAATGCGTTCTTTCCAAGTGTGGTTCCTGTTTTGGATAAATATGTTTTATTACCGGTGGGGAAAGGATTTTTAAGACTGATTCAATTTGTGGTGGTACCGATCGTATTTACTTCTCTGATTATGGGGTTTTCAGGAATCAAAAATACGGAAAAGGTTGGTCGACTGACTGGGAAACTGCTGTTTTTATATATCGCTACCAATTTTGTTGCCTTATTAATAGGCATTGCCACAGCTTTTGCCCTACAACCAGGCACAAGCGTTGGAGATGTGGGCAAATTAAGCAGCCAAAAAGCGCCAGCCAATCAAAGCATTATCGATTGGATTGTGTCGATTATTCCAACCAATCCTTTTGAGGCCTTTTCAATGGGCAATTTGTTGCAAATCATTTTCTCAGCAATACTGATCATTATTGGGATGCGCCTTGTGGGTGAAAAAGCAAATCCATTTCTATCTTTTATCCAAAGTTTTCATTTGATTATTGAAAAAATCATTTCTGTTGTTCTGAAACTCTCACCCATTGGCGTCTTTGCTTTAATCAGCTCGGTTATCGCAACTCAAGGATTTTCGCTAGTGCAAAAATTATTCCTGTATATTATTGGGTTACTTATCGCTTTACTAATGATGATCCTAGTTTATATTCTTTTACTTAGCATTTTAAAAATTTCTCCAAGGCGGTTTTGGAAAAGCTTTTACCCGTCGTTTAGCATCGCGTTTGGAACGGCAAGCTCAAATGCAGCGCTGCCAGTCGCAATCGAGAATGCGCGAAAAGATTTCAACATGAAAGAAGAGATTGCCAGCTTCGCGATTCCATTAGGAACTGCGTTAAAACGAGATGGGGCCGTTATTTTACAAGGGTTTAATGCTCTGTTTGTTGCACAGCTGTTTGGGGTTCATTTAACAGCCGCAATGGTTATTACGATTATGATTAGTGCGATTATTGTTTCTTTCAGCACGGCTGGTGTTCCCGGGGCTGGTATCATTATGATGACAACGGTTCTGACCGCTGCCGGACTGCCACTTGAAGGGATTGCTCTTGTCGCCGGCGTTGACCGTTTAACGGATGGATTTAGAACCCTGCTCAATGTCATTGGTAACATTGCAAATGCTGCGATATTAAATAAATGGGAAAAAGAATGAGCACGAAACCGATCCTTTCATGAGGGATCGGTTTCTTGTTGTGAAACTTATATTGTATATTGCCCCTTTTATAAGACAAGGAAAGGACATTCTAATAAAAAATTATGATGATATTCATTTTAATACTGTACAATTAAAATCCCGATTGTATTGATTTAAAGCGATTTATGCGTATTTTTACCCAAAAGAAGATGACGGAAAAGCCAATTCACCCTAAATCATATTCCCACTATCTCAGCAATATCATTAATAACAAAGCTTATGTAGGGGGCTTTCACTCTTCCTGTAAAGCTCATTTTGTAAGGCTGCTCTTTGTAGATCGCAATGCAAAAAAAGAGAATAAGTTCAAATGATGTGAAAGAAAGGGTGGGTATATGGCTAAAACAGGGAAAGCGGATTTTGTTAACGGATTTGTGCCGCATCATAATCATGGCTCAGTAGATTATACTTCAGTCGAAGCGGGGCATGTCCATCAATGCTTGGATGTCACTTCGCCGCCTATTCAAACGCAGGATCACAATCACATCCATTATACAGAGGGATATGTTCTTTTTGAAAATGGGCATACCCATTATTACAAGGCCTACTCGGGCCCGGCGATTCCGGTAGGTAATGGGATGCATGTTCATTATTATGATTTTTTTACAACGGAGGATGATGGCCACCGCCACCGCATTAAAGGTATTGATCAGCCGGCTCCGGGAAATCAATAGATTAACAAAAAATAACCAATCTATAGCACTAGATTGGTTATTTTTATAAAAATCCAGAGAAACTACATTGCCCCCAGTTTCATTCCCAAAAAAGCCAAAAGGATACCGAATGTGTAACTTGCGCCCAAATAGATGAATAGTGTTTTCCAATTTTTGTTTGCATGGAGTTGGATATTCTCCAGTTTAAAGGTTGAAAAGGTTGTGAAGGCGCCCATGAACCCTGTACCTAAGAGCAGCTGCCAAGATTGTTCGATCCCTTTTCCAATCATCAGCCCTAACAAAAAGGCTCCGATTAAATTGATAAGAAAGGTTGCAACTGGAAAAGTAAAAGAATAGCGGGTTTTAAACCAGTTGCTAATGGAAAAACGGGTAATGGCTCCAAAAAAACCCCCAATGGCAATAAGTAGCGTGTTGACCATCATTATGTATACTCCTTCTTATGAATTCACTGCATGCTTCTTTTTAAATAAGTAATCCCCGAGTTTGAAACCCATCCATGAGCAGAGTAATCCTCCCCACAGACTTATAAGCACATAGAAAATGGCTGTACTCCATTGAGAGGTTTGGAACAATTTCACCGTTTCAACACTAAAAGTAGAAAAAGTGGTGAAAGCTCCAATCAACCCTGTTCCCAACCCTGTTAGCAAATAAGGATGGAAAATTTTCAGCCGAGATAAATGCATCGTCAGCAAGCCGAGGAAAAAACTGCCCACTAAATTAGCGGTTAAGGTTGCTAACGGAAAGGCCTGGTGCCATACCATGTTAATTGAAACACCTAAGGAATAACGCAGCAAAGCACCGATCGCGCCAAAAAGGCCAACAATAAGATAAACCATACAATTCTTCACCCAATCCCAACAGAATGTAAAAAAAACAGACTCCTACCAGTTAAATCATTCTTCAACCGGTAGGAGTCATCAGCACTAAGGCGGTTATGGCGAACTCCATCGCCATTCAATTACCCCTATTATAACCAAAAATACTGTTATGCAAAATGTTTTCGAGCAGATTTTATGTATTTTTCAATTGTTAGGGAGCTTACCGAAGACGCTATTTATTAACATCGGTTTCATTTGCCTGTGTAGATAACGGATGATTTCTGCAGAAACTATCCAAAAAAATAATTGACAAATCCTATGAGTATAGTATGATTAATGCATCAGTTATAGTTCTGTTCAGTTAACTTCATACTCGCTGACTAGACAAACTAGAGGCGGTCTTCACTTTCTATGGTGGATGACTGTCTTTTTTATTAACCTTTGTGAGGTGGATTTTGGTGCAACTACAGGTAATGAACAGTCCGTTTAATCAGGAACAGGCAGAACTCCTGAACCAGTTGCTGTCAACATTGACAGAATCGCAAAAAGTTTGGTTGAGCGGCTTTTTGACTGCTTCCAGTCAAGGGATGGCTGCGGTGACAACGGGAGAACCTTCTTCCCAAAGGATCAGCCAGCCGGTTTCGAAAGAAATTACCATTCTTTATGGTTCGCAATCTGGCAACGCAAAAGGACTTGCGAACAAAACGGGCAAAACACTAGAGGAAAACGGATTTCAAGTCACAATTTCGGCCATGAGTGATTTTAAACCCAATCAGCTAAAAAAAATAAAAAATCTCCTTGTAATTGTGAGCACCCACGGTGAAGGGGAGCCGCCGGATAATGCAAAATCATTTTATGAATTTCTTCACAGCAAGCGGGCGCCAAAGCTTGATGGTCTGCAGTTTTCGGTTTTGGCTTTGGGCGACAGTTCCTATGAATTTTACTGCCAAACGGGTAAAGATGTTGATTCCAAACTTGAGGAACTTGGCGGAACCCGCCTATACGCGCGGTTTGACTGTGATGTTGACTTTGAAGAACCTGCTGCAGAATGGGTAGAAGGTGTCGTCGCCAGCTTAAAAACAGCGGAGGGCGGAGATTTTTCTCCTATTCAGGAAACGCAACTGCAGACGGCCGCTGAAACGGTTTACTCACGATCAAATCCATTTAAAGCCGAAGTACTGGAAAACCTCAATCTAAATGGCCGGGGCTCAAACAAAGAAACCCGTCACATTGAGTTATCACTTGAAGGCTCGGGTCTTGTGTATGAACCGGGGGATGCTCTTGGCATTTATCCGGAGAACGATCCCGAACTTGTTGAAGAGCTATTAAAAGAATTGACATGGGATCCACAAGAAACAGTAATGGTTAAACAAGGTGATGTTCGGTCGCTGAAAGAGGCGCTCACTTCTTATTATGAAATTACCGTTCTGACAAAACCGCTTTTAGAAAAGATTGCCGGTTTGTCAGTGAATGAAAAATTGCAGGAGCTTTTAGCACCAGGAAATGAAGAAACCGTAAAAGATTACCTTCACGGTCGCGATCTAGTCGACTTGGTTCGCAATTTCGGAGTGTGGGGTAATTCAGTCCAAGAATTTGTGTCGATTTTGCGGAAAATTCCGCCACGCCTTTATTCGATTGCAAGCAGTTTGACTGCAAATCCGGATGAAGTCCACTTGACAATCGGTGCCGTACGTTACCAAGCGCATGGTCGCGATCGAAAGGGAGTCTCGTCTTGTTTTTGTGCAGAAAGAGTGCAGCTTGGGGATCACGTATCTATTTTTATCCAGCCAAATGAAAACTTTAAGCTGCCGACCAACCCTGACACGCCGGTTATTATGATTGGACCGGGTACGGGTGTTGCCCCATTCCGGTCATTTATGCAGGAGCGGGAGGAAACTGGAGCAAAAGGTAAAGCATGGATGTTCTTTGGCGATCAGCATTTCAGAACAGACTTTCTTTATCAGACCGAGTGGCAAAAATGGCTGAAAAACGGTGTTCTGACAAAAATGGATGTTGCCTTTTCACGCGATACAGAGAAGAAAGTGTATGTTCAGCACCGCATGCTCGAACACAGGAAAGAATTGTTTGCCTGGCTTGAAGAAGGTGCAACTGTTTATCTTTGCGGTGATGAAAAAAACATGGCACATGATGTTCATCATGCGCTCCTTGAGATTATTGAAACAGAAGGCAAACTGAACCGTGAAAATGCGGAAGCCTATCTGGCAGAAATGAAGCGGCAAAAACGTTATCAGCGCGATGTTTATTGATTAGGATTGAAAGGAGATTTTTTCAACATGGCAAGTAAAATTTTAAAAGCGCCAGACGGCAAGCCAAGTGATGTAGAGCGCATTAAAGCGGAAAGTAATTTTTTGCGCGGCACGCTTAAAGAAGTCATGCTGGATCGGCTTAGCTCCGGAATTCCTGATGATGATAACCGCTTAATGAAATTCCACGGAAGTTATTTACAGGATGATCGCGATCTTCGCAATGAACGCGAAAAACAAAAGCTCGAGCCGGCCTATCAGTTTATGCTGCGGGTAAGGCTTCCGGGCGGAGTGGCGACACCAGAACAATGGCTTGTAATGGATCAAGTTTCAGATAAATATGCGAACGGGACGTTAAAAATCACCACCCGTCAAACATGGCAAATGCATGGAATTTTGAAGTGGAATATGAAAAATACCATCCAGGAAATCCATTCAACCTTGTTGGATACGATTGCGGCATGCGGTGACGTAAACCGAAACGTGTTATGCAGCGCGAATCCGTATCAATCGGAAATCCATTCGGAAGTGTATGAATGGGCGAAGCAATTGAGCAATGATTTGTTGCCAAAAACAAGAGCGTATCATGAAATTTGGCTGGATGAGGAAAAAGTTGCCGGTACACCGGAGAGCGATGAAGTGGAACCAATGTATGGACCGCTTTATTTGCCAAGAAAATTTAAAATTGGCATTGCGGTTCCGCCATTGAATGATATCGATGTTTTTTCACAAGATCTTGGCTTTATTGCCATTGTTGAAAAGGGCAAACTGGTTGGATTTAATGTGGTAATTGGCGGGGGGATGGGCAGCTCCCATGGTGATAAAGCAACCTATCCACAGCTGGCGAAAGTGATTGGATTTTGTACGCCTGAGCAGCTGTATGAGGTATCGGAAAAGACGATTACGATTCAGCGTGATTACGGGAACCGTTCAGTAAGAAAAAATGCGCGGTTTAAGTATACCATTGACCGGCTTGGCCTCGAAACGGTCAAGGAAGAATTGGAAAGCCGTCTTGGCTGGAAGTTGGGTGAAGCGAAGCCTTATCATTTCGAACGCAATGGCGATCGTTACGGTTGGGTAAAAGGCATTCAAGGAAAATGGCATTTTACCTTGTTTATTCAAAATGGCCGTGTTGCCGATTTCCCTGATTACAAGTTAAAAACAGGTTTACGCGAAATTGCCAACATTCATAAAGGTGAATTTCGCTTGACAACCAATCAAAATTTGATTATTGCCAATGTCTCAAGCCGGAAAAAGAAAGAGATTGACACGCTCATTCAACAATATGGTTTAACGGATGGAAAGCATTATTCAGCACTCCGCCGCAGTTCAATGGCTTGTGTTGCCCTGCCAACATGCGGTCTTGCGATGGCGGAAAGTGAACGCTATTTGCCAGAACTACTGGATAAAGTTGAAACCATCCTCGATGAAAATGGTCTTCGAGACGAAGAAATCACGATCCGGATGACCGGATGCCCGAACGGATGCGCCCGGCCAGGTCTTGGGGAAATCGCCTTTATGGGCAAGGCCGTTGGAAAATACAATATGTATCTCGGCGCTGCTTTTGATGGAAGCCGTTTAAATAAAATGTACCGTGAAAACATCGGTGAAGAAGAAATTTTAA
The DNA here is from genome assembly GCF_050496765.1 of Neobacillus sp. SM06. Classification (NCBI taxonomy): domain Bacteria; kingdom Bacillati; phylum Bacillota; class Bacilli; order Caryophanales; family Bacillaceae; genus Neobacillus; species Neobacillus sp. SM06. The sequence continues at coordinate 265,935 of NZ_JBNWEO010000017.1, forward strand.
ATGAATTGCGCATGCTGTTATCCCGTTATGCAAAAGAACGGGAAGAAGGTGAGCACTTCGGTGATTTTGTCATTCGTGCCGGAATTGTAAAGGCAACGACTGACGGAACCAATTTCCATGATTAAATCTTCGTGATTCTGTAGTTGAATTGAATACCATTGCTGACTAGACAAACTAGAGGCAGTCTTCTCCTTATCGGCGGAAGGCTGCCTTTTTTATTAAAGGAGGCTTTGTGGATGGCCAAAATAACGTATGACAATTGGAGTCCTTCCGAGACTTTCCCGATCGATGATGAAACAAAAGGCGCCAGGAAAGTTTTAGAATGGGCCTATCAAAATTATCCTGAACAGGAGATCGTCTACGCATCCAGTTTTGGAGCGGAAGCAATCGTGTTGATTGATTTAATCCACCAAATCAACCCAGATGCGCATATTGTTTTTTTAGACACCGATTTGCACTTTCTCGAAACCTATGAAGTTCTTGACAAAATTGAAGCACGCTTTCCAACACTGAAAATCGAGCGAAAAAAGCCAAAGCTCAGTTTAGATGAACAAGCAGCCGAATATGGATCTGCCTTATGGAAAAGAGATCCAAACCTTTGCTGCCAAATCAGAAAAGTGCTTCCGCTAAGAGAAGTCCTCACGACAAAAGAAGCATGGATTTCCGGACTGCGCAGAGAACAATCACTGACACGGAAAAACACCGAGTTTGTTAACAAGGATGAAAAATTCAACAATATTAAAATCTGTCCGTTAATTCACTGGACATGGGAGGAAGTGTGGTCCTACATCCGGGACAAAGACCTCCCCTATAACAAGCTTCACGATCAACACTACCCAAGCATCGGCTGCTTCCCATGTACACAGCCTACAGAAGTTGATGGGGACTCTCGCGCTGGAAGATGGGCCGGCAGCGGCAAAACGGAGTGTGGATTGCACGTGAAATAAAGGAGGCCATTATGCTACTTACCGTCATTGCGATTTCGATCGGAGTTCTATTTGCGATGAATATTGGAGCCAGCGGGGCTGCCGCTTCGATGGGAATCGCCTATGGTTCCGGGACTTTAACAAAACGAACGGCATTGTGCCTGTCAGGGATCGCCGTCTTTCTTGGAGCCTATTTTGGCGGTGGAGAAGTGGTAGATACCATCGGAAGCGGAATTGTTCCAGGCAGCACGTTTACAGTTGCCATTGCCTTGATTGTGTTAGCTGCTGCTACTTTATCGTTGCTGCTGGCCAATCTTTTCGGTATCCCCCTTTCGACAAGCGAAGTGGCGGTTGGCTCCGTAGTGGGCGCAGGTGTTGTCTATCAATCCGTTTATGTCGGGAAGCTGGCATGGATCGCGCTGTTTTGGCTGTTTACACCCTTTGTTGCTTTTGTGATTGCGGTTATTGCTGCAACTCTTTTAAAAACAAAGCCGATCCACCAGTGGATGCAGCAGAAGAAAATCCGGCCAATATTCGCCATACTTGTTGTGATCATGGGCAGTTTTGAAGCGTTTTCCGGCGGAATGAACAATGTCGCCAATGCGGTTGGCCCGCTTGTTGCAGCTGGAATCATTGGAAAAGACCAGGGAATCTTTGGCGGTGGTTTGGCCATTGCCCTAGGTGCTATTCTCTTCGGCCATCGAGTCATTGAAACAAACGGGAAAAAAATCACTGATCTCCGATTGGAAGAAGGCTGTGTCCTCTCCGGTACAGGAGCAGGAATTGTGATGATTGCTTCCTTGTTGGGCATTCCTGTTCCGCTCACGCAAATCACAACCTCTTCAATCATTGGAATGGGATTTGTGAAACAAGGAATCGCGGTGGTCAAAAAGGATATTGTAGTGAAATTGCTAACCGTTTGGATTGTTTCGCCTGTTTTATCAATGGTGCTTTCATACACAATTATTCAATTGGTCATTGTGAAAAATATTTATCCGGTTATTGCGATGGCAGGCGTCATGATCTCCGTTTTGGGCGTGCTGTTCCTAGTAAAAAAAACGGACGGTAGAGCGACACCGCTTTCGATGAAAGAAGAACTAAAACTGATAAAGAAAGGTTGATGAACATGTCATTTTTACCAAAACCGCATGGAGGAAAATTAATTCAAGCCTATAATCCTTCGTATGATTGGAGTGGAATTGAAAATGTCATTCAAATAGACGCCATTGCATTAAGTGACTTGGAGTTAATCGGGGTCGGCTTGTTTAGCCCGCTAACAGGATTTTTAGGAAAAAAAGATTATGAATCGGTTGTAGAGAACATGCGGTTAGCCGACAATACCGTTTGGTCGATTCCAGTTACACTGCCTGTTTCGACAGAGGTGGCCGATACGCTGAAAGCAGGTGAAACGTACAAATTGGTTTTTCAAGGTGAAGTGTATGGCGTAATATCCGTTTCTGAATGGTATGAGCCAGATTTAGAAAAAGAAGCATTGAATGTCTATAAAACAGTTGAATTGGCACATCCGGGAGTAAGGCGGCTATTCGAACGGGGGCCGGTATATGTTGCCGGTGAGATCGTCCTTGTGAAAAAGACAGATAAAGGCGTGTTTGCTGACGTGTGGTATGAACCAAAGCAAACCCGTGCTTTCTTTGAAGAAAAGGGCTGGAAAACAATCGTTGGTTTTCAAACAAGAAATCCGATTCACCGGGCACATGAATACATTCAAAAGGCAGCGCTTGAGACAGTTGACGGCCTGTTTGTCAATCCGCTTGTTGGTGAAACAAAGGCAGATGATATTCCGGCCGATGTCCGGTTAAAAAGCTACCGTGTTCTGCTTGAAAATTACTATCCAGGCGATCGGGTTCAACTTGGTGTATACCCGGCAGCAATGCGCTATGCCGGTCCGCGGGAAGCCATTTTCCATGCGATCGCCCGCAAGAACTTTGGCTGCACCCATTTTATTGTCGGACGGGATCATGCCGGAGTCGGAAATTATTATGGAACTTATGATGCCCAACACATTTTTAGCTATTTTACGGAAGAAGAGCTTGGAATTAAACCATTGTTCTTTGAGCACAGTTTCTATTGCACAAAGTGCGAAGGAATGGCATCTGATAAAACATGCCCGCATACAAAGGAAGACCGAGTGATTTTATCTGGAACGAAAGTTAGGGAGATGCTCCGTTCCGGTATCCTGCCTCCTGCAACTTTTAGCCGAAAAGAGGTTGTTGAGGTTCTGATTGAAGGGTTAAGAGAAAAAGAAACGGTGTAAGGAGTAGAGGGATGTAAAAATTAACCAATATTGCTTGGTGGAAGAGGTAGAGTGATGTCAAAATCAACCAATATTGCTTGGTGGAAGGGGTAGAGGGATGTCAAAATCAACCAATATCACTTGGCATGAAACAACGATTACGAAACAAGACCGGCGGATGAAAAATGGTCATGGCAGCTGTGTCATCTGGTTTACCGGGCTTTCCGGGTCTGGAAAATCAACGATTGCCAATGCCGTTTCCAATGAGTTGTTTCAGCGGGGAATCAGTGAATATGTTTTGGATGGGGACAATATCCGCCACGGAATCAATAAAGATCTTGGATTTTCGGAACATGACCGGATGGAAAATATCCGCAGAATTGGCGAAATTGCCAAATTGTTTGTCGACAGCGGAAAAATTGTCACCACAGCATTTATTTCTCCATTTCGTTCCGACCGCCGCCAGGTCAGGGAACTTTTTGAAGAAGGGGAGTTTATCGAGGTCTTTATCAGCTGCCCACTTGAGGAATGCGAACGGCGCGATCCAAAACAGCTCTACGCAAAAGCGCGCCGCGGTGAAATCAAGGATTTTACCGGAATTGACTCGCCGTACGAAGAACCGGAGCAGGCCGAAATCACCATTCATTCGCATTTGTTGTCAGTTGACGAAGCGGTGGCACAAGTTCTTCAGTACTTGAAAGAGAAGAATACCATTTAAAAGCAAACGAAAGGAAATAAGTGAGGATAAGAACCAGCTAGAGGTATTTGGGTGGGTAGCACGAATGTGACGGAAAAGTGACAAATACGGATAAAAGGGGAAATTCCGCGGATACAAGTGAGTTTTTCGCGGATAAAAGGGGAAAACCCGCGGATAAACGTACAAGTTTCGCGGATAAACGGGAGAAACCCGCGGATAAAAAAGGGGGAGCGTAGAAATCCGGTAGATCCGGTAGCCGGGTACCCCAATCGGCCGAGGGAATATGACGGAAAAGTGACAAATACGGATAAAAGGGGAAATTCCGCGGCTACGAGTGAGTTTTTCGCGGATAAAAGGGAAAAACCCGCGGATAAATGTACAAGTTTCGCGGATAAACCGCCAAAACCCGCGGATAAAAAAGGGGGAGCGTAGAAAACCGGTAGATCCGGTAGCCGGGTACCCCAATCGAGCGAGGGAATATGACGGAAAAGTGACAAATACGGATAAAAGGGGAAATTCCGCGGATACGAGTGAGTTTTTCGCGGATAAAAGGGAAAAACCCGCGGATAAAAGGGAAAAACCCGCGGATAAACGTACAAGTTTCGCGGATAAACCGCCAAAACCCGCGGATAAACGTACAAGTTTCACGGATAAACGGCCCAAATCCGCGGAAAATCATACAAGTTCCACGGATAAACGGCTCTTATCCACGGTTAAACCGCCAAATCCCACGAATAAAAAATCCATCCGTACACGAAGACAGATCGTTAGACAAGGTAAATAGATTCTTCCGCCATTACACACCATAATAATGGAGGTGAAAATGGTGGAAAAGAACAATTCTCAGAACAAATACAATGATCAGGAGCAAAATGCCATTGAAAATCGGGTAAATGAATCATATGACCAAATGATTCAGGATGTAAAAGAGATGGTTAAAGACCATCATCAATATTCGTAAAACAGGCGCCACACCCATTTGAAAAAGCCGGGCTCCTCTCGATCGGGAGGCCGGCTTTTTTCTTAGCTAATCAGAATTTATATCCATAAATTCTGAACGCATAAATTCAATTACGCCTCTGTCTACGTCCAAAGGACTCGCCAGTCGGCGAGTTTTCATTTAATCAAACGTTTGATTAAAATCGAAACTAAGCAAATCCCGACTTGTGAAACTTGATTCTCCTGTGGTATTAATAAGAGGGCTAGCTGCATAAACAAAGTTAGTAGGCCATTCGAACAGTTAAAATTTTTCAAAAATGGCAATTGAAGAGAGAACAAGTAAATGAGGGATTTTTTTGGAATGGATTTTATTGATACTGACCATTGTGTTTGAAATTGCTGGTACGATCTCGATGAAATTATCGGAAGGTTTAACGCGGCCGCTGCCTACGATTATGATTTTTATTTCTTACGGAATTTGTTTTAGTATTTTTTCGATCGTCGTCAAGAAAATGGAGCTTGGTTTAGCGTATGCGATTTGGTCGGGAGCGGGAACATTGGCGATTAGTTTTATCGGAATTTACTTTTTTCATGAGACAATGAGTTTACTGAAGATTGTATCGATCGTAATGATCGTAATCGGAATCGTTGGCATCAAGTTGTCAATGTGATCTCACTGAAGATGCGGGGATAATAAACCTATTGTTAGCAAACAATAGGAAGGGTATTCGAGAAGAATACCCTTTGAAACTATTCTGCCAGAGGTGATTCGATGAGTATTCATGATCAGCTTGATCCGCATTCTCAGCTTTTTCACCACAATTGGACGAGGCCGAAAAAGGCAAAATCCCAAGTGAACGGGCATACGCAGATTTCTCAAAACACCATTATTTTGAAATCAAATGCGAAAGCCCATCGATGGTAGTGTAGCTTCATATGAAAGGAAAGCCGGTGAATGCCCGGTTTTAACTGCAAAGATGGAAGGCGCCCACTTGTATGGGCGCCTTTCCAATGAAGAGGGGGTTGCTTCTTTACAGATTCCCGCGGAAAATGTACCGTTTTTTTCCTAAAATAACAAATCCGCCTTCGAGTGCAGGGTCAATCACAAGTTATGGAGATAGAGAATGGAAGCAACCAAAAAAAACCACCAATGCGGTTTGAAAAGGTCATGTTCCAGCCAAAATTGCAGCCGCAAGTGGATCAGTTCATTTTTTAAATCAAGAATTTGTTTAAAATCTTGTTGAGAGTTAATGGAATTTTCCTCATACCCAGCACCCTGATGTTGTTTAACTTTATCTAGTCTTTCAATTTATTCAAAAGATATTCAACGAGGAATAGAAGAACCTGGGCAGAAAAATCATCGCTTCAGCGAATACCGCTGTGTATGTTCTACAATCTGTTCATAAGCCTTTTTATAAAGGTCAGGGTTTGGGTCTTCCCCTTTAATCTTCGGCACGTCAAAATCGGATAGCACGAAATGAAGTGCGGGCTCTACGTCATGCCTTGCCAAGCAATGTTTGCAGCAAGCAAGTGGACAGCCATCAATGGCAATGATGTTCCGCCCGGACTTTGCTGTTTTGACAAGGGGTTTGACATCGCCGCCAACACCGGCAATACAAGACATTTCAGCTATTTTTTCCCGGTCCATTTTGATGGCAATCATGTTGGCGGTTTGGGCAGCAGACGAGCAGCCAGAACACGAATACACAAGAGGCATTTCCGTTTTTTCCATTGTAAACTCCTCCACATAGTTTTTTTAAAATGTAAAGGATTTGGGACATTTAGGCTGTGAACCACGTCACTATTATAGGAATATTTTAAATTTTATAAAAACCACAAACGAAGGTTTGCTGAAATAGAGAGGGTTGAAGGAATTCGCTTGGTTTAATCGAATATATACTATGGCAAGACCTATTTTTGAGAGGAGGAAGCGATCGTCATGTCAAAAAAGGTATTGATTTTAACTGGAGATGCAGTTGAGGCTTTGGAAGTGTTTTATCCTTATTACCGTTGTCTGGAAGAAGGGTACGATGTACAAATTGCTGCACCATCGAAGAAAAAGTTGCAAACCGTTATTCATGATTTTATCGGCTGGGATACGTATACTGAGTCAAAAGGATATTTAATCGAGTCACAATTGGCATTTGAGGATGTTGCGCCTGAGGACTATGATGGCTTAATTTTGCCAGGAGGAAGGGCTCCGGAATACATTCGTTTAAATGAAAATGTTTCAAAAATTGTTGCCCACTTTTTTGAAGAAAACAAACCGGTTGCGGCAATTTGTCATGCTGCACTGATTTTGGAAACGGTGAGCCAATATTTGAAGGGGCGCGAGCTGACTGCTTATATTGCCTGCAAACCGGATGTTGAAGCAGCGGGTGCAACGTATATTGAAAACCATTTGCATGTGGAAGGCAACCTTGTTTCCGGGCATGCATGGCCGGATCTTCCAGGCTTTATGCGTGAATTTATCAAGCTTTTAAATCAGTAACAAAAAAAGGAATCAGAGCGCTGTTGTCTCCTGATTCCTTTTTTATTACAAAAGCATCATGCTTTCATCAAGTTCACGGAAATTAACATTAAAAAAGAAATGCCGATGATACTCAACACCCACAACCAAGCAAGTGACATGTTGCCTGAATCAATCGCTACGTAGATTGCGGTGGGAATGGTTTGGGTTTTTCCAGGAATGTTCCCTGCGAACATCAATGTTGCGCCAAATTCGCCTAAAGCGCGGGCAAAACTCAAGATTGCCCCTGATACAATGGCTTTCAATGCAAGCGGAAGGGAAATTTTCCTAAGTAATGTGAATTCTGTGGCACCGTCAACGCGAGCCGCATTCTCGATGTCCTCATCAATCGATTCAAACCCGAGTTTAGCCGATTGATACATAAGCGGAAACGCGACAACCGTTGAGGCAATCACCGCTGCCCACCATGTAAAAATAACAGGTTTGTGAAAGAGCCACTCGATCCATTGCCCCACCGGACTATTTTTTCCAAAGAAAATGATTAACAAAAAGCCTACTACGGTTGGAGGCAATACTAATGGCAAAAGAAAGGCTGTTTCAATGATCGACTTTCCTTTAAATTTCTTATTTGCCATCAGCTTTCCTAAAAATAGTCCCAGAACAAATACGAGTATACCGGAAAAAAAGGCTACCTCAATGGACAGCCTCACAGGAGACCAAAAGGTTTCTTCCATTATTTTATCAGACCTTTAAACCCATACTTTTCAAAAATCTTTATCGCCTTTTCACTGTGAAGAAAATCATAAAATAGTTTGGCTTCTTTCAAATGAGAACTGTTTTTTACAACACCAACAGGATAGACGATTGGTGCGTGGGTGCTTTCTTTTGCGGTGGCAGCAATCTTAACTTTTGGCGATATCTTCGCATCTGTTTTATACACAATTCCGGCATCTACATTGTTTGTTTCTACATATGTAAGCACTTGACGGACATCTTTCGTATAAATGATTTTCTTTGTGAGTTCCTTCCAAAGATTGAAATGTGTTAACGTATCCTTGGCATACTGTCCTGCCGGCACAGACTCAGGTGTGCCAATGGCCAGCTTATCCGCTTTCGTTAGATCTTCAAATGCGTTGATGCCTTTTGTTGAATCTTTTGGAACAACGAGGACAAGCTCATTCCCAACCAGATCGGCGTCGTTTGCTTTTTCAATCAGTCCATTATTCACCAAGGTTTTAAATGGATCCTCACCTGCAGAGAAGAAGAGATCAACAGGTGCTCCTTGGGAAATTTGCTGTTGAAGAGCTCCCGATCCACCAAAGTTATAACGGATTTTTACATTTGGATGATTTTTCTCAAAGTCTGATTGAATGTCATTTAAAGCATCTTGTAAGCTGGCTGCTGCGGAGACGGTTAATTCAACTGTCTTCTCTGTTTTTTTGCTTTGTTCACTGGTAGAACATCCGGAAACGGCGAGTAATAGCAGCACTATTGAGAAAAATAATCGATACTGTTTGTTCAACTTTTTTCTTCCTTCCCAACTGATTATAATTACTTATAACTAATTATAATTACATATGACATAAAAGACTATAAGAAAGGTCACATTCGGCAATTTTTTTTGATAAATATCTTTTTTACAAGAAGGTCAGTTAAAATAAGAGATGGGGTGATGCGAATGTCGACAGAGCTTTCCTATACAATTGAAGAAGTTTCCCAGTTATTGAAAGTTTCGAAATTAACGGTTTACGACCTTGTGAAAAAAGGCGAATTGCCTGTATTTCGGGTCGGAAGACAGATGCGAATCGATGCCAAAGACCTGGATCAATATATTCACAAACACAAAACCAATCAAGATCCTTCCATACAAACCGCAACTGCTGGTTCGAATCTGAATCCCCAGGATTCCAAAACGATCGTGATTAGTGGACAAGACCTTGTTCTGGATATTTTAGGAAAATATATTGAAAAAAATTCAATTTTTAAACCATTGCGATCCTATACAGGCAGTTTAAATAGTTTAATCTCGATGTACAATGGCGAAGGCGACATTGTCAGTTTGCATTTGTTTGACGGGGATACCGGAGAATATAATCTGCCTTTTATAAAGAAAATTTTGGTGGGGCATTCATTCGTTCTACTCAACCTCCTGAAGCGAAAAGCAGGTTTTTATGTAAAAAAAGGGAACCCTTTGAAGCTTGCAACTTGGTCTGACTTAAGGCGGGACAACTTGAAAATCATCAATCGGGAGAAGGGATCGGGAGCAAGGATTCTTCTAGACGAACAACTGAGAATCAATGGGATCGCTTCAAGAACGATCAAGGGGTATGACCACGAAGAAAGCAACCATTTAAGTGTGGCATCTGCAATTTCAGCTGGAATGGCCGATGTGGGAATTGGAAATGAAAAAGCGGCAAAAATCGTTGGGGTTGATTTTGTGCCATTAATAACGGAGCGGTATGACCTCGTTATGTTAAAAAATCGTCATTCAGAAAAATTAATCAGCACGGTAAGACAAATTTTATCTTCGCCGCAGTTTCAGTCGGAAATTCATTCGCTTGGCGACTATGATACGTCTAACACGGGAAGGATTATTTATGAAATGGATTAACAATTTGTTCTATTTTGTTTTACCAAAAAGTAAGTTCGGTTGCCAAAGCACACTTTCAAAGTAGAAATAAGGTTGTCTGATAAACCGTTTTTCCAATAGGTAAGCTCAATTGCCAAAGCATAGGACCTCCGGTTTTGCAAATAATAATGTCAAGGGAGGTGTTATACTTTGGCAAAAGATGTTCTTTGTGAAGTAAATAACTGTTCTTACTGGAGCAATGGAAATAAATGCAGCGCGGAGTCTATATATGTTGTCAGCCACAAAGGAAAACAGGCATCCAAAAGCGAAGAAACAGATTGCAAAACCTTTGTGCCTGAAGGATAATGGTGGAAAGGTAACCAATAGCTTGGTTACCTTTTTAGGCTATTTAGAATTTATATCATTCGTGAAAAGGCAAAGTAGTTTTTCCAAAACTGACGTTAAATTTCGTATACTAGCCATTCTGAGAGTTGCCCGCCCATTTTTTTGTAAAGAGATTGGGCAATGAGGTTCTCTTTGGCTGTTTCCCATGTCATCGAGGCGAAATTATTTTCGCGGATGTATTGGAGGCAAGTTTGAAACAATTGCTCTCCAACTTTTTTCCCTCTTGCGGTTGGCTTTACATAGAGATCGTTCAAAATCGCCTGTCTTTTCACTTTCAACGTGCTAAAAGTGAAATACAATGTGGAAAATCCAATTAATTCACCGTTTTCCTCAGCGACAAATTGGAGCCCGGCCGCAGGATTTCCAAGCAAATGCTTAATCAAATTTTTCAATTCCTCTTCTTTTGGCTCGGGCTGTTTGTAGAAATCAACAATATATGCCTTCATTAAGCCGTGCAAATCGGGTATATCCTTGGCAGCAGCTGGACGAATCATCATCTAAAATCCCCCGGTTTCAATTCAAAATTCTAGTATTTTTTTTGCATAGTCTGAAAAATCTGTAAGGTGTTTTTCGATGATTTGAATGAGAATATTCACATTGATGGCTTGGTAGTCGTGCACTGCACTATTTCGAAATTCAACCATTGCTTTAAGCTGTTTAGCCATGTTTTTATCAATAATGGAATGGGTTTGAAGAATATCAAAAGCATCCAGGCTTGTCTGTGGAAGCCCAAGTCGTTTTTCCGCAATAACATGCATCGCTAAATCAATCGATGCCTCACATGCACGGTGAATATTCAAAATAGCGATAAGAAAAATTTCATAGGGTCTTTCCTCAATCCAAAGGAACGCAGTATTTTCATCACGCCAGGCGAAGTGCAAACCTAGCTTTTTATAAAAATTGATGGATACGGTTAAGTCTTTAACAGGCAATGAGCTTCATTCAAACCTTTAATCATATTTCTCCCGCCTTTCATCGAACTCTTTATGTATTCTCCAAAGCGGATTTTAAATCCTTTTTTGATCGTTAATCCTTGTTTTTCTTTTCCGGTAAACCCTATTCTCAAGAAAATTTCCAAACCAAGCTCCGAGTAGGCCAAAAGTGATCCCGTTAAATACAGGCATGTCTAAAAAGTGATTGGATAAAAAGCGGAGATGATGCCAATACAATCCGAAGTTCATACCAATGGCCAAACCTAAAAACAGTCCGGAAAGGTAGGTTCTTGTTTGCCGGATTTCATTTAGCTTCAGCTGATGTGATTTGGCGTGATTGTAGGCCTGCCATAAGGAAAAACAATAAAAGGATGGGTAGAACATGCCCCACTGGTAGTTGATGATATCATGGGCTTGCTTAAAGTCTCCGTGGAAGGAATAAACGATCGCTAAATTTAATTTTGCCTGACTATTGATAAGGAACTCGAGGCCGATCAAAACAAAACCAATCATATATTCTTTGTTGTACAATTGGCCAAATCCCGGCAAAACTGCTGACCAGAACATAGCGGCAAGGGGTGACTTGTAATCATGACTTTGTCTCATGGATTCTTATCCTCACATTGTGTTTATATTACTATTAAACTACTTTTGAATGGCCGAAACCCTTTTTTTCACCAAAAATTCACATTTTTTGGGATAAAAGACATACGAACAAAACGACTATTGGTAAAAAAAGACTAAATTCAATAAAGAGGAAACTTGTCCCATCTGCATGCTAGTTGATGTATAATAGAATCGAAATACCAGCGCTTATTTTAAAAAAAGTTGAAGTTGCAGCATCGTTTATATTACTATTTGGTGTAGATTCAAAGTAGAAAGAGAGTGTTCATAAATGGGTCGTAAGTGGAATAATATTAAAGAAAAAAAAGCATCAAAAGATGCAAACACGAGCCGGATTTATGCAAAATTCGGTGTCGAAATTTATGTAGCAGCAAAGCAGGGGGATCCAAACCCTGAATCGAATCAGGCGCTGAAAATGGTGCTGGAGCGGGCAAAAACCTACAATGTACCGAGGACGATTATTGACCGGGCGATTGAAAAAGCGAAAGGCGGAGCGGATGAAAACTATACAGAGCTTCGGTACGAAGGTTTTGGACCGAACGGATCAATGGTGATCGTGGATGCCTTAACCAATAATGTAAACCGCACAGCCTCAGACGTTCGCGCCGCTTTTGGCAAAAATGGCGGCAATATGGGGGTCAGCGGCTCCGTTGCCTATATGTTTGATGCAACAGCTGTCTTTGGTCTGGAAGGAAAGACTGCGGATGAAGTGCTGGAAATTTTAATGGAAGCTGATGTGGATGTCCGTGATATACTTGATGAAGACGAGAACGTGATTATCTATGCCGAACCAGATCAGTTCCATAGCGTGCAAGAAGCGTTAAAGAACGCTGGAATCACCGAATTTACGATTGCAGAACTGACGATGCTTCCGCAAAATGAAATCACGCTCACTGGTGATGCAAAAGCGAAATTCGAAAAAATGATTGACGCCCTGGAAGATTTAGACGATGTTCAACAAGTTTACCATAATGTCGACTTAAGTGAATAACATCCAATCGTAAAATCAGACCGTTAAAAGGGTCTGATTTTCATTACAATTCGAATAACGAGAAGAATGAAGAGGTGATCGGAACGGGTAGCCGAAAACCTTCTGATTTTGCTAGGATCTCCAAATGAATCATTTGTTTACAGGTTGCATATTTGTTCTTCTTTTACAAACAATCGTTTAAAATAATGAGAAAAGGACTTTAAAGGGGAGAAGCAGATGAGCGAGTTGTTGGTAAAACAATTTACATTAACACGGAACCATTTTATCAAAAGGGTTGATGGCCTGAACCGAACGATTGTGGATGTGCAGCCGAAAGGTTTCAACAACACGATCCATTGGATGATTGGCCATGTGCTGACCGTTGCCGAGCAGTTTATGTTTGGCTTTCCGAAAAATTCAACTCATCTTCCTGAAAGCTATGTTCAGCTATTCGGAAATGGAACAAAGCCTGGCGACTGGAGCAGTGATGACGTTCCGTCTGTCGAGGTGCTGGTTGAACAATTAAAAGACCAGTTAAACAGAATAAAGGAAATTCCGGCAGATCGCTACAATGCTGCTCTGAAAAAACCTATTCTAGGTTTTGAAACCGTTGGCGAACTTGCTAACATGGCCGTTTTTCATGAAGCAAACCACTTGGGACAAATTCAAGCGATGGCAAGAATCATCGAGCATGCGTAAAGGAGAGGCGTTTCTACAATTTGTAGAGACGTCTTTTCGTCTTTAGCAAAAAAACAGGGCATTGTTCGATCGTTTTCCTATCTTCTTGTACAATAGACAGTGACGATTAAATGGAGAGGAAGTAATGGAATAAATGGATGAACAAATAAGTAGGGAACAAGCTCAGGAAAAAATCTGGACGCGGGATTTCATCTTAATCATGCTGGCAAATTTTTTTATTTTTTTAGGGTTTCAAATGACGTTGCCGACGATTCCGTTGTTTGTTGAGCGTTTAGGCGGTAATAATCAATTGATTGGTTTTGTGGTGGGGATCTTTACCTTCTCAGCCCTGCTAGTGCGTCCTTTAGCAGGCAAAACACTTGAAACAAAAGGAAGAGGTTTTGTCTACCTGATCGGTTTGGCGATTTTTGTCCTTTCCGTAGGCTCTTACGGATTTTTAACAAGCATTTTGTTTTTGTTCATGATGCGGATTGTTCAAGGTGTTGGCTGGGGATTTTCTACAACCGCATCCGGTACAATTGCGACAGATCTGATTCCCCCAAGCAGGAGGGGGGAGGGAATGGGGTATTTTGGATTGTCAGGGAATTTGGCGCTTGCCTTTGGACCATCACTCGGCTTGGCGTTAACGGCGAAATTGCCATTTAGCCAATTTTTCCTTATCTGTTCATTTTTAGGGCTTGTTGCTCTTTTGCTGTCATCACGCATTAAATTTAAAAAAATAGAACAAAAGCCTGATAAATCAGTAGCTGTGAAAATGGATTTTTATGAAAAGAGCGCATTGCAGCCGTCCGTCCTGCTGTTTTTTATTACGATTACGTTTGGCGGGATTGCCTCTTTCCTGCCATTGTATACGGCGCAAAAAAATATCTCAGGAATTCAGTGGTATTTTTTGCAATATGCGGCAGCGTTATTACTATCGCGGACATTTGCTGGTCAACTATATGATCGAAAAGGACATAAGGCTGTGTTTTTGCCAGGGACGGCGCTTATTTTTGCTGCGATGCTTTTGCTGGCTTGGCTTCCAAACAGCTTGATTCTGTTTTTGGCTGCGCTGCTGTATGGACTTGGATTTGGAACGGTTCAGCCAGCATTGCAGGCATGGGCGATTGAAAAGGCGGCTTCCAATCGCAAAGGAATGGCCAACGCGACGTTTTTCTCGTTTTTTGACCTTGGTGTCGGGGTTGGGGCAATGGTTTTTGGGCAAATCGGCAATTTGCTTGGTTATCGCAGCATTTATATTGCAGCAGCGTTTTCGATTGTTTTTTCCATGCTATTCTATGCTTTTTTGCTTTGGAAAAATCGTTCAGCTGCCGCTGCTTGAAAAAATGGATTTGGAGGGAATGTGCAAATGGGAACTAGTTATGCGGCATACGAATCCCCGCTTGGGGCAATACGGGTTGTGGCCAATGAGATGGGAATCACGAGAGTGGAAATTTTTGAAGATGATTGGGAGCAGTTTTTAGCGGAAAATCCTAGTGTGCAGGAAGACGGAAACAAGATTTGTTCAGAAGCCATTGTGCAGTTGGAGGAATATTTTAAGGGGCAGCGAAAAAGTTTTGATTTGCCGCTTGTTATCGATGGTACTGATTTTCGCAAGCGCGTCTGGCAGGCGTTGCAAACGATTCCGTACGGGGAAATTCGAAGTTATGCCGAAATCGCTGAAATGATTGGCAGCCCGAAAGCTATTCGCGCTGTCGGACAGGCGAACAAGGCCAATCAATGGCCGATTATCATTCCATGCCACCGGGTGATCGGCAAGAGCGGCGATTTAGTCGGCTATGCCGGAGGTCGAACCTCTTTCAAAGAAAAATTGCTGGAATTGGAAGGGTATCAATTTAGCTGATTGCTCTCAAATAAAAAAAGCTGTCTGACCCGTCCGTTAAGGAACCCGTCAAACAGCTTTTTGTTTTACTCTTGAAATGCAGGAGCATCTCCTTTTACATCTCTCAAGTACTCTTCAGCTTTTTGTGCATCGTATTGGTTTTCCCATTTTGACATGACAATCGCGGCAAGGGAGTTGCCGACAACGTTTACAGCGGTGCGCGCCATATCCAAAATCCGGTCAACCCCCGCAATAAAGGCAAGTCCTTCAAGCGGAATGCCGACAGAACCTAGTGTTGCAAGTAGGACAACGAATGAAACGCCCGGGACTCCAGCAATTCCTTTTGATGTTACCATCAATACAAGCATAAGCGAAATTTGTTGTCCGATCGAAAGGTCAATTCCGTACATTTGCGCAATGAAAATCGCTGCCAGCGCTTGATAGAGCGTCGATCCATCCAAGTTAAAGGAATAACCGGTTGGAATAACAAAGGATGTAATTCCTTTTGGACACCCGAAGCGTTCCATCTTCTCCATGATTTTCGGAAGAACGGTTTCGGAACTTGCAGTTGAATAAGCAAGAATCAATTCATCTTTTAAAATACGGAATAAATCAAAAATATTGATCTTCATGAATTTCGCAATTAGTCCCAAAACAATGATAACAAAGAAAATCATCGTTCCATATACGGAAACAATCAATTTGCTTAATGGAATTAACGAGGATACCCCAAAAGTTGAAACGGTTACACCAATTAAGGCAAAGACGCCAAATGGAGCAAATTTCATTACTTGGTTGGTAACGTAAAACATGGCTTCGGCCGTACCTTGGAAAAATTGCAGTACTGGTTTTCCTTTTTCACCGATTGCAGCCACACCAAGGCCGAATAAAACAGAAAAGAAAATAATCGCAAGCATATCGCCTTTTACAAGGGAGTCAAAGAGGTTTGCCGGAACAATAGTAACAATCGTCTCGACCATCCCATGGTTTTTCTCTACTTCATTCGTAGTAGTCACATAACTTTGAATATCACTTTTGTGAAGCGCATTCATATTAATGCCTGTTCCAGGTTGGAAAATATTTGCTGCGGATAATCCGATAATAATCGCGATTGTTGTGATGATTTCAAAATAAAGAATCGTCTTGCCGCCAAGCTTACCGAGCTTTTTGATGTCGCCCACTCCAGCAACTCCCACAATTAAGCTTGAAACAACAATCGGAATCACGATCATTTTAATCAGGCGGATAAAAATGGTTCCAATTGGCTGCAGGTAGGTTTGTACGGCGGGATTTCCAAAAAATATAGCCCCAACGGCAATACCAAGAATTAACCCAATCACGATTTGCCATGCTAAGCCTATCTTTCTCAAAGTATCAGTCCTTTCTCTATCAACAATTATTGGCCACAATGAGCTATATTGTTAATAGTATGATGAGGACTCCATTTATGTCAAATTATGAACATTCTTGTCGAGAAATCATTTTATACGACCAGTAAAGATATGATAAAATCAATCGTATGCTCGCGATTGGAGGGAGATAGAAAGATGGAATTTTTAGTTGAAAATAAATGGATCATCCTTGCGAGCTTGGAAGTCTTCGCCTGGGCTTCGACGTTTTTTCTTTTCTATGCACGCTATCGTCTCCAATCCTCTTTTTGGTTTAAAGTTGCAACGGTACTACTTGCTCTAACAGGAGTGATTCCCCAAGTAACAATGGGGATAATAAATTTTGCCGCATCAAGGCAGCTCGATGTTTTCACCTTGATCATTGTCCTTTTACTTCTTTACGGTTTTACGATTGGGAAAAAGCATGTGAAGAAATTGGATGCGTGGGCGCAAAAGAAGTTTTCAAATGAAACGAGCCGTTCAATTGAATAAAAAATAGCCACAATGGGTGGCTATTTTTTTCGTTTGATCCAAAAGTAAACAACGGCGATCAAGATAGCAGCGAGAATCATTGGCGTGACATATGGCTGGGCAATCGTTTTAATATTCGCCCAGTTGTTGCCGAGGACTTCGCCTAAATAGAGAAAGAAGATCGTCCAAGGGATCATGGCCGCAACGGTATACAATGTAAATTTACCAATCGGCATTTTGGCAATCCCGGCCGGAATCGACATCGCATGGCGAACCACCGGGATGAATCTTGCTGTAAAAATGACCCCGGCTCCATACTTTTCAAACCATTGCTCAGAAAGATCAATATGTTTTTTGTGGATCAATACATACTTTCCGTACTTTTCTAAAAAAGGGCGGCCGCCGTAATAGCCTGCCCAATAGAGAAACAGTTGGGCAATTGTCCCGCCGATAATCCCAGCAATGATGGCCATCGGATAATTCAACATCCCTTTTGAAATGAGGTAACCGCCATAGCCGAGAACAATTTCACTTGGAATAATTTCAATCATTAACCCTAATGCAATGCCTAAATAACCTAATGAAGACAACATCGTCAGCACAGTGTAAATAAAATTGGACATCATTCACCTTCACTTTAACAAATTCAATATCAAGTTTATACTATTTTTAGCAAGAATGGAATGAAAAACGAGCTGAAATCAACTTTTTCAACTGGATAGGGGATATTTTTCCGTTGAAAACATATAGTTGCGATGGTGATAGCGAATGCTGTAAATCAACCCCATTGCAAACATATTTCCCATTAACGAGCTTCCGCCATAGCTGATAAATGGCAAGGGAATACCGGTAATTGGCAATACTTGAATGGTCATGCCGATGTTTTGAAAAACGTGAAAGGTAATCATGCTAACAATTCCCGTACAAACATATGTATTGAACGGATCATTGGTTTCCAGTGCCGTTTTGATTAAATGATAGATCAGCAGAAAGAACAGACCGATAACGAGGCTGCCGCCGACAAAGCCATACTCTTCTCCGATGATGCTGAAAATAAAATCGGTATGCCCCTCTGGAATATACACTTCGCGTTTACCGAATCCTTTGCCTGTCACGAGACCAGAGCCGATGGCCGTCAATGACTTCATAAGATGATACCCTGAATTGGTTTGATTACCAGCCGGATCAAGCCAGGAATAGATTCGGTCAAATTGATAGCTTTTTACTTTTAAATATTTTTCAAGAAGATCGGGTTTCTGAATGACAAAATAAAGGATAAGAGCGCCAAAAGAAACGCCAGAGCTAAACAGCGGCAAAATGATTTTCCAGGAGATGCCGGAAACAAGGATAAGCCCGGTTAAAATCGATAGAAATACCATGCCGGTTCCAAGGTCAGGCTGGAGCATAATCAATGCCAATGGGGCAGCAGTGGTGACTCCTAGTTTTAGTAATAAAACAAAATCGGTTCGCAGCGATTTGTCTGGATGCTGTTCATGATGGCCGGTAATGATTTTGCTAAGGGCAAGGATTAAAAATGTTTTCACAAATTCTGAAGGTTGAATTGAGCCGAGTTTAGGAAAAATAAACCAGCTTTTGGCCCCGTTTCGAATAGGGGCAATGCTATCCGGGGCGATAAAAAGGGCTACTAGCAGCAACATGCCAAAGCCATAAAAGAACCAGGAAAGGCGCCGGTATTGATCGCTGTCGATCAAAAGGGTTAAACTGATAATCGCAGCACCGACAATGTACCAAAATACTTGCAGGATAAGAAAGTTTTTTCCGTATTGGGAAGAGGCTTGGGCACTGTAAATGGCAGCAGAACTGATTAGAAAAAATAAAAAAAGAAGCAATGTTAATGTCCAGTCAAATTGATCGGCGTTCTTTTTCGTTCGCATTGGCCCCACCCGAATTGTTAATTTGTTACTTTTATGCTAGCAAATAAAGGGGTTCTTCACAATAGAATGAGGAAAATATTACAAAATTTTTGTAGAACGGTGTAAAATAATTTAGGAGTAATTGGTTCATAATAGTTCGGTATGGTATCGGGACTTGGTAAATTTGTAAAACAAATGAAATAAGCTATTTTACCTATTTTTTGATAAAATAAGGGATGGAATTCATTTTTTACGTTTTAACAGTTTCTTAAGGAAGCTGTTTTCTTCATTTTCATGCTGAATTGGAATTTTCCTTGATCGGAGGAGTGTGGCTTTGAAAAAGCATCATCAGGACGTACGGGATCTTATCTATGTCCATTTAAACCAGGCCGGCCAGTATGTGCTTTCATATGGCATTGAATTTGATGAGTTTTCCGCAGCTTTTTCAGATTCATTTAATCATTTACTTTTGTTAAAGCATCAGTTTGATGATACGGATTTTAATATGCATACCCAGCTTGAATTCTGTCCTGAGGATCGGGTGGAGAAACTGGCGCAAGAAGATGTCTCGCGGTACGGGAATTTTTGCTGGATTGATTTTGTGGAAGAAGAGGGGCTGAATGAATTATCGGACCAAGAAATTGCGGAACTTCTTTATTTAGGCCACTTAAAGCAACATTTAAAACCTCCTTTTTATCATAAATTAGGCAATCGGTTTGTCTACTTGGCCCAGGATGATGGCTGGTTTAATAAAGTGTATTACCGCAGCTTTAAAGATTTTTTCCATTTGCTCAGCGAGACGATCTCAAGCAAATTGGGCAAGCTCAAGCGGGAAAAAACGCTTCTTGGAATGCGGAAAAAAAGGCAATACCCTCCGGTCAATAAAGAAATTTTGCTGTCTTTAACCCCATTTATTAAAGAAGGGATTTGCATTTCCTTAAAGGATGCCGATTTGCAGCGAAGCAAGCTGGAAGTTCCGATTTGGGTCATCGGTGATTTTGCCAATATGGACGATATGTATGAGGAATACCAGCAAATGTCGGCAAAAACCTGCCATGCTAAAATTATCTTTGACCGAAAAACGAAGGAATGGAAGCTATATGTGATCTAAATCCGACCTGACCGCGGACATGAGCGTTAACGGAATCTCTCCACTTCTTTTGGAGAGATTTCCGTATTTTTGATGCCATAAGCAAATGAAATGGTTCATAAAATAGGAAGAAGGTAATAATCCATTAGGTTTGGTAACTGAATTTTTGGCATCGGTGTGAAAAAAACAATCGTTTGGTTGCCTTTCCTTGCTCATTCGGTGATAAAATAGGATAGGTGAATCAGACAATGGAGGTTTTAATTAGATGAAAACGAAACTCGGCTTATTGTATGGCGGCAAGTCTGCGGAACACCAAGTTTCTTTGCAAACAGCCCTTGCTGTCATAAAAGCATTGGATCTTAAGAAATTTGAAGTATATCCCATTTACATAACAACTGCGGGACAATGGATAAAGGGGCCACAGCTGCAAAGCCCGGTACAGAGCGTTCAGCAGCTTGAATTTTCCAAAGGCAATGAACTTTCGCCAATGTCTTTGGCACCAGCGCTGTTTCAGGCCGATCAGCAGAATGATGCCGAACTTGATGTGATTTTTCCGCTCCTGCATGGACCGAATGGAGAAGATGGCACCGTTCAAGGAATGCTTGAATTGTTGAATCTCCCCTATGTTGGAAATGGGGTGCTTGCATCTGCAGCCGGCATGGATAAAGTTGTCATGAAAAATATCTTCGCTCAAGCGGGACTTGCACAAGTAAAGTATGTTGCTTATACACGTTCAGAATGGGAAAAAGCGAAAGAGGAAGCCTATGCGCAAGTGGAGTCGGAATTGGGCTACCCGTGTTTTGTCAAACCCGCCAATCTCGGTTCAAGTGTCGGAATTAGCAAATGCCAAAACCGTGAACAATTGGAAACCGCCTTTGTGGAAGCTTTTCAATTTGACCGGAAAATCATCATTGAAGAGGGCGTAGTAGCTCGTGAGATTGAATTAGGTGTCCTCGGCAATGATGAGCCGAAATGTTCTGTAGCGGGTGAAATTGTTCCGAAAAAAGACTTCTATGATTATAAGGCAAAGTATGAGGACGAGGATACGGCACTGATTATCCCTGCAGACGTAAGCGATGCAGAATATCGGCAATTGGCGGAAATGGCGATTAAAGCGTTTAAAGCCCTCGATTGTTCAGGACTTGTCCGGGCAGACTTTTTCTTGACAAAAGACGGCAAAGCGTTGATTAACGAAGTCAATACAATGCCAGGCTTTACTCCGGTTAGCATGTTTCCGCTTTTGTGGAAGCACAGCGGTGTTGAATACCCACAATTAATCGAGCGCTTGGTCGAGTTGGCAAAAGAGCGGCATGCCGAAAAACAGCGAATTAAATACACATTTTAATACGGAGAAGTACTTTTGGTCCATGTAAGAGCGGACGTTTGGTTGCTACAATAAAAGGGTACGATCACCTTTATGAGCAAGAATGTTAACACTGTGAGAATGAACCTGTTTGGTTGCTGCAATAAAATGGTGCTTTAACCTACTGGTGAGAGAGTAGCATACCTTCGATTGATTTAGCTGCTTCTGAAAAGCAAACGAAAGAAAAATCGGACTAGGTGGAAAAATATAGACACGGCCTTTGTGCCGTGTCACTTCTTCTATTGGAGGAAAAAGAATGATTCAACGAACACTTAAACAACTTTCAGACATGATCAAGGTGGAAAATGACTTATCCGCCTGGGAGTCGATTCAATTTGCGGGTGTTGCGATTGACTCTAGGAAAATTTCCAAAGGAAATTTATTTATTCCTTTAAAAGGCGAGCATGCGGACGGACACAAATTTGTTGAAGATTCCATCAAAAAAGGGGCTGCTGCTGCTTTATGGCAAAAAGATGTCCCCAATCCGCCACTGCATTTACCCATCCTCATCGTTGAGGACTGTCTCACAGCCCTTCAGGAGCTTGCAAAACAATACCGTAAACAACTTTCAGTGAAAGTGGTTGGAATCACAGGAAGCAATGGAAAAACAACAACAAAGGACATGACCGCAAACTTGCTTTCGCTAAAGTTTAAAGTTCAAAAAACCGAGGGCAATTTTAACAATCATCTCGGTTTGCCGCTAACGGTTCTTCGCTTGGAAGAAGATACAGAAATGGCTGTTTTGGAAATGGGGATGAGTGGCAGAGGGGAGATCGAATTTCTCACAAAATTGGCCTGCCCGGATGCTGTTGTCATTACCAATATTGGTGAATCCCATTTGCTGGATCTTGGTTCGCGCGAGGCAATCGCCGAAGCAAAGCTGGAAATCCTTGAAGGTTTGAAAGATGGCGGTCTCGCTGTTTTGCATGGTGATGAGCCGCTGCTAATGAACAGGATCAGTCGTTTTCAAGGCAATCTGCAAGTGCAGACGTTTGGAAGAAGTGAAGCCAATACATTGTTTCCGACCGAAATTCATCAGCTTCAGTATGGGAACCAATTTAAAACGAATGCTTCGAAGCAAATGTTTGAGCTGCCTGTTTTAGGCACCCACAATATTTTAAATGCTTTGGCGGCAATGCTCGTGGCGAATTATTTTTCCATTCCATTTGAACGGATGAATGAGAAACTTTCGACACTAAAACTAACCAATATGCGCATGGAACTTGTCAAGGGTAAAAAAGGCGAAAAAATAATCAATGATGCCTATAACGCCAGTCCAACTTCGATGATGGCAGCAATTGAGCTCGTCTCCAATTTGCAAGGCCATAAGAAAAAAATTCTCGTCCTCGGCGATATGCTTGAGCTCGGCCCGGAAGAAAAGCAATATCACATACAAATCGGCGCGTCATTAAAAGCTGAAAAAGTCGATCTATTGTTTACGTTCGGCCAGTTGGGTGAATACATTGCAAAAGGGGCTGAACAAGTACTAGGGAAAGAAAAAATACATGCTTTTACAAATAAAGCGGAACTCATCAATGAGTTGGAAAAGCATGTGGATGAAACGACCCTTGTGCTCGTGAAGGCATCCCGCGGGATGAAATTAGAAGAAGTGGTAACTGCATTGCAAACTAAATAAGTGAATGAATTTCCTTTTAATTGAGAAAAATAAAGGTGTTGGTAATCCCTCTTCCTGAAAAAGGAAGAGTGAACAAATCAGCACATTCGTTGCAATCTAACTGTAATAATGCTATGATTATTATCAATATGTCTAAAGAGCGATAAAAGAAGGGCATACTCCATTGGAGGAATGTCTTTTTTTGATAATAGAAAAGTGGGAGCTTTCCTATTGTTTATAGGCAACTGCTGCGTTCTGCCTTGTTGTCCGGTCATGGCAACGAACGGTTTTTCAAAACTATAAATAGTGATGTTGCCTATTTTAGGCATTTGATTACAGTTGACTGAAAACGTCTTTCAGTTGCAACGGTAAAAGTATATTGGGTACAAATGAAGGAGAATGAAAACATTGACAAAGTTTCAAGAATTAGGCCTTAGTCAGGCTACGTTAAAAGCGGTCCTCCGCATGGGTTTTGAGGAAGCGACCCCTATTCAGGCAGAAACGATTCCGTTAAGTCTGCAAAACAAAGATTTGATCGGCCAAGCGCAGACAGGTACGGGTAAAACGGCTGCATTTGGCATTCCGCTTGTTGAAAAAATTGACACACAGAATGATGCCGTTCAAGGCATTATCATTGCGCCTACAAGGGAACTTGCGATTCAAGTGTCTGAAGAGCTTTATAAAATTGGAGCGGGAAAAAGAGTCCGCGTTCTGCCGATTTATGGTGGCCAAGATATCGGGCGTCAAATTCGCTCGTTGAAAAAATTCCCGCATATTATTGTTGGTACTCCAGGACGCGTGCTTGATCATATTAATCGCCGGACGCTTCGCCTTGATCAAGTACAGACAGCCATCCTTGATGAAGCCGATGAAATGCTGAATATGGGCTTTATTGAAGATATTGAGTCGATTCTTTCGCAAATTCCGGAAGAGCGGCAAACCCTTCTTTTCTCGGCAACCATGCCGGCACCGATTCAGCGGATGGCAGAAAGATTTATGAAGGATCCGCAAATCGTTCGCGTAAAAGCAAAAGAAATGACGGTTCCATCCATCGAACAGTATTATCTTGAAGTTCAGGAGAAGAATAAATTCGATGTTTTAACAAGACTTTTGGATATCCAATCACCGGAATTGGCCATCGTGTTTGGACGGACGAAGCGCCGCGTTGATGAGTTATCTGAAGCGTTAACTTTAAGAGGGTATACGGCTGAAGGAATTCATGGCGACTTAAGCCAAGCTAAACGGATGTCTGTCCTAAGGAAATTTAAAGAGGGCTCGATCGATGTCCTTGTGGCAACAGATGTTGCTGCAAGGGGATTGGATATTTCGGGCGTCACCCATGTGTATAATTTTGACATTCCACAAGATCCTGAAAGCTATGTACACCGTATTGGACGTACGGGACGTGCAGGGAAAACCGGTGTGGCAATGACGTTTGTTACACCAAGGGAGAAGTCTTATCTTGCGGTTGTGGAAAAAACAACGAGACGCAAGATGGAAAAAATGAAAGCTCCAACCCTTGATGAGGCATTGGAAGGCCAGCAAAGGGCAGTTGTTGAGAAAATTGTCCAAACGATTGAATCGAACAATTTGCAATATTACAAGGCTGCAGCACAAGAACTGCTTGAGGATAATGATGCTTCAACCGTAGTAGCCGCTGTTCTCAAAATGCTGACAAAGGAACCGGATACTACGCCAGTTAAATTAACAGAAGAGAATCCGCTTCCGATGCGCAGAGACCGTAGCAGCAGCAAGCCGCAAGGAAACCGAAGAAATCACGATTCGCGCAACTATGATTCATCAAGACGCAATAAATCCTCGTACCGCTCAGGTGAAAAACGGGGAACCGGCAAACCGAAATCACGAAACTATACACGATAAAAATCTAGATGGAAACAGAAAAGGGCATGGCGCGGCGCCATGCCCTTTGTTTTTGCATCGCCTTTCGTTTCATGGTGAAAAATGACTAGCGATGTTCCCGGGTTTTCTTATATAATGAATGAAAATAATGGAAAAGTGGAACGGGGGAAGTGACCATTCGAGCACCAATTGCAATTGGATAAAAGGATGGATTGAGGTGAAGACAGATGATTAAAGGGATTGGAATTGACATTATAGAGCTTGCCCGCATTCAGGAAATCATCGAACGCCAGCCGAAGTTCTGGGATCGCGTTTTAACACCCCTTGAAAAAGAGCAACTGAAACCATTGTCAGGACGTAGAAAAGTCGAATTTCTTGCCGGCCGATTTGCAGCGAAAGAAGCTTTTTCAAAAGCAAATGGCACTGGGATTGGCAAAGAGCTCTCTTTTTTAGATATTGAAATTATGAACGATTCGTTTGGCAAACCCGCTATTGCCAAACCAAATGTGCGAGCACATCTTTCGATCTCTCATAGCAGGGAGTATGCAGTTGCCCAGGTGATTATTGAGGAAACGAGTACCGATGTGTGAATAAACAATCAAAGACAGCTTGGCATATTCCTCATGGTTGTCTCATATATTCATAGGGAATTAGGAGAGACAAGGTCAGCTTGGTAACATTGGAAAGCAACTTACTACTCAAACTCTAATCCCAGTTATCCATTATGATGTCCAACTGCCTAAAACCCTGCCTTTCTCTTCTCTATAATCATTTGAAATGAGACAGAAGGGGTTGAAAGAATGAGGAAAAGGTTGATGCTGCTCTTTGTTGGGCTGATGATTCTGTTCGTTCTAAGTGCTTGCGGTACAAAGTCACAAGGTGATGTGGTCAAAGATTTAAATGGGAAACTGGAGGATTTATCCGGCTACAAGGTTAATGCTAAGATGACATTGAAAATGGGAAGCGATTCTCAGGTTTACAATGTAGAAATCTGGCATAAGGATCCAACCTATTATCGCGTCAATTTGAAAAATCCATCAAAAGACCAAAGCCAAATGATTTTACGAAACGATGAAGGTGTGTTTGTTTTAACGCCGGCGTTGAATAAAAGCTTCCGTTTTCAAAGTGACTGGCCGCAAAATAGCAGTCAGGCCTATCTTTATGAGTCGTTGATTAAGGATATTCTTGAGGATAAGGGTGCGAAATTTTCATCCACAAAGGATTATTATGTTTTTGAGACAAAAACGCGCTATCAAAATAACAAAATGCTTCCAACTCAGGAAATTAAGTTGAATAAAAGCGATTTGTCGCCAGTTGAAGTGAAAGTGATGGATACCGATCGCAATCCAATTGTTACGGTTGAATTTTCGAAAATGAAGTTTAATGCTTCATTTAATGAAAATGATTTTGATATGAAGAAAAATATGACAAGAGCACAGCTTGGTTTGCCGGCAATGGCCAAGGTACAGGATCCTTCTTTCACGGTCAAATATCCGACAGCGCTTGCGAAAGAAACGAAATTGGTTGGAGAAAAGGAAATAAAGCTTGAAGACGGCAAGCGAGTGGTTCTTACTTACGAAGGTAAAAAATCCTTTACGATGGTGCAGGAAAAAACGATTGCGAAAACAGCTTCTGCTCCAATGACGGTCCCTACTTCTGTTGAAGGACAGCCGGTCGATCTCGGCTTCACGGTCGGAGCCCTCTCAGATCACTCGATTACATGGTCGCAAAACGGCATCGATTACATGATTGCTTCGAAAAACTTAACAAAAGAAGAATTGGTCGAAGTCGCAAGTTCCGTACAAGGCGATATGGTGAAATAGAATTTTTGCAAAAAAGCACAGTCCACTTTTGAAAGCGGCTGTGCTTTTGTTTATGTATGGGTTGGATGGAAATCCGGATAAAGAGCGTATTTCAACGGATAAGTGTCCCTGTTCGATGGGGTTGGATGGAAATCCGGATAAAGAGCAAATTTCCGCGGATAAACGGAACCGTTTCGCGGATAAAAGGGAAAAATTCGCGGATAAAAGGAAAACTCCCGCGGATAAGTGTCCAATCTCATAATAAACCAAAACCTGCTGTTGGGCGGACGCTCCTTATTTTTAACAATCCATTTGACAATCTTGCTTTGCAGTTGAATAATCGATAGAGGAAGAAAATCGAAACTGATTTGAATCAACAAACTAGGAAGTGGACAACCGAAATGAACGAGCAAGGGTTTTTTTATCGCGATACATGGGCAGAAGTGGATTTGGATTGCATTGCTGAAAACATTTCCTCTGTGAAAAATTTGCTTCCACCGGATGCGGAAATAATTGCCGTTGTCAAAGCAAATGCCTATGGGCACGGGGATAAACAAGTATCGGAAACAGCGCTTCAAGCAGGGGCATCGTATCTGGCAGTCGCCTTTATGGACGAAGCGATTGCGTTGCGCAATAAAGGAATTAAGGCGCCTATTCTTGTATTGGGAGCAACTCGCCCTGCCGATGCCCATCTTGCTGTTGAATTAAAAATTACGCTAACTGTTTTTCAGTCGGAATGGATCAAAGAGGCAAAAGCGATTTTGGAAGAAGATGAACAACTGGCAGTGCACGTCAAACTGGATACGGGCATGGGGCGGATCGGCATCCGCGGTAAAGAAGAACTGAAAGAAATCGAAGAGCTACTTACAACAGATCAACGATTTTGCTTTGAAGGAATTTTTACTCATTTTGCTACTGCAGATGAATTGGATCAAACTTATTTTGAACAACAGCTTGATTTATTTCAAGAAAGGTTGAGCATTCTAAACAAGATGCCAAAATATGTTCATTGCAGCAACAGCGCCGCAACCCTAAGACATCCGCAAGCCTGCTTTAATGCCGTTCGCCTTGGGATTGCAATGTATGGATTAACGCCTTCACCAGAAATGGAAAAAGAAATTCCAATTCCGCTAAAGGAAGCTTTTGCCTTACGGTCAAAGCTTGTGCATGTGAAGCGGCTGCAAAAAGGCGATAAGGTAAGCTATGGTGCAACATATGAAGCAGCTGGCGATGAGTGGATTGGAACCATTCCGATCGGCTATGCAGATGGATGGATCCGCAAACTTCAAGGACAGGAAGTGATTGTTGACGGAATGAGGGTGCCGATTGTCGGCCGAATTTGTATGGATCAATGCATGGTACGGCTCCCATATCAAGTTCCAGTCGGTACAACTGTAACCTTAATTGGAAAAGCAGGCGATTCGTTTATTTCTGTCAATGAAATCGCCAAGAAACTTGAGACGATCAATTATGAAATTCCATGCATCATCACAAACAGGGTGCCGAGACTTTATCGACAGCGCGGCGAAATTGTGGATTTGAAAAACTACCTTTTGTAAAAATGGCAAAAAAATAACCATCATGAACAATATTTTCTTCGCGGCCCCCTTCCTCTGCATAAAAGAGTGATTTTTTGGCTTATAATACAGAAGAATTGTCAAATAGTCTATGCACCGGGCAGGATAAATGGTATGATTAAAAATGGTAAAGATAAAATGGTTTGTAGTGATGGTGGAGGTGTATGTTTGTGTCTGAGTCCAGCACAACTACGGAAATCTTGGTGGAATTACCGCAACATCTTTTAACCGAATTAGATGGTTTTGTAAAAGCAGAGAATGGTAATCGAAGTGAATTTATTTACCAGGCTACAAAAATGTATTTGCGCGAACGAAAAAAGAGACAAATTCGCGAAGTCATGAGACGTGGGTACATGGAAATGGCAAAAATAAATTTGCGAATTGCGTCTGAAGCATTTCTAGCAGAATATGAGGCAGAACATACAGTTGAACGTCTTGTAAGCGGGGGATAATCCTTTGATTGTCAAACGTGGTGACGTTTATTTTGCAGACCTATCCCCAGTTGTTGGTTCTGAACAAGGCGGCGTCCGTCCAGTGCTTGTCATCCAAAACGACATCGGGAATCGGTTTAGTCCCACAGTCATTGTTGCAGCCATAACAGCTCAAATTCAAAAAGCGAAGCTGCCCACACATGTAGAAATTGATGCGAAACGCTACGGTTTTGAACGAGATTCGGTCATCCTGCTCGAGCAAATTCGTACAATTGATAAGCAGCGATTAACCGATAAAATCACTCATCTCGATGACGAAATGATGGAGAAAGTGGATGATGCCTTGCAAATAAGCCTAGGTCTCATCGAATTTTAACCAAAAAGCACGCTCTTGAAAGTAAGGGCGTTTTTTTACATAATCTTGCCCCTCATACTGCTACTGTTAAAGCAAGCGACCAAAAGCTTGCTTTTTTATTTTGGTCGTGGATATGCTTCCGTGCGTTTTTTTAGTCTAGTTCGGATTGCTGATGACCCATGTACCTGCGTTTTTTTGTTTAAAAAAGGTTTAAACCGCTTTGCGTTTGGGTATAAGAGAAAGTCGCTTTATAAAAGCAAAAGGGTTCCATTGCAAATTGGACCTTGTTATGATAAATAGAGAATCGATTGCCGGAAAATTCAATTTAGAAAAAACATTGCTTCAAAAGGAGGAAAAATGGAACGTTTAATCTTGGATTTTATTGATCAGCATAAGGACGATATCTTGAATGAGTGGATGGACAAAATGAGGGAAGAAGCGGATGAACGTGTATTTAAATTGATCTCCAATCAAGTCTTCACTGGGACGAGCAGAGAGTTTATCGACTTGATTGCTTCAAATTTAAATGGAACAAAAGAGGAATTTACTTCCCGTTTATCGGATTTTTCTGAGAAAGTAGTCCGCTTTGGCTGGCCGCTCCATTTTGTTGTGGAAGGAATTCGGGTTTTTAGCCGGAATTTATTTGAGGCTATGAAAAAAGAAGGCTATGTAACAGATGAAAACCAATTGGATGTTCTTTATCAGTTTGATAATTGGCTCAGTCCGCTTCAAAACGAAGTTGTAGACGTATACTCGCTAACATGGGAGCGAACTGTTTCGATGCAGAAGATTGCACTCCAGGAACTATCGGCACCGCTTATTCCGGTACTTGAAGGAATTACGGTAATGCCGCTTGTCGGTACAATCGATACGGAACGAGCTAAACAAATTATGGAAAATTTATTATCCGGAGCTGTCAAACATCGATCCGAAGTCGTGTTAATCGATATTACAGGTGTGCCTGTTGTAGACACGATGGTTGCCCATCACATTATTCAAGCCGCCAACGCCGTGCGGCTAATTGGCGCAAAGTGCATGTTGGTCGGCATTCGCCCGGAAATTGCCCAGACCATTGTAAACTTAGGGATCGACTTAAATCAGTTTGTCACAAAAAATACTTTGAAAAAGGGGATCGAGGCTGCTCTTGAATTAACGAATCGCAAAATTATTAAAATGGAGGGTGCAAATTGAGAATTCCGATTTTAAAATTACGAGACTGTCTGCTGGTATCCATTCAATGGGAATTAGATGATCAGACGGCATTGCAATTTCAAGAAGATTTACTCAACAAAATACATGAAACCAGTGCAAACGGAGTTGTGATTGACCTTACATCCATTGATTTTATCGATTCGTTTATTGCAAAAGTATTGGGTGACGTCATCAGCATGTCGAAGCTAATGGGAGCGTTGGTCGTAATAACGGGGATTCAGCCTGCTGTGGCGATTACCCTAATTGAACTCGGAATCCGGCTTGAAGATGTCCTAACTGCTTTGGATTTAGAAAAAGGTTTGGAGAAATTACAACAGGAATTGGGGGATTGACTATATGGAGAATCAATCCTGCATTAAAATATTAAACGAATGGGACATCGTTGCAGCACGCCAGCTGGGGCGGAATGTTGCAAAAGAACTGGGGTTCGGGACGGTGGACCAAGCCCGGATCACAACAGCAATCAGTGAACTCGCCAGAAACATCTACTTATATGCGGGAGAAGGAAAAATTTGCATCGAAAAAATATACAATCGGACAAAAGTGGGATTGAAAGTGTTGGCAGTCGATAATGGACCGGGAATTCGTGATATTCGCCAAGTGATGGAAGATGGATATTCGACATCGGGCGGGCTTGGAGCCGGTTTGCCTGGAGTCAAACGGCTGATGGATGAATTTGAAATTGACTCATCTCCAGAGAACGGTACGGAGATTAAGGCGACGAAGTGGCTCCGTTAAGGAGGGAGAATATGGATTTTCGAGAGATCATGGCTGATATGTATCGGAATATTCTCATACATTATTTAAAGGATCAATCTGAAACAACACTCTACAAGGGACAAAAATTTAGTAGAAAGTCAATTGAAGCGCAAATTCCTCCCGAGGAGATTATTAGTATTCATAAGGCTTTGTTACAAGAGTTGTTTCCTGATATCCATCAAGATATCCTAAACTCTTTTGATATTCTTCTTGAAGTGATGGTGGGATATGGGCTTGCTTATCAAGAGCACCAAAGTCTGCGCACCAAACAGATGGAAATTCGCTCAGAGATGGAAATTGCGGCCAATATGCAGCAAACATTGCTCGGTACCTCGATTCCAGACGTAAAAGGGTTGGACATTGGAGCATTAAGTGTACCGGCAAAGCATATGAACGGTGATTACTATCACTTTGTCCATGATGATGGACAGTTTTTGAACGTCGCGATTGCAGATGTGATTGGAAAAGGGATTCCAGCTGCATTGTGCATGTCCATGATCAAATACGCAATGGACAGCTTGCCTGAAACCCGATCTGCACCCAATATTGTGCTGGAAAGTTTGAATCGGGTAGTGGAGCAAAATGTTGATCCGAGCATGTTTATTTCAATGTTCTATGGCATTTATGATTTGAACGTCCACGCCTTTTATTTTTCCTCTGCCGGGCATGAACCAGGATTTTTTTACGATAAAAGGACGGGGCAGTTTTCGGAAATTCACGCAAAGGGGCTTCTCCTGGGAATTGATAAAAAAACGAGGTACTCGCAGTTTAAAAAAGAAATTTCGCCGGGCGATATGATTATTCTGCTATCGGATGGGGTAACGGAATCACGGACAGAAAACGGCTTTATCGAGAAAGAGACATTGCTGGATTACATAAAGCAATACCTTCATTTAAGTGCTCAAGAGATTGTGAACCATGTTTACAAAGACTTGGAAAAACTGCAAAACTTCTATCTTCGCGATGATTTTACGTTGATTATTTTGCGCCGGAAGGTTTAATGTGTTTGCAATACGGGTAAGAGAAAAAATGGACTACAGACGTCCAGCGAAAGCAAGAAGATAGGAAGTGCCATTTCGCTTACATTGAGGGGGGCTTACGATGAATATAAAAATTGAAGTAAATGAACAGGATCCGTTATATGAAGTAAAGGTTCATGGTGAAGTTGACGTATATACTGCTCCAAAACTCCGCGAAATTGTTTTTCCGTTATCAGAGAAAGAGAGTGCAGAAGTTGTGATGGATCTCAGTGGAGTTTCTTATATGGACAGCACGGGACTGGGTGTCATTGTGGGTGTCTTTAAATCATGCCGTGCCCATCATGGTGAATTAAAACTAAGGGGTTTATCCGACCGATTGAAACGATTGTTTGAGATTACAGGTTTGGCAGACATTCTAAAGATAAACAGCCAGATAGAGGGTGGGGTACAATGAATCAACCGTTTGACTATATTGAAATGAAAATTCCTGCAAAACCAGAGTATGTGGGTGTGATTCGGTTAACTCTTTCTGGCATTGCCAGCAGAATGGGATTTTCATATGAGGCGTTGGAGGATTTAAAAATAGCCCTAAGTGAAGCATGCACCAATGCTGTTCAGCATGCTTATAAAAAGAATGAGCAAGGTGAAGTCCTGATTGGTTTTGGGTTGTTTACCGATCATTTGGAAGTAATGGTCGCGGATCATGGCGATAGCTTCAATTTTGAAGCTGCCCGAAAGGAGACTGGGCCGTACCGCCAGGACGACTCAGCTGAGTTTTTGCGAGAAGGAGGTTTGGGGCTGTATCTCATCGAAACGTTAATGGATGAAGTCAGAATTCATCACCAAAAAGGTGTCACAGTCTTTATGACGAAATACCTTGAAGGAGAGCAGGTGGAGAGCGATGTCGAAACAATCTCAACCTAACCCGGAGGAAAGGTTCGATGTCAATCAACTAATCAAAGCCTACCAGTTAAACCAAGATGATGAAGCCCAAAACCAGCTCGTTCTCCATTATAAAAATTTGGTAGAGTCCTTAGCAAGGAAATATTCGAAAGGCCGTTCCTTTCATGAAGATATTTTTCAGGTAGGGATGATCGGTCTGCTTGGAGCCATCCGCCGCTATGACGAATCGTATGGAAAAAGTTTTGAAGCATTTGCGGTTCCAACCATTATTGGGGAAATTAAACGCTTTTTGCGCGATAAGACTTGGAGTGTCCATGTTCCAAGACGGATAAAAGAAATTGGGCCAAAAATCAAAACAACGGTGGAAGAGTTGACAACAAAACTGCACCGATCCCCGAAAGTTGCTGAAATTGCTGCGGAGCTCGAGGTTTCGGAGGAGGAAGTGCTCGAAGCGATGGAAATGGGCAAAAGCTACCAAGCACTATCTGTCGATCATTCCATTGAAGCGGATGCAGAAGGCGGAACGGTTACGCTTTTGAATATTGTCGGTAAACATGATTCCGGCTATGAGCGGATCAATCAAAAACTTGTATTGGAGAAAGTTCTCCCCATCTTAAGTGAACGGGAGAAATGCATCATTCAATATACGTATTTAGACAATATGAGCCAAAAAGAAGCAGGGGAAAAGCTGGGAATCTCGCAAATGCATGTCTCCCGCCTACAGCGAAAAGCAATTAAAAAACTTCAAGAAGCGATCAATGCCGAAAAAGACCCTACGGAGTGCCGTACATGAATTCACTAACGGGCGATCGTATTGAAGTAGTTGCCCACCAAACGGCAAAGAATGGAAAAACCTTTTGCGGGGATAGCTACTTTTTTACAATAACGGATGAGTATTTTGTTTGTGTTCTTGCTGACGGGCTTGGAAGCGGTGAATTTGCGTATGAAGCTTCGGCGGCTGTCATTGATGCAGTTAAACAGCACCATCAGGAGAGTGTAGAAACACTTATGAACTTGGGCAATGCTGCGTTGCTGCAAAAAAGAGGAGCAGCGGTAACAATCTTTAAAATTTACTTTCATACAAGAGAATTTGTCTATAGCTGTGTAGGAAACATTCGCTTTTTTATGTATTCCTCTAAAGGGAAGCTTACATACCCACTGCCGGTAACAGGGTATTTGTCGGGAAGGCCGCAGATTTTTCATACCCAGCGCTTTTCTTACGAGCCCCATTCCAAATTTATTGTTTATTCGGACGGATACGAATTTCAAGGGGTAAAATCGCTTTTAAAAGGTTTGTTCCCCGTGCGGATGATTGCGGATGAAATTATCCATCATTATCCGAAGTTGGACGATGATGCCACCTTTATTATAGGGAGCTTGCTCTAAAAATGAGTAAGCTCCTTTTGTTTTTTGGCACGAGTGGTTTTGCGATGGAATGGAGCTTTCGGTTTCGTGAAACCGCTAGGTAATTTTGATACAATAAGGGTAAAGTTTGAGAAGTTGGAGGATTGGTTTGTGATTGAATTGGCCGAAAAACAAGAACAGTTTTTAAAAAAGATTGCTTTCGAGCAGTCTTTAACATTCAAACAAGTAAAAAGCGTGATTTCCTTATTAGAGGATGGCAACACGGTGCCGTTTATCGCCCGCTACCGCAAGGAACAGACGGGTGCGCTTGACGAAGTGCAAATTCGCTCGATTTTCGAACGCTGGCAATACATACAAAATCTTGAGCAACGCAAAGAAGAAGTGCTCCGCATCATCGAGGAGCAAGGAAAGCTGACAGAAGAACTAAGGGGAAGCATTCTAAAGGCGGAAAAACTTCAGGAAGTGGAGGATCTTTACCGTCCATACAAACAAAAAAGACGGACAAAGGCGACGATTGCAAAAGAAAAGGGACTCGAACCTTTCGCTGAGTGGATGCTAACGTTTCCAGCTAGTGAACCTGCAGAAAAAGCGGTTGAGTTTTTATCGGATGAAAAAGAAGTAATGACCGTTGAAGAGGCTGTTTCCGGCGCAAAAGATATCATCGCTGAGATGGTTTCCGATGATGCGGAAAGCAGAAAGTGGATTCGCGGTAAAACCTATCAATCCGGTACGGTCGCATCGACTGTTAAAGAGGAAGAAAAAGACGAGAAAAAAGTGTATGAAATGTACTACGAGTATGAAGAGCCGATCAGCAAAATTGTTCCGCATCGCATTCTTGCCTTAAACCGCGGTGAAAAGGAAGGCATTTTACGGGTATCGGTAAAAGTGAATCCAGAGGTCATGATGAACCATCTTTCGAAAAAATGGATCCCTTCGCCATCAGACTCTCCGGCCGTCTCGATCGTTTTTGAGGCCATTGAGGATAGCTATAAGCGTTTGATCCAGCCGGCCATTGAGCGCGAAATCCGCAATGAACTAACGGTAAAAGCAGAGGAACAGGCGATCCATATATTTTCGGAGAACTTGCGCAACTTATTGCTGCAGCCTCCATTAAAAGGAAAAATTGTTTTGGGCGTCGACCCGGCATATCGGACAGGCTGCAAGCTTGCGGTAGTGGATGAGACAGGGAAAGTGCTGAAAATTGATGTGATTTATCCGCATCCGCCAGTTTCGAAAACAGAGGATGCGCGCAAGAAAGTAATCGACATTCTTCAGGAATTTGATGTGGAAATGGTGGCAATCGGCAACGGAACTGCCTCCAGGGAAACGGAACAATTCATTGCGGATAGTTTAAAAGAAATGCCTGAAGGAATTTTTTATATTATTGTCAATGAGGCAGGGGCAAGCGTGTATTCCGCATCCGATATTGCCAGGGAGGAATTTCCCAATCTGCACGTTGAGGAACGAAGTGCGGTTTCGATTGCCCGCAGGCTCCAAGATCCCCTTGCAGAATTGGTTAAAATCGATCCGAAGTCAGTGGGTGTTGGTCAATACCAGCATGATGTTTCGCAAAAACGATTATCCGAATCGTTGAATTTTGTCGTTGAGACAGCCGTCAACCAGGTTGGGGTAAATGTCAACACGGCTTCTCCATCCTTGCTGCAATATGTTGCAGGGCTGACAAAAACAGCGGCAACCAATATTGTTAAAAAACGCGAGGAAGAAGGGAAGTTTACAAGCCGCAGCCAGCTGAAAAAAGTGCCGCGCCTCGGGGCCAAAACATATGAACAGGCCATCGGGTTTCTGCGAGTACTGGATGGTAAGGAACCGCTTGACCGCACAGCCATTCACCCAGAAAACTATGAAGCAGTGAAAAAATTGTTGAGTTCCTTAGGTTTTACCGCTGCAGATTTGGGGAGCGTCCACTTGAAGCACGCATTGAGCGGGTTGGTGCTTGCAAAAACATCGGAAGAATTAGGGATTGGAGAATTGACGTTAAAGGATATCATTGATGCCCTTGTAAGACCAGAGCGCGATCCACGCGATGACTTGCCGCGACCGCTGCTGAAAAAGGACGTACTGAAAATGGAAGATTTAAAACCAGGTATGGAACTGCAAGGGACTGTAAGAAATGTTGTCGACTTTGGAGCCTTTGTTGATATCGGCGTAAAACAAGATGGGCTTGTCCATATTTCGAAGCTGCGAAAGCAATTTGTGAAGCATCCGCTTGACGTAGTGTCTGTAGGTGATGTCGTAACTGTCTGGGTAGACTCAGTCGACTTTAAAAAAGGAAGAGTTGCGTTAACCATGCTTCCGCCTGAACAATCGTAAGGGGAAGTGTTCTGCCCATCAAAAAAGGAATAGCTGCAGCTTGCAGGGGAACCTGCAAGCTGTTTATTTATGAAAAATTT
Organism: Neobacillus sp. SM06; assembly: GCF_050496765.1. NCBI lineage: Bacteria > Bacillati > Bacillota > Bacilli > Caryophanales > Bacillaceae > Neobacillus > Neobacillus sp. SM06. The sequence continues at coordinate 302,698 of NZ_JBNWEO010000017.1, forward strand.
TTCTTTCTATAAAAAAACCAACATTGATTCAAAAGTTTAATTTGATAACTGTTTTTTTCAAAAAAGGCTCTTTTCATTTGGTTTTGAAACCATATTGGCATTCTATAAACCTCCCGAAAAGTGATTCATAATGGTTTCTATAATGTATGCTATAATAGGTTGTCACGTTCACCTAATGGGGGAAGGGAAATGGAAAATTACGAACTGCAGCGCTTGGTTGAGCAAATTTCATTACGTTTTTTCGAAAAACCGTTTCGCCACAAGGCCTACTTCAATTCCCGGCTACGAACTACGGGGGGAAGATACCTTTTGGGAACTCATGATATCGAAGTAAACAAAAACTATTTGCTGCAATTGGGGGAGACGGAGTTAGTTGGGATCATTAAGCATGAACTATGCCACTACCATCTCCACCTGGAAGGAAAGGGCTACCGCCACCGCGATCGAGATTTCAGAATGTTGTTAAATAAAGTAGGAGCTCCCCGGTTTTGTGGCCAATTGCCTGAAAAACCGAAAAAACGTTCACCCAAGAAAATTCTTTTCTATGAGTGCAGCAACTGCCACCTTCAATACAAGCGAAAAAGAAAATTCGATACCAGTCGATTTGTTTGCGGCAAGTGCAGAGGAAAATTGGTAATGGTCAAAGAACAATTGCTTTGAAAGTTTTATGACATTGCTACAGGATAAGCGTTCAGCAGCAGAAAGCCGGATCAAGAAAAACTTGTAGTCAATAGACCGACATGCTTGACTATATATATGGAACTAAACAATTTGGTTCTGTAACGATTTCCTAGATTAATGACAATATTCTACAAAATTTAAGCACAATATACCTGCAATCATCGGAGTTTGTCGAATATCGTTTTAGGCTATTTATTGCTCAATCCGATCCTGGCAATCTGGCTAAAGGTGTAATTGAGTCAATAGTTAAAGCTTAAGACATAGACGATTAACGATTTTCATAGGGTCTTTATTGATTTGTGTAATGAATGTCTGGACAGCCACTCTAATTTCTTCTACCGTTTTATAAAAAACATTATAAATAATTGATTTTTTTAACCATCCCCACAGTCCTTCAATTAGGTTTAACTCTGGGCTGTATGGTGGGAGAAAAACAAGTTGCAGATGATCTTTATGGGCTTCGAGAAAAGGTTGAATCAGTTTCGAGTGGTGGATTCTAGCATTATCCAGTATCATTACAATCTTCTCACCCTTGTATCTGACTACAACTTTTTCAAGAAAAGATAGGAAAACTTGAGCATCATAGTGTTCTTCTTCTGTGACAAACACTTCGCCTGTTTCGTAATCGAGGGTACCAATTAATTTAACCCCGTGATGTTTTCCATAAGTAGGTATCACTTTTTGTTGCCCTTTAGGAAACCATGTATTGGCTAAAGCTTGGTAGTCCCTGATCATGGATTCATCTTGAAACAGAATTCGATCAATTTCGTCATTCATCATTTTTTTTAATCGTTTCAAATTCTTGTTTGAACGCTTCCTGTTTCTCGGGGTCAGCCTTTGCTAGGGTATACGTTGGTTTTGTGTAACTAAATCCCAAACGAGTCAACAATCTCCTTACACCCCGGTCCGTATAAACAATGTCAAATGTTTGCTTAATCCAATCGCGAACAAGAAATGAAGTCCAATTCATTTCTGCGGGAAATCCAACAGCAGCTGGCTTTTTTTCAACAATTAACTGATAGAGTTCCTTTTCTTGTTCCTCTGTTAGTTGACAAGGGCGTCCGGGAGATTGTCCGGGAACTAATCCCTCCAAACCGTTAGTTTTATAGGCTCGAACATAGTTATATATAGTTTGCTCCGTACATTCTAAAAGGTCAGCGATTTCTACATAAGTCCGTCCTTTTAAATGCATGAGGATAGCCTGATAACGTTTAAACATCCGTAGATCCCTTAAACCATGCATACAAGCTTTAACTTCCTGAATTGAATCCATGTTTTCATTTTGAAGGATTTTCATTATGTGTCCGCCTTCCTAAAGGTTTTATTTACCTATAAGAATTGGACAAATTTTCTTAAAATCCTTTAATTCCATTTATATAGTAACGAACGAACAACTAAAATCTTCCTTCTAAAAATCGTCTTGACTTTAAATTGCATCGTCATTATAATGTAAAGAGTCGACAAGGACACCACTTGTCAAATAAGCTTTATTCCGCAGTAGCTCAGTGGTAGAGACGAGCGAGACATCACGAAAAAGCTGCGAGTTGTCCCGCCGAGAGGCATCCTGAATGATCTAACTGAGGTAGGGACACGGAACGCGAAAGAAGTTTAGGAACCAATCATAATTATTCCGCAGTAGCTCAGTGGTAGAGCTATCGGCTGTTAACCGATCGGTCGTAGGTTCGAGTCCTACCTGCGGAGCCATAGGGAGAAGTACTCAAGTGGCTGAAGAGGCGCCCCTGCTAAGGGTGTAGGTCGGGTAACCGGCGCGAGGGTTCAAATCCCTCCTTCTCCGCCACGAATTTTGGCCCCTTGGTCAAGCGGTTAAGACACCGCCCTTTCACGGCGGTAACACGGGTTCGAATCCCGTAGGGGTCATCAGGGATGGGAAATGATCATAAAATCATTTCCTGTTTCTAAATAATGGTCCGGTAGTTCAGCTGGTTAGAATGCCTGCCTGTCACGCAGGAGGTCGCGGGTTCGAGTCCCGTCCGGACCGCCATTTATTGAGCTGTTTTTGAATGAATGGGCTATAGCCAAGCGGTAAGGCAACGGACTTTGACTCCGTCATTCGTTGGTTCGAATCCAGCTAGCCCAGCCAATTTATTTTGCGGGTGTGGCGGAATTGGCAGACGCACCAGACTTAGGATCTGGCGCCTAACGGCGTGGGGGTTCGACTCCCTTCACCCGCACCAAATTTCTTCTTGCAGAATTGAGGAGAATATGATAAGATAGTTTTTGCTGTTAAGCAAAATGCGGTCGTGGCGGAATGGCAGACGCGCTAGGTTGAGGGCCTAGTGGGGGCAACCCCGTGGAGGTTCAAGTCCTCTCGGCCGCACCAAATACTTGTTAAAAAGTTGTTGACATCACTAAACAAAAGCTATATAATATAAAAGTTGGTTTCAAACGAGATGCGCCCGTAGCTCAATTGGATAGAGCGTCTGACTACGGATCAGAAGGTTATGGGTTCGACTCCTTTCGGGCGCGCCATCTTACGGGAAGTAGCTCAGCTTGGTAGAGCACTTGGTTTGGGACCAAGGGGTCGCAGGTTCGAATCCTGTCTTCCCGACCATTTATAAATAATGATGCGGGTGTAGTTTAATGGTAAAACTCCAGCCTTCCAAGCTGATGTCGTGGGTTCGATTCCCATCACCCGCTCCAATTGCACAAAACAATCATTGTTCTTTGAAAACTAAACAAACAATTACGTCAACAAATAATCATGATGTCTGTTTTTAGAAGCAGCATCAGCCAACGTTAATTTTAAATGAGCTATATCAAACGTTTCTATTCTTCGGTCGACTAAAAGCCGCAACGTCCTGTTGCGAACGTCGACACTAGAACATCCTGTTCTTCGGAGAGTTTGATCCTGGCTCAGGACGAACGCTGGCGGCGTGCCTAATACATGCAAGTCGAGCGAATCATTAGGAGCTTGCTCCTGATGATTAGCGGCGGACGGGTGAGTAACACGTGGGCAACCTGCCTGTAAGACTGGGATAACACCGGGAAACCGGTGCTAATACCGGGTAATTCTTTCCTTCGCATGAAGGAAAGCTGAAAGACGGCTTTGGCTGTCACTTACAGATGGGCCCGCGGCGCATTAGCTAGTTGGTGAGGTAACGGCTCACCAAGGCAACGATGCGTAGCCGACCTGAGAGGGTGATCGGCCACACTGGGACTGAGACACGGCCCAGACTCCTACGGGAGGCAGCAGTAGGGAATCTTCCGCAATGGACGAAAGTCTGACGGAGCAACGCCGCGTGAGTGATGAAGGCCTTCGGGTCGTAAAACTCTGTTGTTAGGGAAGAACAAGTATCGGAGTAACTGCCGGTACCTTGACGGTACCTAACCAGAAAGCCACGGCTAACTACGTGCCAGCAGCCGCGGTAATACGTAGGTGGCAAGCGTTGTCCGGAATTATTGGGCGTAAAGCGCGCGCAGGCGGTCCTTTAAGTCTGATGTGAAAGCCCACGGCTCAACCGTGGAGGGTCATTGGAAACTGGGGGACTTGAGTGCAGAAGAGGAAAGCGGAATTCCACGTGTAGCGGTGAAATGCGTAGAGATGTGGAGGAACACCAGTGGCGAAGGCGGCTTTCTGGTCTGTAACTGACGCTGAGGCGCGAAAGCGTGGGGAGCAAACAGGATTAGATACCCTGGTAGTCCACGCCGTAAACGATGAGTGCTAAGTGTTAGAGGGTTTCCGCCCTTTAGTGCTGCAGCTAACGCATTAAGCACTCCGCCTGGGGAGTACGGCCGCAAGGCTGAAACTCAAAGGAATTGACGGGGGCCCGCACAAGCGGTGGAGCATGTGGTTTAATTCGAAGCAACGCGAAGAACCTTACCAGGTCTTGACATCCTCTGACACTCCTAGAGATAGGACTTTCCCCTTCGGGGGACAGAGTGACAGGTGGTGCATGGTTGTCGTCAGCTCGTGTCGTGAGATGTTGGGTTAAGTCCCGCAACGAGCGCAACCCTTGATCTTAGTTGCCAGCATTCAGTTGGGCACTCTAAGGTGACTGCCGGTGACAAACCGGAGGAAGGTGGGGATGACGTCAAATCATCATGCCCCTTATGACCTGGGCTACACACGTGCTACAATGGATGGTACAAAGGGCAGCAAGACCGCGAGGTTAAGCCAATCCCATAAAACCATTCTCAGTTCGGATTGCAGGCTGCAACTCGCCTGCATGAAGCCGGAATCGCTAGTAATCGCGGATCAGCATGCCGCGGTGAATACGTTCCCGGGCCTTGTACACACCGCCCGTCACACCACGAGAGTTTGTAACACCCGAAGTCGGTGGGGTAACCGTAAGGAGCCAGCCGCCTAAGGTGGGACAGATGATTGGGGTGAAGTCGTAACAAGGTAGCCGTATCGGAAGGTGCGGCTGGATCACCTCCTTTCTAAGGAAAATGTCCTTTCGGACATCAATGAGTTGGATGATTATTGACGTATATTGTTCGTTTAGTTTTGAGAAAACAATTCTCTCTTATTTATATTCGTTCTTTGAAAACTAGATAATCGTATAGAAGAAGTAACCAAGCAAGAACCGAGTGATCGCCATTTTAGATTTTCAACCTTTTTCAAGGCGAAATAGAAGCATAGCTGATATGAGCCGCAGGTTAAGTTAGAAAGGGCGCACGGTGGATGCCTTGGCACTAGGAGCCGATGAAGGACGGGACTAACACCGATATGCTTCGGGGAGCTGTAAGTAAGCTTTGATCCGGAGATTTCCGAATGGGGGAACCCACTGTTCGTAATGGAACAGTATCTTTACCTGAATCCATAGGGTAATGAAGGCAGACCCGGGGAACTGAAACATCTAAGTACCCGGAGGAAGAGAAAGCAAACGCGATTCCCCAAGTAGCGGCGAGCGAAACGGGAACAGCCCAAACCGAAAGGCTTGCCTTTCGGGGTTGTAGGACACTCAATATGGAGTTACAAAGGAACGGGGTAAATGAAGCGATCTGGAAAGGTCTGCCATAGAAGGTAAAAGCCCTGTAGTTGAAACTTCGTTCCCTCCTGAGTGGATCCTGAGTACGGCCGGACACGTGAAATCCGGTCGGAAGCTGGGAGGACCATCTCCCAAGGCTAAATACTCCCTAGTGACCGATAGTGAACCAGTACCGTGAGGGAAAGGTGAAAAGCACCCCGGAAGGGGAGTGAAACAGTTCCTGAAACCGTGTGCCTACAAGTAGTCAAAGCGCGTTTTTGCGTAATGGCGTGCCTTTTGTAGAATGAACCGGCGAGTTACGATTACATGCAAGGTTAAGTCGAAGAGACGGAGCCGCAGCGAAAGCGAGTCTTAAGCAGGGCGTACGAGTATGTGGTCGTAGACCCGAAACCAGGTGATCTACCCATGTCCAGGGTGAAGGTAGGGTAACACCTACTGGAGGCCCGAACCGACGCACGTTGAAAAGTGCGCGGATGAGGTGTGGGTAGCGGAGAAATTCCAATCGAACTTGGAGATAGCTGGTTCTCTCCGAAATAGCTTTAGGGCTAGCCTCACGTGCAAGAGTCTTGGAGGTAGAGCACTGTTTGGACTAGGGGCCCTCATCGGGTTACCGAATTCAGACAAACTCCGAATGCCAAAGACTTATCCGTGGGAGTCAGACTGCGAGTGATAAGATCCGTAGTCAAAAGGGAAACAGCCCAGACCACCAGCTAAGGTCCCAAAGTATACGTTAAGTGGAAAAGGATGTGGAGTTGCTTAGACAACCAGGATGTTGGCTTAGAAGCAGCCACCATTTAAAGAGTGCGTAATAGCTCACTGGTCGAGTGACTCTGCGCCGAAAATGTACCGGGGCTAAACGTATCACCGAAGCTGTGGGTGGACACCGATGGTGTCCGCGGTAGGAGAGCGTTCTAAGGGCGTTGAAGCTGGACCGGAAGGACCGGTGGAGCGCTTAGAAGTGAGAATGCCGGTATGAGTAGCGAAAGATGAGTGAGAATCTCATCCACCGAATGCCTAAGGTTTCCTGAGGAAGGCTCGTCCGCTCAGGGTTAGTCGGGACCTAAGCCGAGGCCGAAAGGCGTAGGCGATGGACAACAGGTTGATATTCCTGTACCACCTCTTTATCGTTTGAGCGAGTGGGGGGACGCAGGAGGATAGGGTAAGCGCACTGCTGGATATGTGCGTGTAAGCAGTTAGGCTGTCAGTGAGGCAAATCCCGCTGACATTAGGCTGAGCTGTGATGCCGAGGGAAATCGAGTACCGAAGTTCCTGATTCCACACTGCCAAGAAAAGCCTCTAGCGAGATAAAAGGTGCCCGTACCGCAAACCGACACAGGTAGGCGAGGAGAGAATCCTAAGGTGAGCGAGAGAACTCTCGTTAAGGAACTCGGCAAAATGACCCCGTAACTTCGGGAGAAGGGGTGCTCTTTGGGGTTCACGCCCCGAAGAGCCGCAGTGAATAGGCCCAGGCGACTGTTTAGCAAAAACACAGGTCTCTGCGAAGCCGCAAGGCGAAGTATAGGGGCTGACGCCTGCCCGGTGCTGGAAGGTTAAGAGGAGGGGTTAGCTCACAAAGCGAAGCTCTGAATTGAAGCCCCAGTAAACGGCGGCCGTAACTATAACGGTCCTAAGGTAGCGAAATTCCTTGTCGGGTAAGTTCCGACCCGCACGAAAGGCGTAACGATCTGGGCACTGTCTCAACGAGAGACTCGGTGAAATTATAGTACCTGTGAAGATGCAGGTTACCCGCGACAGGACGGAAAGACCCCGTGGAGCTTTACTGTAGCCTGATATTGAATTTCGGTACAGCTTGTACAGGATAGGTAGGAGCCGTAGAAACCGGAGCGCCAGCTTCGGTGGAGGCGTCGGTGGGATACTACCCTGGCTGTATTGAAATTCTAACCCGCACCCACAAATTCTGGGTGGGAGACAGTGTCAGGTGGGCAGTTTGACTGGGGCGGTCGCCTCCTAAAGAGTAACGGAGGCGCCCAAAGGTTCCCTCAGAATGGTTGGAAATCATTCGTAGAGTGTAAAGGCACAAGGGAGCTTGACTGCGAGACCTACAAGTCGAGCAGGGACGAAAGTCGGGCTTAGTGATCCGGTGGTTCCGCATGGAAGGGCCATCGCTCAACGGATAAAAGCTACCCCGGGGATAACAGGCTTATCTCCCCCAAGAGTCCACATCGACGGGGAGGTTTGGCACCTCGATGTCGGCTCATCGCATCCTGGGGCTGTAGTCGGTCCCAAGGGTTGGGCTGTTCGCCCATTAAAGCGGTACGCGAGCTGGGTTCAGAACGTCGTGAGACAGTTCGGTCCCTATCCGTCGTGGGCGCAGGAAATTTGAGAGGAGCTGTCCTTAGTACGAGAGGACCGGGATGGACGCACCGCTGGTGTACCAGTTGTCTTGCCAAAGGCATCGCTGGGTAGCTATGTGCGGACGGGATAAGTGCTGAAAGCATCTAAGCATGAAGCCCCCCTCAAGATGAGATTTCCCATAGCGTCAAGCTAGTAAGATCCCTGAAAGACGATCAGGTTGATAGGTCAGAGGTGGAAGCGCGGTGACGTGTGGAGCTGACTGATACTAATCGATCGAGGACTTAACCAATGTAGTTGAATGCGCGAACTTGTTCTTCGTTTACTTCTTCTTGATTACCTAGTTTTGAGGGAATGAACCTCAACAAAATAGCTTGGCGGCAATGGCGAGAAGGTCACACCCGTTCCCATACCGAACACGGAAGTTAAGCTTCTCAGCGCCGATGGTAGTTGGAACGCAAGTTCCTGTGAGAGTAGGACGTTGCCAGGCTGTTGATTGTTTTTACCTTTTTATCATCGCGGGGTGGAGCAACGAGCAAAGCTTCATCGAAAACCTGCGAGTTGTACCGATCGAACAGCATCATGAAAAAGCTTCCGGAGATCGGGACAGTCGTTTAGCTAAGAGCATGAAACAAAATATGTTTATTTTTATCGTCGCGGGGTGGAGCAACGAGCAAAGCTTCATCGAAAACCTGCGAGTTGTACCGATCGAACAGCATCATGAAAAAGCTTCCGGAGATCGGGACAGTCGTTTAGCTAAGAGCATGAAACAAAATATGTTTATTTTTATCGTCGCGGGGTGGAGCAACGAGCAAAGCTTCATCGAAAACCTGCGAGTTGTACCGATCGAACAGCATCATGAAAAAGCTTCCGGAGATCGGGACAGTCGTTTAGCTAAGAGCATGAAACAAAATATGTTTATTTTTATCGTCGCGGGGTGGAGCAGTCCGGTAGCTCGTCGGGCTCATAACCCGAAGGTCGCAGGTTCAAATCCTGCCCCCGCAATCATGCACTATCTTTTGAAAGCTGAAACAAGTGTTTCGGCTTTTTTCCTATCTCGGAGATAAAAAGAGCTAGAATTTCCCGGCTTTTTTGCTCAAATGATTAAAATCATGTAAACTACAGATAGATGATGAATCCTTAGGAACATTCCTAAGGTTTTTTTGCACGCGAATCAAACCCTGATGAAGAACAACCGATTCCGAAAATAGCAAAGGTGATCAAATCGAATGAAACAATATGAGATCGATACAGCGGGTTCTGAGGAAACAGCCCAATTTGCAGAAAAGTTGGCCAAGTTGTTGCAGCCCGGTGATGTCCTTACGTTAGAGGGTGACCTGGGTGCTGGTAAAACAACCTTTACCAAAGGGATTGCCAAAGGACTGGAAATTAAACGAAATGTCAATAGCCCCACGTTCACCATTATAAAAGAATATCACGGACGCCTGCCGCTTTATCATATGGATGTGTACCGGCTAGAAGATTCCTTGGAGGATTTAGGTTTTGATGAATACTTTGAGGGAGAGGGCGTTACTGTTGTGGAATGGGCTCATTTCATTGAAGAACAGCTGCCGGCAGATAGGCTTGATATTTTTTTATACCATGAGGGTGAACAAAGAAGAAAAATGGTATTCATTCCAAACGGAAATAGATACGAGCAACTATGTAAGGAGATTTTTTCATGACGATATTAGCGATCGACACGTCGAACAACCCGTTAGGAGTAGCGCTTGTCGAAGAAGACAAAGTGCTTGGCGAATATATAACCAATTTGAAAAAAAACCATTCGATTCGGATTATGCCGGCGATCCAAACACTTATGAACGAATGTGAAAAAGAACCAAAGGATTTGACAAAAATTGTTGTGGCAAAGGGGCCAGGGTCGTATACAGGTGTAAGAATCGGCGTAACGATCGCAAAGACGCTGGCATGGTCCTTGAACATACCGCTTGTTGGTGTTTCAAGCTTGGAAATTCTTGCTGCGGGAACTGGCCGGTATTTTAACGGCTCTGTATCGCCTCTTTTTGATGCAAGAAGAGGGCAAGTGTATACAGGACTTTATCGCTATGAAAACCATTTGGTCAAAACAGCAAGGAACGATCAAATTCTTCTGCTGGCCAACTGGGTTGAAGAATTAAAAAGCATCCCCCAGCAAATTTTATTTGTCGGAAGCGATGTGGAGATGCATCGGAAAACAATCGAAGACGTTCTTGGCAGCAAGTCTGTTTTTGCGGAAATGACAGAGCATAATCCAAGACCTTCGGAGTTGGCGTTTTTAGGAAAAAACAAGCATGGCGAGGACATACATACGTTTGTTCCCAATTATATACGATTAGCTGAAGCCGAGGCAAAATGGCTGGAAGCAAAGGCGCAAAAATAAACAGAATAGGAACATGAAATAATGGAAGAAACAATTGTTTTTCGGTTTATGCGGGAAGAAGATATTGACCAGGTTGTGGAAATTGAGCAGGCCTCTTTTACCACCCCGTGGAGTCGGGAAGCTTTTTACAATGAAATGCATCATAATAAGTTTGCCGTTTATATTGTAATTGAGCAACACAAAAGGCTTATTGGGTATTGTGGTGTTTGGATTGTGGCGGATGAGGCGCATGTAACCAATGTAGCGATCCTTCCGGAGCATCGAGGAAAAAAGCTTGGTGAAACCTTGATGAGAAATTTGATGAACCTTGCCAGGGATAGGGGCGCGAAGACGATGACGCTTGAAGTCCGGGTGTCCAATTTTATTGCACAGTCCCTTTATCGAAAATTGGGATTTAAAGATGGTGCGATCCGTAGAAACTATTATACGGATAATCAAGAAGATGCATTAGTAATGTGGGTGAGATTATGAAAACAGATCAATGGATTTTGGGACTGGAAACGAGTTGTGATGAAACAGCCGCAGCGATTATCAAAAATGGCCGGGAAATCGTCGCAAACGTCGTTGCATCGCAAATTGAAAGTCATAAGCGGTTTGGCGGGGTTGTGCCGGAAATTGCATCGCGTCATCACGTTGAGCAAATTACCATGGTTCTTGAGGAAGCTTTAAAAAGAGCAAACATTACGTTTCCTGAGCTGGATGCGATTGCTGTTACTGAAGGCCCCGGACTGGTGGGAGCACTTCTAATTGGGGTGAATGCGGCAAAGGCTTTAGCATTTGCACATCGTATTCCGCTCGTGCCTGTACACCATATCGCCGGGCATATTTATGCCAATCGACTTGTAAAAGAAATGGAGTTTCCGCTGTTGGCACTAGTTGTCTCAGGCGGGCACACTGAGCTTGTTTATATGAAAGAACACGGCCATTTTGACGTCATCGGGGAAACGCGAGATGATGCGGCCGGTGAAGCGTATGATAAAGTCGCGAGAACGTTGAATATGCCTTATCCGGGGGCCCGCATATTGACCGGCTCGCCCAAGAAGGCAAACCGGCAATTGACCTGCCGAGAGCATGGCTTGAAGAAAATTCATATGATTTTAGTTTTAGCGGGTTAAAATCAGCTGTGATCAACACCGTTCATAATGCAGAGCAGCGCGGTGAGAAAATGAAACCGGAAGATTTGGCTGCAAGCTTTCAGGCAAGTGTCATTGACGTACTGGTGAAAAAAACGGTAAAAGCAGCCGAAGAATACAATGTCAAACAAGTTTTGCTGGCTGGCGGTGTTGCGGCAAATAAAGGATTAAGAGCGGCGTTGACAGACGCCTTTTCGGCAATGCCATCCGTAGAGTTGGTAATCCCGCCATTATCGCTTTGCACGGACAATGCCGCGATGATTGCGGCAGCTGGCAGTGTGATGTTTGCGAAAGGAAAGCGGGCTGATTTAGCGTTAAATGCCAATCCTGGACTCGAAATTGATAAATACAATCATGAAAACAGTTAATAAAGTCTCTCTACGGGGCAATGGACGGATGTTTGCCGATCGATTGCACACCGGGAGGGACTTTTTTTTGTGGATAAAGTGAAACTTCAATTCGAAAAAAGAATTCCTTATTGTGAATAACCAATAATAACTGTGTATAATGTGGATAAGTAAATCGTTTTTTGTGGATAATGTGGAAAAATGACAAAAAGGTTACTGAATTAAGATTGTAATTGTGGATAAAAATGTGGAAAAGCGGGATTTAGTATCCCGCTTTCCGTTTGCTATCGGTAGCTGTTCGTGTTGAGTGGCTCGTCGCCGCGTTTTTATTCGGCAAGCTCTGTCCATTCTTCCAGTAACATTTCTAGTTCGGCTTTGGCTTTGTCGTTTTGCGCCGTTATTTCCAAAACCTTCTCATGGTCTTGAAAAATCTCTGGTTCACACAACTGCTGTTCAAAACTGTTGATTTGTGCTTCCAACTGTTCGATTTTTACTTCAATTTCTTCTAATCGCCTTTTCCGTTGGCGTTCTACTTTTTTGCTTTCTTTGTCCTGTTGATAACTTGTTTTTTCCGAAGTGGCGAGGGCGGCCGTTTTTGTGGCTGAAGCTGTTTTTTCAAGGGCTTTCAGCTCTTCGATTTCATTTTTCTTTTCCACATAATAATCATAGTCGCCAAGGTACTCGCTGCAGCCATCCGCATGTAATTCAAGCACTTTGGTTGCGATTCGATTGATAAAGTAACGGTCGTGGGAAACAAATAAAATGGTTCCCGGATAATCGATAAGGGCATTTTCGAGAACTTCTTTGCTGTCAAGGTCAAGATGGTTCGTTGGCTCATCTAAAATAAGAACGTTCGCTTTTTCCAGCATTAGTTTGGCAAGAGCCAGACGCGCCTTTTCGCCGCCGCTAAGTGTGGAGACGATTTTTAATACATCGTCTCCGGAGAACAAGAAATTCCCGAGCACGGTCCTGATTTCTTTTTCCGGCTTTAACGGGAAATCATCCCAGAGTTCGTTGAGGACTTGTTTATTGGACGTCAGCTCGGCTTGTTCCTGATCATAATAACCGATGGTGACGTTTGAACCGTACTGTACGGAACCGGAAAGGGATGGCAGCTTTTTTATAATCGTTTTTAAAAGTGTTGATTTACCAATCCCATTCGGCCCGACTAAGGCAATGCTTTCGCCGCGGCTTACTTGAAAGGTGAGATTTCCGGCAATTTTTTCACCGTAACCAATCGTCAAGTTTTCTACCTTTAAAACATCATTGCCGCTTTGCCGCTCAATCTCAAAAGCGAAGGAAGCGGACTTCTCATCCCCTAAAGGGCGGTCGATGATTTCCATTTTATCCAATTTTTTGCGTCTACTTTGCGCCCGTTTGGTTGTTGAGGCCCTTGTCAAATTCCGTTGAATAAAATCTTGCAAATCGGCAATTTCCTGTTGCTGTTTTTCATACAGCTTCATTTCCCGTTCGTAATTGGCCGCTTTTTGTTCCAAATAGGTACTGTAGTTTCCAAGGTATTTTCTGATTTGGCGGCGGGAAACTTCATAAACGGTATTGACGACTTTATCGAGAAAATAGCGGTCATGGGAAACAATTAAAATGGCCCCATCATAGTTTTGCAAATATTGCTCAAGCCAAGAGAGGGTTTCAATGTCCAAATGGTTTGTCGGCTCGTCCAATATTAAGATATCTGGCTTTGTGAGCAGCAGTTTTCCTAATGCCAGACGGGTTTTTTGGCCGCCGCTTAAACTGGAAATCATCAAGGAATCATTGGGAAAATTTAACCCGTGCAGCACCGAGCGGATATCGGCTTCGTACTGATAGCCGCCAAGCTCCTTAAAATTGATTTGCAGCTGGTCATATTCTTTCAGAATTCTTTCATACCGGTCTTGATTTTCATGGATGAGAGGATCGGCCATGCTTTCCTCTAAGTTTCTCAATGATTTTTCCATCGTTTGCAGGTCTGCAAACACTGTCAGCATTTCTTCCCCTATCGATAATTTGGACTCCAAACCGGTATTTTGCGCCAAATAGCCGATCGTTACGTCTTTCGGCTTGATGACTTCACCACTGTCATGTGAAATCTGTCCGGCAATCATTTTTAATAATGTGGATTTCCCAGCTCCATTGCGGCCCACGAGCGCAACGCGGTCACGAGTTTGTAATTCCAGTTTTATATTCGATAAAATTAGGTCAGCCCCATAGTATTTTGAAAGTTGATTGACTTGTAGCAGTAGCATTTTTTTCACCTCAATTACTAAAATTAGTGTACCGTATTCCTTGATTGTCAGCAATAAAGTGAGTGTGGATTTTACTGAACGTTACTGCGGGATAAAGTCGATAGCCCGGCTTTTTAGCGGTACAAAATCAATTAATTTAAGATTATTCGTGCAAAGTTTCACACATACAGTGAAAAATAGTGTATGATTTAACTGGAGGAATGTAATAATGGCAGAATTTACACATTTCAATGAAGAAGGCAGAGCAAAAATGGTGGACGTTAGCGACAAGCCTGAAACAACGAGGACGGCACTGGCCCACTCCAGCATTACCGTAAATAAAGAAATTTACGAAAAAATTACTCATAATGAGATGAAAAAGGGCGATGTGTTAGCAGTTGCCCAAGTTGCGGCGATCATGGCTGCAAAAAAAACATCGGAAATTATACCGATGTGCCACCCGATTGCGTTAACCGGCATCAATATTTCTTTTTCTTGGGAAAAAGGTCAGCCAGATCAATATACATTAAATATAAAGGCAGCGGTTAAAACGAAAGGGAATACAGGTGTAGAAATGGAAGCGCTAACAGCCGCATCTGCATGTGCGTTGACCGTGTACGACATGTGCAAAGCGGTTGACAAAGGAATGATTATTGGCGCCACTTATCTTGTGGAAAAAACCGGCGGCAAGAATGGTGATTTCAAACGAACCGAACAAATTTAAGATTGATGGGGGTGTAAGGAATTTATGAACAATGAATCGATGAAAATCCCGCAGGCAACGGCAAAACGGCTGCCTTTGTATTACCGATTTTTAAATCATCTTCATTCTTCGGGGAAGCAAAGAGTTTCCTCAGCGGAATTAAGTGAAGCCGTGAAAGTAGATTCGGCTACAATTCGCCGCGATTTTTCCTATTTTGGCGCGTTAGGAAAAAAAGGCTATGGCTACAATGTGAACTATTTGCTGTCCTTTTTCCGAAAAACGCTTGATCAGGATGAATTGACAAAAGTGGCTTTGATCGGAGTAGGGAATCTGGGCACTGCTTTTTTAAATTATAATTTTTTAAAAAATAATAATACGAAAATTGAGTATGCCTTCGATGTCGATCCGAATAAAATTGGTACCAAGATTGGAGATGTTCCGGTTTTTCCTATGGATGAGCTGGAGGAGCAATTGAAGGCTGAGGATATCCAGGTGGCCATTTTAACGGTTCCCGCGCCCGTGGCGCAAACCATAACCGATAAATTGGTCAAAGCCAATATCAAAGGAATTTTAAATTTCACGCCAGCAAGATTAAATGTTCCGCCTTCGATCCGGATTCACCACATCGACTTGGCAGTGGAATTGCAGTCGCTTGTCTATTTTTTAAAGCATTATCCGAACGAGAACATTGAAGAAGAAATGTAACGATCAGAAGATCTTTTCGCCACGGAAGGTGAAAGGATCTTTTTTTGCTAATCAGAATTTATATACATAAATTCTGATTAGCATAAGGGCAACTACGCCTCTGTCTTCGCCAAAGGCTCGCCAATCGGCGAGTTTTCTTTAAAACCTTTAAAACGCAACAGTGTTATGTTACGTTTTTATTCGAAAGGGGTTTTTGCTATGAGTGATGAATTAATTTCTAAAAAGGATCTTTTGGACTTAACGGGTATTTCCTATGGACAGTTATACCGGTGGAAAAGGAAAGATCTGATTCCGGAGGACTGGTTTATCAGGAAATCCACTTTTACCGGTCAAGAAACCTTTTTCCCCAAAGAAAAAATACTTGAGCGGATCAATAAAATTCAAACAATGAAGGAACATCTGTCGCTAGAAGAACTGGCAGATATGTTCTCTCCCAATTTGACTGATTTGCAGTTATCAAAAGACGAATTGATAAAACGTAACATTGTTTCAAAATCGGTGCTTGATTTTTATTTAGAAAATGATAACCGTGGCCAGCAGTTTGACATAGCGCGAATCGTTGAAATCGTTATTCTGGAAACACTCCTCCAGTCGGGTGACATTCATCAGGAAGAAGGTAAAATGGTTCTCGATCTTTTAAAAGACCATTCGCCATTATTGAAACAAAAAAACTGTGAATTAGTGATCCTTCGGAAACTAGGCATTTCAACATGCCTGCTGCTTGTGAATGCGGAAGGGGTTTATTTTGAAAAAGGGGCAAAAGTTGTTACACAGCTGCCTCTATTAAATCTGATGGAAGAATTAAAGGTAAAACTAGTATAGAGATGAATGTAGATGGCATCGAATGAACGGGGAGATCTGATCACCTTCAACAGAAATGCTGCCTTTGCTGCTTCCATTTATCAAAAACGAAGGTGTACTTTTGGCCAAGGTGATCGAAGGGGATGACATCTATCTTGAAAATACGAAAGCTGAGGTCGTGAGAGGCAATACGATCCAGATTGGATCAGGCTGTACAATCGGTCAGGTCGAGTACTCTCGCACGCAGCTTTAGCCAGGATTCGGAGTCGTCGGTAAAAATAAAAACAAAACGAAGCCTCAAATGAGAAAAAGAAATTTGCTCTCATGCTTTCGTACCAGTCACGGGCACCCTTAAACGTACGGGCCTTTTCATTTTAGGATGAAAAGGCCTATTTTTTCCCTTTATTTTTTGCAAAAGAAAACAAGATAATTTTGAGCCCCGAACCAAGATCAAATGTCGCAAGAATGACGAGCAGGTAGGCAAAAAAGCCCCAGCCGTTTTGCTGGACATCCTGGATGGCGAAGTAGGTAAACAAGGCTCCTAACAACAGATAAACGAAGCCTGAAAAGAGCGGTGACTGTCTCATAAAAATCCTCCGATAAAATTTTGCACAAACCCGGCATCTTGAATCAATTTTTCAAGATCATTCCGGAAAGCCGATTGAATGATAACCACAAGTGTATTCATGGCGACATGGGCGAAGATGGGCACAAGGATATGCTTTGTCCGGATATACAGATAGGCAAAGGTAAAGCCCATCGATGAATACAGCAGGACATGCTGCGGCTCCATATGTGCGAGCGCAAAGATAACAGAACTTGCAAGCGCGGAAACAAAGAAGTTAAATCGTTTGTATAGGGTTCCAAACAGGATTTTCCGAAAAACGATTTCTTCAAGAATCGGTCCGAAAATCGAGCTTACAAGTATCGTTAATGGTAAGGTGTCAATGATTTTTAAAATTTGCTGTGTGTTTTCAGACCCCATCGGCACGCCGATCAGCCGCTCAATGTTCGCTGCCAGCGATTGAGCGAAAAGAGCAAGAAAAACGCCGAAAATGGCCCAGATGATCGAGACACTTAGCGAGCTTCCCGAACGGTTATCACGCGTGCCGCGCATTTCTTTTCGCAAAATAAACAAGGTGATGGCAAGGCCAATGCTAAAACTAATAATCAGCCAATAGGGAACAGCCAGCCTTTGATTTTGACCAAGCTGCTTAAGAATAAATGCGGTGAGCGGAATGCCGGCGAAACTGGAAAATTGCATGGCAATGTATACAATTAAGATTGTCCAATCGTCTCTTTTCAAAATGCGAGTCTCCTCCAAAGGTAACGAAATATTTCTGCACTATAAACCATTCTACTCTTTTAATAGCCGTTCTTTCAAATAGAAGCGTTTTCGCGAAAAAAATTGGTATAAAATCGATTGTCGATAAACATACTTTTAAAGGTGTTTGCATTGACAAATAAAGCAATTTTTTTTGCAAAAAATTTTGGCTTCATACTTGCAAAAAATGATTCGATTCATTATTATAATAATTGTGTTAGCACTCAAGAGTAGTGAGTGCTAATAATGACTGAATAACATATCAATTTGAGGAGGTTGTTTGAATTGTTAAGACCATTAGGTGATCGCATTGTGATTGAGCTTGTTGAATCAGAAGAAAAAACTGCAAGCGGTATCGTATTACCGGACTCAGCTAAAGAAAAGCCTCAGGAAGGAAAGGTTGTTGCCGTTGGTACGGGTCGCGTCCTTGATAATGGAGAGCGCGTTGCCCTTGAAGTTTCTGTAGGCGATCTGATTATCTTCTCAAAATACTCTGGTACTGAAGTGAAATACCAAGGTACTGAATACTTAATTTTACGTGAAAACGATATTCTTGCTGTTGTAGGCGAGTAATTGAATTTGAACATTTATACTTATAATCAATCTTTTGAGGAGGTTCTTGTAAATGGCTAAAGAAATTAAATTTAGTGAAGATGCACGCCGCGCTATGCTTCGCGGAGTTGATACACTTGCAAATGCGGTAAAAGTAACGCTTGGACCAAAAGGACGCAATGTCGTTCTTGAGAAAAAATTCGGCTCACCACTCATCACAAATGACGGTGTAACAATTGCCAAAGAAATCGAATTAGAAGATGCTTTTGAAAACATGGGTGCGAAGCTTGTTGCTGAAGTTGCCAGCAAAACAAACGATGTTGCCGGTGACGGTACAACAACGGCAACTGTTCTTGCACAAGCGATGATCCGCGAAGGTCTGAAAAACGTAACGGCTGGTGCGAACCCAATGGGAATCCGCAAAGGAATCGAAAGAGCCGTTGCAACAGCTGTTGCCGAATTAAAAGCCATTTCGAAGCCAATCGAAAGCAAAGCATCAATTGCACAAGTTGCGGCTATTTCTGCTGCTGATGAAGAAGTGGGCCAATTGATTGCTGAAGCAATGGAGCGCGTTGGCAACGACGGCGTTATTACGATTGAAGAATCCAAAGGCTTCACAACTGAATTAGATGTAGTCGAAGGTATGCAATTTGACCGCGGCTATGCTTCACCATACATGGTAACTGATTCAGATAAAATGGAAGCTGTATTAGACAATCCATATATCTTAATTACCGATAAGAAAATCTCCAGCATCCAGGAAATCCTTCCGGTTCTTGAGCAAGTGGTACAACAAGGCAAGCCATTACTTTTGATTGCTGAAGATGTTGAAGGCGAAGCTCTTGCAACATTGGTTGTCAACAAACTGCGCGGAACATTCAATGCAGTAGCTGTTAAAGCTCCTGGCTTCGGTGACCGCCGCAAAGCAATGCTTGAAGATATCGCTGCATTAACTGGCGGGGAAGTAATCACAGAAGAACTTGGCCGCGACCTTAAATCGGCTACAATCGATTCTTTAGGACGCGCTGCAAAAGTTGTCGTTTCAAAAGAAAACACAACAATCGTTGAAGGTGCCGGCGATTCTGCTGCCATCTCAGCCCGTGTAAACCAAATCCGTGTTCAATTGGAAGAAACAACTTCTGAATTTGACCGTGAAAAATTACAAGAGCGTCTTGCAAAACTAGCTGGCGGCGTTGCCGTAATCAAAGTTGGTGCTGCAACTGAAACTGAACTAAAAGAGCGCAAACTTCGCATTGAAGACGCTTTGAACTCAACTCGTGCTGCTGTTGAAGAAGGGATCGTATCCGGCGGTGGTGTTGCCCTTCTAAACGTTTACAACAAAGTAGCTGAAATCCAAGCAGAAGGCGACGAAGCAACTGGTGTAAACATTGTTCTTCGTGCAATCGAAGAGCCAGTACGCACAATCGCTGCAAACGCCGGTCTTGAAGGTTCCGTCATCGTTGACCGCTTAAAGCGCGAAGAAGTTGGCACAGGCTTCAACGCTGCAACTGGCGAGTGGGTAAACATGATCGATGCCGGTATCGTAGACCCAACAAAAGTAACTCGTTCAGCCCTTCAAAACGCAGCATCTGTTGCAGCTATGTTCTTAACAACAGAAGCAGTAGTAGCTGACAAGCCAGAAGAAAACGCTGGCGGCGGCATGCCTGACATGAGTGGCATGGGTGGCATGGGCGGCATGATGTAATAAGTGCCTCCAACCCTTGATATGACTGGGTTTTATGTAAGATAAGAGTGTGATGTTAACATTTTGTTAACATAGAGGATTTTAATTAAGGTTTTAATCGAGGCTTCTCATGAGTTGTGCAAACTTGTGGGAAGCTTCTTTTTTCATTTCTTGGGTTACATGGAGATAAACATTTTTTGTGATTTGATCATCGGAATGTCCAAGTCTATCCATAATCTGTTCGAGTGAGACACCAGCTTCAGCAAGAAGTGATGTATGTGTATGCCTTAATGAATGTGGTGTTAACTCAGAATTTAGTTCTGCAAACCTAAGCAGCCTCTCCATTCTGTTTTGAACGGTCTTAATGACAATAGGATAACCAAATTGCCGTTCCATTTTGGCAAAGATAAAGTCTTTATTATAGTAAGCTTCCCCTAATTGCTCAATGACTTCTTCTTGAACTTTTTTATGATCCTTTAAAGCGTTTATCACCTTTTCATCGACAATGATTTTTCGTCGTGATTTTTTCGTCTTTGGCGTGACTAGCTGATATTTCAGAGTATTGTTATTAGGATTGTAATACGTTTTGGTAATGCTAATCATATGATTCACGAAATCTATATCCTTCCATTTGAGAGCCACTAACTCGCCAACTCTTATGCCTGTGTAGGAAAGAATAAGGAACATCAAATAATCATGTTCAAGTCCATGTTCCTTGGCTGTTTTTAAAAATAATGCAAGCTCTTCCTTTTCAAGATACTTTGGGATTTCTTCTTCCTCCAGCTGTTCAATCGTTTTCTTATCCTTTTTAAGATAAGCATACTCTGTTGGATCTTTTTTGATTATCTCTAGTTCCAACGCTTTTCGAAAAATCATTCTTCCTGTTCGATGCACCCCATCCATTGTGTTATCAGAATAACCTTGTCCTTTTAAATCATTTAAAGCATCCTGATATCTCTTCCGCGTTATATCTCTTAATTTTAATTGAGCAAAATAAGGCATCAATTTCCCTATTTCATGTAGTCTGACACGTATTGTTCCCGGTTTCACATCTTTTGAATCTCGATAGATGGTAAGCCACTCTTTTGAAAAGTCACTAAATGTTTGATTGGTTTCTTCCACATACATTCCTTCTTCTACCTCATGAATAAGAGCGGCAGCAGCTGCTTCAGCTTCTTGCTTAGTCTTAAAGCCCCCTTTTCCCTTTTGTTTGCGTTTCCCGGTTACTGGGTCAATTCCGATATCAACCATAAAAGCCCACTTGGAACCACAGGTGCATTTTTTCTTTTTGCACTTGCAGCCCCTCCTGTAAAAATGGCCTTTCATTTCATCAAAAAACCTCACTTTCTTAGTAATCGTGTTTCAAATGTCCATTATGCCCAGAGTTAATTTGAATAATTCAATTTGTTAATACTAAGAGAAATGAGTATAATTCTTGTCTGCTCCTTCAGATGTTAATTGTGGTAATATTAAGGAAAAATATCTTGGTGATTGTTTAAATCGATTAAGGGAGGGGCTGAATTGCATACAAGAGGAAGCAAATACGAACCTCTAAAAAAGTTTTTAAAATCAGAGGGTTCAAACCGAATAGCTATGACATTTTTAGAAGTAGAAGAAATACTTGGATTCCAGCTTCTTGTATCTGCATCAAAAAACATGGCATGGTGGGATGATCCTCTGAACACACTCAGGCTTATTCATGGACACAAGCAGGATTAAAAGCAAAACCAAACTTGAAGGAGAAGAAAGTTGAGTTTGTTTCATTTAAGAAAGGGAATAATTTAGAATAACCAATATATGTATTTTGAAAGCAAAAATGCTGCCATTTTGCTTTCAAGGATTATCATATAAGACCGCCCATATGTTTACTAAATTGATCCGCGGCTTCTGTTTTCATTACGTTAGTTACATGAAGGTATATTCTCTCAGTAACCTCATCATCTTCGTGGCCCAACCGCTCTTTAATTGCTTCTAGCTTTACTCCTGCCTCGGCAAGTAGGGATGTATGTGTATGACGAAGAGAGTGTGGAGTAAGCGCTGGATTTAACTCTGCCTTCTTTAATAGCCGAGCCATACGACTTTCAACAAGTTTAATTAAGATTGGATAACCGGGATGGCGGTTAACATTAGCAAATACATAGCCATAGTCATTGTAGGAGTTGCCTAAATGTTTAATAATTTTTTCTTGTTCCTTCTTATGTTTTTTTAATATGTCGATAACTACTGTGCTTACAACAATTTTTCGCCGAGAACTTTTGGTCTTTGGAGGAACTAATTGGAATTTAATTGTGTTGTTATTTGGGTTAAAATACGTTTTGGTCACGTAAATAGTCCGCTTATCAAAATCTATATCCTTCCACTTGAGTACTACTAATTCACCGACACGGATACCGGTGGATGATAGTGTAGTAAATATAGCATCGTCCATAAATAGTCCTTTATCTCTTACAGTATTTAGGAATAATTCAAGCTCTTTCCTTTCAAAGAATAAAGGTAGGTCTTCTTCATCGGATTCTATAATCACTTGTTGGTCTTTTTTTATATAAGCATTTTGTATTGGGTCTATTTTTAGCATTCTTTTATTAACAGCCATTTTAAAAATCATTTTTGCAGTGGTATGCACTCCTTCTAGGGTGCTTCGAGCAAAATTTCGGTTTTTTAAATCATTTAATGCTGCTTGATACATTTCTTCTGTAATGTTTTTTAGCTTTAAATGGGCAAAATAAGGCAATAACTTTTTAATGCTGTACTGCCTTAGACGTATAGTTGAGGGCTTTGGTCCATTTCTTTCGATATATAGCGGCAGCCAAACGTTAGCCCAATCTTTAAATAAAATATTAGATTCTTTAATAAATGTACCTTTATTTACTTCTGTAAGTAGTGCGGCTGCCGCTGCCTCGGCCTCTTGCCTTGTTTTAAAGCCACTTCCAGATCCTTGCTTCCTTTTACCTGTCTCTGGGTCTTTCCCCACATCAATTATAAATGACCAAGTTTTACCGCAAGTGCAATTGTTAGGAGGGCATTTACAACCTCTTTTTCTAAAATGTCCTTTCATAATGTGTCTAACCTCAATTCTTACTTGTAATGTATAAAATCAAATGTTTAATAAATTTTTTGTGGGCAGAAGACAGCAAAATCAATAACAGCTCTGATGTCTTCTCCACCTTCTTGTGTTGAATTGCCGTTAAGCTTGTTTTTTCTTTTTTAACTGTATAATCCATTGCTTAAAATCTGACTTCTCTACTCTTTTTGATGTTCCAATCGAAAAGTTGGGAATTCCACCGTGTTCTACATTCGTTTGTAATAACTCATAGACCCTTCTTCTCGAAATTCCTAGAAACTGTGAAATATGCAGTGCAGTCAAAGTGTCGGGTAGTGATTCCCAAGTTGTATATTTTTTAATGGATTCCATTTAATTTTAACCCCCATAAATAGTGAAAATGTTTGTTCATTGAATTTACTGGTTAAATTCTGAAACATTATAGCTTCGGTTTTTGGACATTTTAATAGGGTTTAATATTTTTTAATTAAATTATTACTTAGTTAATGGGAGAGGTAATATGTGTTATCCATTTTTTGTATTAATGTATGATAAAATTGGACTATATTATAGTTTTTTATATTTAGATAGAGTTTTTTTTGAGGAGCGCATAGGGATGTCAAAAGGGATTATTGATAATAAACAAACGGGTTTAGTTGGGGATGTTCTAAAAAACAGCATCTCTAAAGGAAGTAAAATTTCTATTGCAGCTGCCCACTTTACTCTTTACGCATTTGTTGAATTAAAGAAAGAGCTAGCGAAGCTGGATGAGTTTAGATTCATTTTTACAGAGCCAGCCTTTATTGAGAGTAAGGACTTTAATAAAGAACAAATTGAAAAAAATGAAGCATTGCTATATGGAGTAGATGAAGAACAAAAATATAAATCTGAATTAACACAAGGTTATATCGCGCGGGAGTTAACAAAGTGGTTAAAAAAGAAGGCCCAGTTTAAATCTGTCACAAGACAAAAAATTCAAGGTGGGCTGTATCATGTGAAGAATGAAGATGGAGACCAAACAGGTTTAGTTGGTGGCGCTCCTTTTTCAAGTGCGGGACTAGGTTATAGCAATTCATCCAATATGTATATTAATAATATTGTTGATGATTATGATACGAATAATCAATTGTTAAAAAATTTTGAGGCAATATGGAATAATGAACATGCTTTGCAGGATGTGAAGGCAAAGATATTAAAACGTATTGAGGTTCTATATCAAGAAAATTCTCCAGAGTTCATTTATTTTGTCACTCTTTATAATCTGTTTAAAGATTTTTTAGAAGGTGCGAAAGACTTTGATGCCCTGCAAACAAGGACTGGATTTGAAAACACAATTATTTGGAATAAATTATATGATTTCCAAAAAGACGGTGTAGTTGGTGCCATTAATAAAATTGAAACACATGGCGGCTGTATCATTGCGGATAGTGTTGGGTTAGGGAAAACATTCGAGGCATTAGCTGTTATTAAATATTACGAGCTAAGAAATCATCGAGTGTTAGTTCTAGCACCGAAAAAGTTAAGAGAAAACTGGTCAATTTATCGTTTAAATGATAAGCGTAATATTTTGTCTGAGGATCGCTTTTCGTACGATTTACTGAATCATACAGATTTATCTCGACAAAGTGGATATAGCGGTGATATCAATCTTGAGCATGTTAACTGGGGAAATTATGATCTCATTGTCATTGATGAGTCCCATAATTTTAGAAATAATGAAGCGCGAAATGACCGAGTGACAAGGTATTCAAGATTAATGAATGACATTATTAAAGCTGGAGTAAAAACAAAAGTGTTAATGTTGTCCGCAACTCCTGTTAATAACAAATTAGATGATTTAAAAAATCAGATCGCCTTCATTACGGAAGGTGATGATACAGCGCTAGCAACCACTGCAAATATTAAGAATATCTCACATACGATTCGGATTGCTCAATCTCAGTTTAACAAATGGAGCAATTTATCTGAAGAAAACCGGACAACAGAACGATTATTAGATTTGTTAAGTTGGGATTATTTCACATTACTAGATTCCCTAACGATTGCAAGGTCACGTCGTCATATTGAAAAGTACTACAATATGAAAGACATCGGGAAATTTCCGAATCGATTGCAGCCAATCAATATTAAAGAAAAGATCGACAAGGCTGATCAATTTCCTGCCCTTGAAACGATTAATAATGATATTTTACGTTTACGCTTAGCTGTTTACTCACCAATGCAGTATATTTTACCTCATATGAGGGCTGCTTATAGTGAGAAATATGATACGAAAGTAGCAAATGGACAAGTATTTAAACAAACAGACCGTGAAAATAACTTGATTCATTTAATGAAATCAAACCTTTTAAAACGATTGGAGAGTTCGGTCCACTCCTTCTCTTTAACTTTAGGTAGTATTATTAATAATATAAATGCCTTTATCGGAAAAATAGAAAACTATCAACCAAGTACAGATTCAGTCAATGACATCATGGATATTGATGTGGATGATCCTGATTTGGAAGATGCCCTTATTGGTTCGAAGGTAAAAATATTATTAAAGGACGTTGATTTAGTTCGCTGGAAGCAGGATCTACATTATGACCGTGACATTCTTTCTAAACTATTATCGTATGCAAATAAAGTCACTCCTGAACGTGACAAAAAATTATTGGCACTAAAAGAACAAATGAAGAAGAAAATTGAGCATCCAATCAATGGCCAAAATAAGAAAATATTAATTTTCACTGCATTTGCGGATACGGCAAAATATTTATATGAAAATTTACATCCGTTTATTTTGCAAAATTTTCAGTTGCATACGGCAATGGTGACAGGTTCTGAAAATCCAAAGACAACCTTAAAAATGAAAAAAGTTGATTTTAACAGTGTGTTGACTAACTTCTCCCCACTGTCAAAAGAAAGAGAAAAAGTAATGCCTGATATGGTGGATGAAATTGATATTTTAATAGCCACTGACTGTATTTCGGAAGGACAAAACTTACAAGACTGTGATTACTTAATTAATTATGACATCCATTGGAATCCAGTTCGAATCATTCAGCGATTTGGACGAATTGACCGTTTAGGAAGTAAAAATGAGTGCATTCAGCTGATGAACTTCTGGCCTTCAATGGAATTAGATGAATACATCAATTTAGTAGGTCGAGTAAAGGATCGAATGACGATTCTAGATATCTCTTCGACTGGGGAAGAAAATGTCATAGCAGATAACAGCAATGAGATGAAAGATTTAGAGTATCGTAGAAAGCAATTGGAAAAGCTGCAAAATGAGATTATTGATCTTGAAGATATATCGGGGAACATCTCACTTACTGATTTTACAATGGATGATTTTCGCATGGATTTAATGAATTATATGAAGAAAAACGAGGATGCAATAAAAAATGCTCCGCTTGGGTTATTTAGTATTACTACAAACAAAAACGAAAAAATCTATGATGAGATACAAACGGGAGTCATCTTCTGTTTGAAGCAGATTAATAATTTCATTGCTTCAAATGAAAAAAATGCCCTACATCCCTATTATTTGATTTACATGAAACAAAATGGTGAGGTTCTCTATAATCAAGTTCATGTGAAAAAAATCTTAGATGTTTACCGTTCATTGTGTTTAAATCAGTCTGACGTGGAAGAGCAGTTATATCAACTATTCTATGAAGAGACGAATGATGGAAAATATATGGATGACTACAAAGATTTATTAGAAAAAGCTGCTGATGAGATAGTCGGAAAAATGGATCAGCAAGCAACACTGAATATTTTCAGCTTAGGCAATTTAGATAGCTTTGGTTACAAGCACGAATACGAGTTTACAAGACTTTGAGATCATTTCTTATCTCATCGTAAAATAAAGGATGATGGTCATGTCTGCCTCAACTTTTTATCGTGAAATCGGATTGGAGCAAAAACTCCCCTCATTAAATAAAAAGTTAGATAAAAAGATTTTCTATGATTATGCAGTGTTAAATAAAAAGGAAAAAGATGTGATTACAAAATATATTGAGAGAATGGAGTTAACTTATTTGTTAACCCCTTCTACCATCAATATTCAACCCTTTATAAATGACGACTTCCACTATGAAGGTGTCATGTATATCACGGTTAGAATGCGGGAAGAGGCAACCGAAAAGCAAGTAGCTGTAATTGAAGAAGTGATTCACGGAGCATTGCCTAACCCGGTAATCATTGTCTTTCACCTAAATGAAGAGATTCTTGTCAGCACCTGTATGAAGCGACTCAATAAAGTGAATCAATCGAATGTCGTATTAATCGAGAGTCATCGTACCGCATGGATTAGCTTACATGATTTAGAGAACACACTTATTCATGATTTTATTCAGTCCATTCATCTAACAAAGGTCAACTTCTCTAACTTCTTTGAATTCTATAAAGAGATTGACCTAGCAGTTCAAGCGTATCAGCATATGGACATCGTAGGGAGCTTCCGAGTTGTCAAAGACGACAGGAAACGAGAGCAGCAGCAAATTGTTATTGGAAAAATTAATGAAACAGAACAAGAAATTGCGAAATTAAAGAAAGCAATGAAAAAGGAAACTCAATTCAATAAAAAAGTGGAATACAATGTTAAAATTCAACAACTATCTAATAAAATAACTGAATTAACACTAGAACTAGAACTGTAAAGGAGAATCATAGATGGAAAAACTTGATGGTAAATCTCTTGATATTACAAAAGAAAACATCCAAGCACTCAAACAACTATTTCCCGAAATCGTAACTGAAGGAAAAATCGACTTCGATAAATTACGAGTCGTACTTGGTGATGAAATTGAAACAAGAAAAGAAAAATACGAATTCACATGGCATGGAAAAACTCAAGCATTAAAAATGGCACAGACTCCATCAACCGGTACACTTCGTCCTGATACGGAAACAAGTAAAAATTGGAATAAGACTCAGAACCTTTATATTGAGGGCGACAACCTTGAGGTGTTGAAGTTATTACAAAAATCATATTTTGGAAAGATTAAAATGATTTATATTGATCCTCCCTATAATACAGGCAGAGATTTTGTATATAAAGATAACTTTAAAGATAATATAAAAAACTATAAAGAAACAACTGGGCAAGAAACAAAATCAAATTCAGAGAGTAATGGGAGATACCACACTAATTGGTTAAACATGATGTACCCTAGATTAAAGCTTGCTAGAAATTTATTAAAAAATGATGGAGTTATATTTATCTCAATTGACGATAACGAAGAGAATAATCTTTCTAAAATTTGTGATGAAATTTTTGGTGAAGATAATTTGGTTGCAAAGATACCTTGGCAAGCTCGACAATCAATTCAAAATGATACTGATTTAAGTAGTAGCCATGAGTATATTCTAGCTTATGCAAAGAAAAGAAGGCAAACTCATAGAAGGTTAAAAGAAACTAACAAAGATGTTTGGCATTCAATAGAAGAATTTGCATGTTATCCGTTACCTTTAGACGAAAATAAGTTCGATAATCCCGATAATGATCCAAGAGGACCATGGAAGGCTGATCCTTTTGATGCTCCCAATATACGACCAAATTTAACTTATGAAATAACCAATCCAAATACTGGAGAAAGGTTTTTGCCACCAAGGGGGCGTTGTTGGAGGACTGATGAAAAATCATTTAAAAAACTTTTAGAGGATAATCGAATAATATTTGGAAAAACAGGTGAGTCAAAACCACAATTAAAAGTCTTTTATCACGAAAAGAAAGAATTTGGTTCTGTCGAAAGTACATGGTTTAGTGGTGACAATTATGGTACAGCTACACATGGGACTAAAGAATTACAAAATTTATTTAATGGAGTTTCTTATTTTGATACTCCAAAACCAACTAAACTTATAAAAAAGTTAATACAACTAAGTACTAGAAGCGGTTCAGAAGAATACATTATGGATTTTTTCTCAGGTTCTTCTACTACAGCAAATGCGGTAATGAGGATTAATGCAGAAGATGGTGGGAAAAGAAAATTTATCATGGTGCAACTACCAGAATTAACTGATGAAAAATCTGAGCCATATAAAGCAGGTTATAAAAATATTTGTGAAATTGGTAAGGAACGTATTCGCCGTGCTGGTGATAAGATTGTAGAAGAAACAAGAAAAACGGATTTAGATACTGGTTTTAAGGTGTTCAAGCTGGATTCCTCCAATGTAAAACCTTGGGATCCTAACTTAGAAAATCTTGAGGAAGGTATGCTTGAGCAGCTTGAGAACATTAAAGAGGATCGTTCTAAAGAAGATTTATTATTTGAGATTTTGTTGAAGATTGGTATTCCGTTAACTACGCAGATTGAGGAAGTGGATTATAAAGGGAAAACTATTTTCAATGTAGCATATGGCTCAGTATTGCTGTGCTTAGAAGATGATATTGATTTAGAGATTGTCCATGAGATGATTAAGCTGAAACCGGAAGATTTTGATACGAAGGTTATCTTTAAAGAATCAGGGTTCTTAAATGACTCTGTAAAGACGAATGCAATTCAGACGTTGAAGAAGAACGGAATCAATGATGTTAGGAGTGTGTAAGGATGAAGTTAAAGTTTCAATCTGATCTTCCCTACCAACGACAAGCCATTGATTCTATAGTAAACATTTTTAAAGGACAAACAGTAAAGCAATCAAATTTTACCGTTTCCTATGGCGAGGATGCGGGGATGATTCAAACGGATTTAGGAATTGGCAACCGCTTAGACCTAACACCGAATGAAATATTAAAAAATGTGCAAGAGGTTCAAACTCGTAATGGATTAGCGCAAAGTGAATCATTAGCTGGAATGAACTTTACGGTTGAAATGGAAACCGGGACAGGGAAAACGTATGTTTATTTACGGACAATTTACGAGTTAAATAAACAATACGGTTTTTCTAAGTTTGTGATTGTTGTTCCTTCTGTCGCTATTCGTGAAGGGGTGTATAAATCATTACAAATAACAGAACAGCATTTTAAAGACTTGTATGACCAGCAGCCGCTTGAATATTTCATCTATGATTCTGACAAACTGGATCAAGTCCGTAACTTTGCTACAGCGACCACTATTCAAGTAATGATTATCAATATTGATGCATTCAGAAAAAGCTTTGTTGATCCGGAAAAAGAGGATAAAGCGAATGTCATCCACCGTGCGAATGATCGCTTAAACGGTTATCGGCCAATTGAATTCATCCAACAAACAAATCCAATTGTCATTATTGATGAGCCGCAAAGTGTGGATACGACACCGAAATCTAAGGAAGCCATTGCTTCTTTAGAACCATTATGTACGCTTAGATACTCTGCAACCCATGTCGATAAATATAATATGATTTACCGGTTAGATGCAGTTGATGCTTATAATGAAAAGCTTGTTAAGAAGATTGAGGTCATGTCTGTTCGATCTGAACAATCTTTTAACCTGCCATATATTAAATTAGTAGAAGTCAAAGAACGTAAAGCAAAAGTGGAACTGGATGTTGAAACTGCTGGAAAAGTAAAACGAACTACTAAGACTGCGAAATATGGAGACGATTTATTTGATGTCTCTGGAGACCGGGAACTTTATCGTGGATTTCTTATTGAACAAATTGATTGGACGGAAGGAAACGAATCAATTGAAATCAATGGTCATGTTTTAAGACTTGGTGAATCTATCGGGGATATCGATGATGATACAATTAAACGATACCAAATTCGCAAAACGATTGAGGAACATCTTGATAAGGAATTACGCTTAAATCATCGTGGCATAAAGGTATTGAGTCTTTTCTTCATCGATAAAGTGGCCAATTATCGTGACTATGATAAAGATGGGAACCCGGTTAAAGGGAAATATGCGGTTATGTTCGAAGAAGAATACAAAAAATTAATCCAAAAGCCAAAATATCGAACACTGTTTAACGATATTGACGTGGACATCGAAATTGATAAACTCCATAACGGATATTTCGCTCAAGACAAAAAAGGCAAATTAAAGGATACAAAAGGAAATACACAGGCCGATACCGATATATATAGTCTTATTATGAAAGAAAAAGAGCGGTTGCTAAGCTTAGATGAGCCTTTACGCTTTATTTTCTCCCACTCTGCTTTGCGGGAAGGATGGGATAACCCGAATGTATTCCAAATCTGTACCCTGAAAGATTCTGGCGGGACATACGTTAGCCGTAGACAAGAAATTGGCCGTGGTTTGCGTTTGGCGGTAAATCAAGATGGTGAGCGAGTGGCAGATTATAACGTCAATACCTTAACGGTTATGGCCAATGAATCCTATGAAGATTTTGTCGCTAACCTGCAAACGGAAATGGAAGAACAAACAGGCATTACATTTGGCAAAATT